>CAUUWI010000009.1:0-26874 GCA_963548925.1 uncultured Leptotrichia sp. | reverse complement strand
AGATTTTGTAAGAGTGGGAATTATACTTTATGGAGGAGTTACAGATGAAGAAACGGCTCCGTATAAATTTAAGCCAGTAATGTCCCTTTTGGCAAAGATAAGCTATATAAAAACATTGAAAGAAGATAGTTTTATAAGTTATGGAAACACATATTCAGGAAAAGCTGGGAAAACTTATGCAACTGTTTCAATTGGCTATGCTGACGGGGTAAGACGTGATTTGTCAAATAAAGGCTATGTTTTTTACAAAGGGCATAAATGTGAAATTGTAGGACGTGTCTGTATGGATCAGCTTATGGTTTTGCTTCCTGAGGAATTGAAGAATATGGCTAAAAAAGGCGATGTTGTGGAATTTTTTGGAGAAAATATAAGTGTTGTGGAAGTTGCTGATCTGTGTAACACGATTTCATATGAAATTATGTGTGGAATAAGTCAAAGAGTGCCTAGAATTTATGTGGGAAAACAGGAGTAAGAAAAATGATATTGGATATTGGATTTATAGTGTTGTTAGTAATATTTATTATTCTTGGCTATAGAAGAGGTTTTTCTTTAGAATTTTTTAATATGTTTAAATATATTTTTATTATTTTTATAACAAATCATATTTATAAGTTTTTTTTAAACTCGAACAGGATTAATCCAAGAAATCAGTTAAAAATATTTATTATTATGGTTGTAATCCAATGTATTGTTTATTCTGCTATTCTAATAATTAATGGAAAATTTTTACAAAGTATAAAAATGAAAAAATTTGACAAATTTTATGGAATGATGTTTGGCATAATGAAAATATTTTTTGTTGCAATTATTGTGTATATAATCATTATTACAGGTTCTGGATATAGCAGAAGAATAAGGGAGTTAAGAGATAAAAGTTTTTCCATACAATTTATGACAAAGCACGCATTAAAATTTGCTGATCCTTTTCCAAACTTTATAAAAAGCGATGTAGAAGGATATGTTATAAGCAAACGGGAAAAACAAGTAATAGATAATGTACTTAGTAATTATGAACATTTGAAATCAGATGAATCTGAAAGAAATAAAATTATTAATTAGTGCATTTAAACATTGTTTTGATAGTAAATATGTTTGGTAACTTATAAAATTAATGATAGATTAATTAAATACAAAAATTTTAGTAAATTAAAAAAAATAAAAAAAGGAAAATTGATAAAATGAAAATAATTGACAGATATATTTACAATTCACTTATTTTACCGTCAATATTTGGAATTAGCATATTTACATTTATTATGATGTTGAATGTGGTAATGGAAGTTATGGAACGGTTATTTGCAAGTGATTTGCCATTTATATCAATAATTGACTATCTGATTTATGCGATGCCTGGAGTTCTGGTGCAGACAATACCGATGGGGGCGTTTCTTGGAGTAATGCTTGTTTATGGAGGACTTTCTGAAACGAATGAAATTGTTGCAATGGAAGGTTCTGGAATCGGACTTTTTAGAATAATTAGACCGGCATTTATTTTTGGAGTGATACTTACTCTTATTGGATTAGGGCTTGAAATTTTGGTAAATCCGCGTGCATTAAAAAATATTAATGTTCAGACAAAACAAATTTTAGAATCGAGACCAAGTTCACTTACAGAAGAAAAAGTATTTTTGACAAATGAGGAAAAAGGATTTGGATTTTACATAGATGAAGTAAATAATGACAATGCCACTGCAAAAAACTTTCTAATTGTAAATAGACGTGGAGATAATCCATATCCGATAGTATTTTTAGCTGAAAATGCAAAATTTGATCCTGGTATTATAAGATTGAAAAAGGTAAAAGGATATTCCTTTGAAAAGACTGGAAACCATCAGGTGTCAGCTGAATATCAGGAGCAGGAAATACCAATTTCTACTTTCTTCAGGGAAAAAGAGAAGGAACGGAAAAAAAGCCGTAAAGAAATGAACTTAAAGGAACTAAAAGAATTTTATAAAAAAAATATAAAAAAACCTGAAGAAAAAGAAACAGCATTAAAGGCACAAGTAGAAATATATCAAAGAATTATTGGACCGCTTGCAAGTACGTTTTTATGCTGGCTGGGAGTACTGCTTTCTGTAGGACATAGAAGAAGTGGAAGAGGAATAAGTTTTGGGATAAGTTTAATTGTTATATTTGGCTATATAGGAATGGCAAGTTATGCAAAAATAATGGTGCTGAAAAATAATGTGCCAGCTAACATTGCGATGTGGATTCCTAATTTTGTTTTATTTATACTATGTATATTTTTTTCAATAAAAAAATATAAAGGAAACTGATGAAAGGGGTCTTTTAGGAAATATGAATACATTAGATAAATATATAACTGTAAATTATATAAAAAGTTTTATTCTAGGTATGATGATGTTCTTTATGATATTTTTGCTGGCTGAAAGTATCACTTTGACAGGTTGGCTTATGGATGGAAAACTTAAAGGGCATGAAGCTTTAAAATATTTGGGATACGGAATACCTGAAATTATAACAAATACTGCCCCTCTTGGAGTGCTTCTGGGAAGCCTCCTTTGTATAAGTAAAATGGCAAAACAGCTGGAAATCGCCGCAATGAAAACAAGTGGAATAAATTTTTCAAGAATTGCATTGTTTCCTATTATATTTTCATTTTTAATAAGTCTAGGTGTGTTTTGGTTAAATTATGATTATTTGGGAAAATCAAATACAAAAAAGGAAAATCTGAAAACATTAAAGATAGATAATCAGGAACCTGTCAGGTCAGAAAGGGAATTTATATTTGTAAAAATTGATAAAAAGACTGTCCTTTTTAGCGGACATGCAAATAAAAATAATGGGACGATGAATTATGTTGCTATCTTAAAATTTGAAAATGGATTTAAAGAAATAAAAAAAATATACACTTCTCCTTTTGGTAAAATTAATCCTAAAAATAATGAGTGGACTTTCAAGGATTTAAAAGAATACGATAGTAAGACAAATGTAACAAAACCATTTGATACAAAAAAATTTAAATTTGTCGCTTCAATGGAAAATGTTCTGGCAAGTCCGGCAAAATCAAAAAATTTAACAATGCCTGAATTACGTGAAAAAACAGTTTATTTTACAAGAGTCGGAGCAGATTCGTTAAATTTAAGAATAGAATTTTATTATAGAATATCTTTTGCATTATCTTCACTTGTGATGTCTTTAATTGGACTTTCATTGGGAAGTAGATATGTAAGGGGAGGAGCTGCTGTAAATATTGGATTGTCGGTAATAATCGGTTATGCTTATTACGGAGTCAGCACAATTTTACGCTCAATGGCAGTTTCTGGGACAATTCCAATTTATATTGCCTGCTTCCTTCCGCTAATAATATTTTTGGCAATTGGAATAAAATTATTTAAAGATGCTGAATACTAAAATTGTTAAAAAAGAAAGGATTGAAATGATAAAAAAAATAAAGACAGATACTGGAATAGAAGTTATTTTTGACAAACTGGAAAGCATTTCTACTTGTTCAGTTGGTGTGTTTGTAAAAACAGGTTCACGAGATGAAAATGATACGGAAGAAGGAATTTCACATGTGCTTGAACATATGATTTTTAAAGGAACTCCAACGAGAAATTATTTTGAAATTTCAGAAGAGATTGATTATCTTGGAGCAAATGTAAATGCACATACAACAAAGGAAGAAACAGTTTTTTATATAAACGCCTTGACACAATTTTTGGGAAAATCTGTAGACATTTTATTTGATATTGTTACAAATTCTACAATTGATGAAAAAGAGTTGGAAAAGGAAAAAGATGTTATTGTAGAAGAAATCAAAATGTATAATGATTCGCCAGATGATCTGGTATTTGAATTAAATTATGCAGATAGCATAAATGGGCAGTATGGAAAGCCTATTATTGGAACAGAAAAAAGTGTAAAGGGATTTTCAGCAGAAGAAATCAGAAAATATTATATGGAAAGATACACAAAGGATAATATTTTGATTGTAGTTTCTGGGAATTTTGATGAAAATGAAATTATTCAAAAAATAAACGAGTATTTTGGAAAATTGAAGGATACAAAAATTGATAGACATGAAAAAATTGATTTTTCATTTAATAGTGGAAAAAAAACTGTATCAAAAGATATAAATCAGGTTAATATCTGCATTTCCCATCAAAGCGAAGACTACAACAGCGAGAATAAAATATATATAGATATTCTATCAAATATCATTGGTGGCTCAATGAGTTCAAGACTTTTTCAGGAAATTCGTGAAAAAAATGGACTTGCTTACTCTGTTTATACTTATAATCAATATTATCTTTCAGGAGGTTTGACATCGACATACATTGGAACGAATTTAGAAAATTATCAAAAAGCAATAGAAATAACACTTTCAGAATTTAAAAAGTTGCGAGAAAATGGAGTGAGGGAAGACGAGCTTCAGAAGGCAAAAAATAAATATATGAGCAGAATTTCATTTGCAATGGAAAATCCACGTTCAAGAATGGGAATTTTAGGAAATTATTATATTAGAAAAAATAAAATTTTAGATACAGAAGAATTAAAAAGCAAAGTTAATACAGTAAAACTTGAAGATATAAATAATTTTGCAAAAACTAGGTATCTTCAAGAAAATGTTACAATTTTAGGGAATATTGATGTATAGAAATATAAAGGTTAATTTAGGGAAACTAAAAAAATTAGGAGAAAAAAATGTTTCAAAATCAGAAGTTAATAATAGAAGAAATAAAAAATAACATTTTTCAGATGGATAAAATGATTTTACTAATAGTTTACGCTCTTGTAACAATTAGCACAGTATTTGTATACAGTGCAACAAGAGAAAGTGGAATGGTCATAAAAAACATTCTGTGGATTGTAGTTGGTTCCATATTAGTTTTAATGTTATCATATATGGATTATAAAAATTTAAAAAAATATGTTTGGCATATTTATGGTATCGGTGCTACTTTATTATTGCTTGTACGGTTTGCAGGAAAAAAAACTTTGGGAGCACAGCGTTGGATTGCATTAGGACCATTTCAGCTGCAACCTTCAGAATTTGTAAAAGTGGGAATTATTATAATTATTGCCTATTGGATTGTAACAAAATATAAAAATGGGATTAACAATCTAAAAGACATCATTGGGTCAATTTTGCCTACTATGCCACTTATTTTATTAGTTTTGATACAGCCTGATTTGGGAACAACGTTAATAACAGTTTCAGCATTCCTGTTTATGATATTTTTATATGGAGCTGATATGAAGCCAATCTGGATAATTGGAATTGTTTTACTATTATCAGCTTATCCAGTTTACAGATTTGTACTAAGCAGTTATCAAAGAACACGTGTTGAAACATTTTTACATCCTGAAAAAGATAAAAAAGGAAGCGGATGGCACGTAATCCAATCAAAAATTTCCGTTGGGGCAGGGGGAGTATTAGGAAAAGGAGTTTTACAAGGGAGCCAAAGTAGGCTAGAATTTCTTCCTGAAGCACAGACAGACTTTATTTTTTCAGTATTGTCTGAAGAATTAGGATTTTTAGGCTCCTCATTAGTCCTCTTTCTCTATTTTGCATTAATTTATGAAATAATGAGGGTATCCCGAATTATACAGGATGACTTTGGAAGGCTTATACTTTATGGTATGGCAGGAGTAATTTTTATGCACGTGATTGTAAACGTAGGAATGACAATCGGACTTGTACCTGTTACAGGAAAACCCCTGTTATTTATGAGTTATGGTGGAAGTTCATTTTTAGCATCGTTTATAATGGTAGGATTAATAGAAAGCGTAAAAATTCATAGTGATTAAAATGGGAGAAAATTTTTGGAAAAAAAAGAAGTTATTGTAGATTCCGAACTGGAAGGAATGAGGCTGGACAGATATTTGAGAAAAAATTTTAAAGATGAGCCACTTAGTAGGATTTTTGGAGTGATAAGAACTGGGGATGTGAAAGTTAATGGGAAAAAGTCAAGAGAAAATTACAGACTTTTACTAAATGATAAAATTATTATAAAAAATTTGTTTCAAAACAATTTAGAACAATTTGAAAAAATAAAAAATAAAGCAAAAAAATTTGAAATATCAAAAAATGAATTTAAAAAATATCAAAAAATGGTTGTTTTTGAAAATGAGGATTTTTTTATTGTAAATAAAAAGGAAAAAATTCCGATGCATAAAGGTACAGGACATAAATACGGACTTTCTGAAGTTTTTAAGGAAATTTATAAAAGTGAAAATATTAATTTTGCAAACAGACTGGATTTTGAAACATCAGGACTTGTCATTGGCTGCAAAAATTTAAAGTTTTTACGATATATTTCTCAAAAAATAAGAGATAACGAAGTTTATAAAAAATATTTCGCAATTGTACATAATAAAAATAAATTTAAGGAAAAGCAGAATTTTAATTTAAAAAATTTTACAATCGAAAATTACCTAACAACAACAGAAAACAAAGTGATAGTCTCAGAAAATCCTATTTCAAAAGAATCTAAAAAAAGTATTACACATTTTAAATCAATAAATTTTAATAAATTAAAAAATTCAGAAAAAATATTAAATTTATTAGGAAAAAATAATAAAAATATTGTTCTTTTAGATATTGAGCTGATAACAGGGAGAAAACATCAAATAAGGGCTCAACTGGCATACAGGGGATTTGCAATTGTAGGTGACAAAAAGTATGGAAAAAAGGATAAAAGTAATAGATTTTTTCTTTGCTGCTACTTTCTTTCTTTTGACAATTACGAATTTTCAATCTTTGATAGAGCATTTTTTTAAAAAATATACAATTAACAAAGTTATTTCTAATAAAAATAAGGTATTATATAAAGTATTGTAACGTCTGTTATTTAATTTTAAGCAAGAGGTGAAAAAAATGGGATTATTTTCAAATAAGAAATCGAAAAATAAATATGCGACACTTACATCTAAATCAAAGTTGACAGTTGATATTGTAGATGATAATAAATGGAAAAAGTGTAATCAATGTAATGAGATTATTTACAATGAAGATTTGAAGAATAATTTGAATATTTGTCCAAAATGTGGAAATTATTTTAGACTGACAGCATTTGAAAGAATTGAATTATTAATTGATGAAGAAACTTTTTTTGAAGAAGACATGACGCTTAATTCTAAAAACGTATTAGCTTTTCCTGGTTATGAAGAAAAATTGGAAATTTCGCGTGAAAAAAGCAGAATGCTGGATGGAGTAATTAGTGGAACAGGTAAAATTAATGGTATAGAAGTAAGCATTGCAGCAATGGAATTTAACTTTATGGGAGGAAGTATGGGATCTGTTGTCGGCGAAAGAATTACAAGAGCATTGGAACGTGGACTTAAAAAGAAGATACCAGTTGTAATTGTTTCAAGTTCTGGTGGTGCCAGAATGCAAGAAGGGATTTTATCACTTATGCAAATGGCAAAAACTTCAGGTGCAGTAAAAAAATTAAATGAAGCGGGAATTCCTTTTATCTCAGTTCCTGTAGATCCAACTACAGGTGGAGTTACAGCCTCTTTTGCAATGTTAGGAGATGTAATAATAACAGAACCAAATGCTTTAATCGCCTTTGCGGGACCAAGAGTTATTGAGCAGACTGTAAATCAGAAATTGCCAAAGGGTTTCCAGAGAGCTGAATTTTTACTAGAACATGGAATGATTGATATAATTTCAGAAAGAAAAGATTTGAAAACAACAATTTATAAAGTATTGGAAAAATTAATCTAACGGTAAATTATAAATTTCAATAAATTTTTCAAATGAAAGGATAAAAATATGAGTATAAAAGATGAAATTAAGGAATTGGAAGAAAATATTTCTGAGCTAAAAAGATTTTCCGCTGAAAGAAACATTGATTTTTCTGCTCAAATAATGGAACTTGAAAAAAATTTAGAAACTAAATATAAAGAATTTGAAGAAAATGAAATGGATGCCTGGAATAGAATTCAAATTTCAAGAAATCCAAAAAGACCATATACATTAGATTATATCAATGAATTGACACAGGATTTTGTAGAACTTCATGGAGACAGGCTATCAAAAGATGATCATGCCATCATAGGTGGACTGGCATCAATTGACGGATATAAAATAATGATTATTGGGCAGCAGAAGGGAAGAGACATAGATTCAAATATTTTTAGAAATTTTGGTATGGCAAGTCCAGAAGGATATAGAAAAGCTTTAAGATTGATGAGAATGGCAGAACGTTTTAAATTACCGATTCTAACATTAATTGATACAGCTGGAGCATATCCTGGAATTGAAGCCGAAGAAAAAGGACAAGGGGAAGCAATTGCTAAAAATCTGGCGGAAATGTTTGGATTTCGTGTACCAATTGTGTCTGTTGTAATTGGAGAAGGTGGAAGTGGAGGCGCATTAGGAATTGGTGTGGCAGATTCAATTTTAATGTTTGAGAATAGTATTTATTCAGTTATTTCTCCAGAAGGCTGCGCTTCAATTCTTTTTAATGACCCAACAAAAGCGGCAGAAGCGGCAAGAAGTTTGAAAATGGATGCAATTAGCTTAAAAACTTTGGGTGTAATAGATGAAATTATAAAAGAACCTCTAGGTGGAGCACATAGAAATTTTGAAGAAATGGCACAGAATCTGAAAGAAGCAGTTGTAAAGGAATTTAAACGGATAGATAAGTTTTCACTTCGTGAACTATTAAAAAGAAGATATGAGAAATACAGAAAAATCGGAGATTTTTTTGAAGAATAGACAAACAATTTTAAAAAACTGTTTTTATAAGGCAAAAATTAACTTGCCTTATTTTTTTAACAATTTCTATTATATTTAAAAGGAGTGTGAAAAAATGAAGTTAAAAATAAGTTTTTACTATTTTTGTTATATTTTTTCTTTTTTTTCGCAGGATTGCTCATTGCCGCAAATCCTGCACCTATGGCTAGACTACGACTTTTATTTGCCCAACTCCGAAACTTCTCCTTTCAGTCGTCAAACAATCGTAGCTGAACAAATAAAAGCTCTGTCGGTTTATTAAAACAAAAAAATTATATTTTAATTATTTTGAAATACTAGGTTTTTATCCTTTGTTGGAAAAGTTTGTAATAAATTCGTTATTTAAATAGGGTTTAATATAAGCAATGGTTTTGAACGTTTTAAAAATAAAATTCAGAAAAATGATAACTCTTTTTTTGTTATGTGTATGCAGAAATATAAATTATAATTTGAATTATTAATAAAAAAGTCATTTATATGATGAATATCAATCAAAATTAAAGAAAAAACAAGATTTTTTTTCTAAAGTTTGTGAAAAATTTAGTAAAAAACTGAAAAAATATGAAAAATTTAAAAATTTTGACAATAATTTTTTTTTATGCTACGATTTCTGTATTATAGATATTTTGTAAGGAAGGAGGAAAAAGAAAAACAAAAAATCAAGATATTGATGATTAATTAAATGAAATAAAATTTAAAATTTGGAGGATGATTTTATGAAGTCTAAAATGTTAAAAGTAATTATGTTGGTAACAGTATTGATGTTAATGATAGCGTGTGGAAATAAATCAGCAAGTGGAAAGAAAAAATATACAATAGGGATAGATACAAGTTTTCCGCCATATGAATATAAGGAAGGTAATAAATATACGGGAATTGACATTGATTTGATGGAAGCAATTGCAAAATTAGAAGGATTTGAAGTGGAATTTAAACCGATGGATTTTGGAGGATTAATTCCAGCATTACAGTCAGGACAGCTTGATGGGGTAATTGCGGGAGCAAGTATTACTGAAGAAAGAAAGAAAAGTGTTGATTTTTCAGAACCATATTATGAATCAGGGCTAGTGGCGTTGGTTAATAAAAATAATAACAATATTAAAACTGTGAAAGATTTGGAAGGTAAAAAACTGGCTGTAAAAAATGGTACTGCTGGAGCAAAATATGCTGAAGATAATTTAAAAGGAAAAGCAACAATAAGAGTATATGAAGATTCGGCTTCTACATTAAAGGCTGTAGAAAATAATCAGGCTGATGCGGCATTTGAAGATTATCCAGTAATTACTTATACAATAAAGACAAATCCTAACTTGAATGTTAAAGTAGGAACTGAAAAACTTAATAACAGCAATAATGGATTTATGGTTAAAAAAGGGGACAATAAAGAATTAATGGAAAAATTCAATAAAGGATTGAAAACATTAAAGGAAAACGGAGAATATCAAAAAATAATAGATAAATATACAAAATAATAAAAATAAAAAAGCAAAAAGTTCTTTTACATCATAGCGTAAATATAAAGTTTTGGGACTAATTTGCTTTTTTAAGTTAAATTTTTGAATTTTAGAAAGGGAAAAATATGCTAAATTATTTAAAGACGTATTTGGAAATATTATCAGAATATAAAATAGAATTTTTAATTGGATTAGGCACGACACTTCTGATAGCGGTAATATCGTTATTTTTTGCAGTGCTGATTGGTATTGGTGTAGGATATATAAATTTTGTGCCTACGAAAAAGAAGAACTTTAATTTTTATCTGATTAAAACTTTACAATGGATTGGGAAGGAATATATTGACCTTATAAGAGGAACGCCGTTGCTGGTGCAGGCTATATTCTTTTATTTTGGGGTTGTACCGATTATAAATAAAGCTTTTTTGAATGGACAGCAGATGTCGCCTGAAATTGCGGGAGTTATTATAATAAGTTTGAATGCGGGAGCATTTTTAGCGGAAATTTTTAGAGGAGGAATACAAGCAATTGATTCAGGACAAATGGAAGCAGCGAGAAGTCTTGGATTATCTTTTGGAAAGGCGATGAGAAAAGTAATTTTGCCACAAGCAGTAAAAAATATGATACCTGCAATTTTGAATCAATTTATTACTTCACTAAAAGATACATCACTTTTGATGATAATAGGAGTTGCAGATTTGATGGGAAAAGGTCAGATTGCATACAAAACTAATTATAAAACATTTGAAACAATGTTAATTATCGCATTAATTTACTATCTTGTAATCAAAGTTCTGTCAACTTTATTCAAAAAAATAGAAAGGAAGCTAAAAGTATGATAAAAGTAAAAAACTTAAAAAAACAATTTGGAAATAACGTTGTTTTGAAAGATATAAGTGTAGCTATAGAAAAAGGGGAAGTTGTTAGTGTAATCGGACCTTCAGGCTCAGGAAAAAGTACATTTCTAAGATGTATAAACGGTCTTGAGGAATTTAATGGGGGGCATATTTTTGTGGATAATAAAGATGTGGCTGATAAAAATTTGAATATTGACAAATTGAGAGAAAAAATAGGAATGGTCTTCCAGTCGTTTAATTTATTTCCACATTTAACAGTTTTGGAAAATATTATTTTAGCTCCAGTCACATTGAAAAAAATGAATAAGGAAGAAGCTAAAGTTAAGGCTAAAGAGCTTTTAAAAAAAGTGGGGCTTGAAGAAAAGGCAAATTTTTATCCATCCAGTTTGTCTGGAGGACAGAAACAAAGAGTTGCAATAGCAAGAGCCTTGGCAATGAATCCTGAAGCAATATTGTTTGACGAACCGACTTCAGCTCTAGATCCTGAAATGGTTGGGGAAGTACTGCAAGTAATGAAATCGCTGGCAAAAGATGGAATGACAATGATTGTTGTAACGCATGAAATGGGATTTGCAAGGGAAGTATGTGACAGGGTAATTTTTATGGCTGATGGAGAAATCGTGGAGCAGGGAAATCCTAATGATGTATTTCTAAATCCGCAGCATGAAAGAACTCAAAATTTTTTGAAAGTATTGTAAATATAAAAAAATCAGGGCTACTTGAAATTAATAGCCCTTTTTTAGTAAACTGTTCCCACTTATAGAAGCTAAAGACAATTAAATTATTCTTTTGTAATTTTATACATTTCTCTATAATTTTTTAATTTTTCATCCAATTCAGCAACTGCCCATTTTCCATTGTCTTTCTCCAAATAAATTGTTCCTTTTACAGACATATAGCTGTTTGTATTTTCATACATTTTTTTCATATCGTCAAACATTTTTGTCATAAATTTTTCCATAAACTCGCTTTCTGATATTTTATCTAAATTTTTATTAGAAAAAAGTTCAGTAATCATTGTTTCTGTATATTTTTCTAAATTTTCTGTTGTATTAGGAATTTTAAATTCCAAAGTTATTTCTGCAACCTCATTTGTGACATATCTTATTTTTTCAATATTAGTCTTACTTTTTTTCATCATAATATTAAATAAGTCGTTGTAAAATGATTTCATCTTTTTTTCAATATTTTTATCAGACGAACTTAACGGCATCTGCCCGTTTATCATTCCTGAAACCATAGAATTTGTCCCTTGCATAGTGGCATTCATAATCAAGTCAAAATCCCTTCTAGCTGCAACCTCAATTTCCTTGTTATTCTTATTTACTTCCTGCTGTGATAAAGTAACGCCTTTTTTAAGGACAACTTTGTAATTGGCGGAAAATAGCTGAATTGACATTGTCAGTAAAAGAAAAGTTACTATTTTTTTCATAATAATCACTCCTTTGATAATTTTTTACATTAATATTTTACCACATATTTTGATATTTTTTTAGATTAATGCAATTTATGATATAATTTATTTTATTAAATCTTATATTGTCTAATACAAAAAATATGGTATAATATATTAGAGTTCTATTAATAGAGTTTAAAACATATAAAGTGAAAAAATTAATTATAATTCAAAAGTTCTTTTCAAATGAAGTCATAATTCTTGAATAAGACGTATTAGAATTATAACTAAGCAGAAAAAATTAGTTTTTAAAAAGAGGTAGTGGTGAAAGGAGAAATTTGAATGTTGGAACAGAATGATGTTAATAATAGTAACAATGTACTAAAAATTGTATTAGCAGCAGTGATTGGATTTCTTTCATTAATTCTACTTGCAGTTGGGATAATTTATATTCTTAGTGTACAAAATAAAATATCAGAATTGGAAAATGAACAGACAACTGGAAACACGAAATATGGCTTCAATTCAAACAGTGCCTCAATCACAGCCACAGCAAGTCCAACAGCAATCACAGCCAGTAAAAAAAGAAGTTAAAAGAACTTAAAACACAGAAATTTCTGAGCCGCCAAAACCTGTAATATTTTGTGTAGATGCAACTGGCGATGAAGATGGAATAGTCAGCGTAAGATTAGAGCCAAATGAAGAATCAGAACTCATAGATGATTTATCACATGGGGAATCTGTAGAGTATTTGGGAAGAAAAGGAGATTGGTACTATGTTAGATATTCTGGTGGAAAAGGTTATATTCATAAAAGCAAATTGATACGATAATTTTTAGAAATAAAATTAGTTATTAAAAGTTTAGTTAATAATAAAATATTATTATAATTAATTTGTCATTTTAGAAAAAAGTTTAAAAATTAAAGGAGGAGATAAAAATGGCTAGACAAGATGACAACGTAGCAGTAAAAATTATACTGGGAGTAGTAATTGGTTTTTTTGCATTAATAATATTTGGAGTGGGAATATTTTTCATTTTTAGTACAAAAAATAAAATAGCAAAATTGGAAGAAGATAAGCAGAAACTTATAGAAACTCAAAATATGGCAACAGTGCAAACACCTGGACAAGTATTACCAGATGGAACAGTAATAACGGATCCGCAACAGCAAGCAGCATTACAACAACAAGCTCAAGCTACCACACCGCAAAGAACTGTAAACAGAACAAATGCTAATAAGAGCAATAAAACGGCTAATCAAACAATACCAACTAAAGAAAGAACACTTATAACAAAATCAACAGATTTGGATCTGGTAAATATAAGAAAAGATCCAAATTCGAAATCAACAGTAGTAAATGAGTTAGACGATAATGAAAAAGTGAGAGTAACAGGGAAAAATGGAGATTGGTACAGAGTTCAAGATTCTAAAGGAAACAAAGGATATATTCATAAAAGTCAATTACAAAAATCAAAACCAGCTAAACAAAATAATGATGATAATACTAATACTAATGAAGGAGAATAATTAATTCAGATTTTAAAAATAAAAAATGACAAATGCATCTATGAAACCTGTTCTGATTAAAGGAGCGGGTTTTTTATTTGGAAAAAGTGAATATTTTTATTAAAAAATATAAATTTTTTGTTTATAAAAACTGGAAATATGATATACTAATGTTAGTTTTATGAAAGTGAAAAAGTGAAAAAAATATTATTTTTAAAATTATATACAAAACAGGAGATATTTTGAAATGCGGAAAAAAGATTATAATATAGTAGTAAAAATTATATTTGGAATGATGGTTATACTAATTTTATTGACTGTTGGATATTCTTACATTGTGACTACACAGAATAAAACGATAAGATTGAGAAAAGAACAGCAGGAAAGGATGAGAAGGGAGCAGGAGATTCAAAGTATGCAAAGTATGGCTTCCATACAATCAGTAAAGCCACAAAAATTACAAACACGAAATGATAATCAGAATAATGCTGAAAATTCTCAGTCATTAGAAGGAACATTATTTGTAACAAGGTCAACGGATAAGACATCAGTTAATGTGAGAGAAGCGCCTGGTAAAAATTCAAAAATTGTGAAAAAATTACCTGATGGTGTAAATGTAAAATTTGTAAGTAAAGAGGGGAATTGGTATTTGGTCAATTATGAAGGTAATACGGCTGGATATATTCATAAAAGTCAGCTGACAAGGTAAATTTGAGCAAAATTGAAATATATTTTAGAACTGGGGAAATAATTTTATTAAATAAAATAAAAGTAAAATAATATCGAAAAAATTTTTGTTTGACTTATATTTTTACACATTGTATAATAAATTGTATTAAAATGAATTTGGTGAAAGTAATAGCCAGTTTGATGAAAAATGATAATTAAGAAAGAGGTAAAAATTTATGGAAAACGCTATGAAAAGTTTTGGAGAGAATGTCTTTAGGGACAGTAATTTGAAAAAAAGAGTTTCCAAGGATGTTTTTAAGGAATTTAAGGCATCACAGCTAGGTAAAACGGAATTATCAAAGGGAGCTGCCGAAGTTATTGCAAATGCTATAAAAGATTGGGCTACAAAAAGAGGGGCAACTCACTATTGCCACTGGTTCCAGCCATTGACAGACTTGACAGCAGAAAAACACGACTCATTCTTAGAACCGACAGAAAGTGAAGAACTTATTTATAAATTTTCTGGAAAAAATTTGATAAAAGGTGAATCTGATGCATCATCGTTTCCAAATGGAGGATTACGTAGCACATTTGAAGCAAGAGGATACACAATCTGGGATACAAGTTCATATCCGTTTATAAGAGAAAATAAAAATGGAGTTACATTGTATATTCCTACTGCCTTTATTTCCTTTACTGGTGAAGCGTTGGACAAAAAAGTGCCTTTATTAAGAACAATGAAATACATAAGTGAACAATCACTAAGAATTTTGAGAGTTTTTGGAAATAAAACTTCTGAGCATGTATTTAACACTTTGGGAGTAGAACAGGAATATTTTCTTGTAAAAAAAGATATGTTTGAATCAAGAGATGATTTACTTCTTACAGGAAGAACACTGTTTGGAGCGCCTGCACCAAAAGGACAGGAACTGAGCGACCATTATTTCGGGAAAATTAAGGAAAAAGTAATTAATTTTATGAGTGATGTTGACGTTGAATTATGGAAACTGGGTATTCCGTCAAAAACTAGACATAATGAAGTAGCACCAAATCAGTTTGAAGTAGCACCTTTATTTTCTGTAGCAAATTTGGCTTCAGACCAAAATCAGATAATAATGGAAACTATTGAAAAAACAGCATTAAGACACGATTTAGTGGCACTGCTTCACGAAAAACCATTTGCTGGAGTAAACGGTTCAGGAAAGCATAATAATTGGTCGTTAGGAACAGATGATGGTAAAAACTTGTTCAGTCCTGGAAAAGATCCTAAAACAAACTCTCAATTTTTAATTTTTGTAGCTGCAGTAATTGAAGCAGTTGACAGATATTATCCGATGTTAAGATATGCGACAGCGACTGCTACAAATGACCACAGATTAGGAGGACATGAAGCTCCACCGACAATTATCTCAATTTTTTTAGGAGATGAATTGACAACAATTTTTAACAATATTGCATATAAAAAAGATGCTCCAGTTTCTGAATCATCAGAAGTAAATTTGTCAGTTGACGTATTACCAACATTCAATATGGATGCTGGCGACAGAAATAGAACTTCCCCATTTGCATTTACTGGAAATAAATTTGAATTTAGAATGCCAGGTTCAAGCTCGACACCTGCAACTACTGCGGCAGTCATAAATGCGATGGTAGGAAAAGTTTTATCTGAATACGCAGATAAACTGGAAAAAGCAACTGAGAAATCTTTACCAAAAGTAATAAATGAAATTATTGTAAATTCATATAAAAAACACCATAGAATCATTTTCAATGGAAATGGCTATAGTGATGAATGGGTAAAAGAAGCTAGAAAAAGAGGACTTGCAAGCGAAGAAACTTCTAATACAGCTCTTAGAAAAATGATAGATAAAGATGTGCTTGAACTGACACAGGAAATTGGAATGCTGTCTGAACACGAATCAATTGCAAGATACAATGCCTATGCTGAAAGATATGTAACACAATTAAGTATTGAATCAAGAACTTTGATTAATATTGCCAATAAAAATATTTTACCATCTGGAATAAAGTTTGCAAATTTATTGGCTGACCATATTGAAAAAAATTCAAAATATGGAAAAGCATTTATAAAAGAACAGGAAGAATTATTAAAAGAAGTCTTGGCAAATATTACTGCCTTAAGAAAAGAAGTAAAATCTCTTGAAAAAGAAATTAATAGAGTTAAAAATGAATCAAAATTAGAGAAACAGACTGATTTAGCAAAAGAAAAATTAGTGACAGGACTGGAAGCATTAAGAGTTCCTTGTGATAATTTGGAAAGAATTGTTGATGAAGAATTTTGGAATTTTCCTACATATACTGATTTGCTATTTAAATTGTAAAAAGAATAGGAAGTGCGGGGACTTTTAGGAGTCCTTGCTTTAATTTGTAAGAAAATTTTTGTATATTTAAGAAATATTGCTTAAAATTGGAAGTAATGACTATAACTAAGGAAAGGAAAGTTAAAAAATGATTTTTTTAAAATCACTGGGAAGTATTTTCCCAATAATTGTTATGATTGCAATCGGATATATTTTGAAAAAAAGACACTGGTTTCATCATACATTTAGTGAAAATGTATCAAAGCTTATAACAAATGTGGCATTGCCTTGTTCAATATTTTATTCAGTTTTAAAATATTTGAATATGGAAGCCTTGAAGGAAGTGTCAAATCGACTGATTTTTACATTTGCTTCGGTTATTATTGGGTACGTTACAGCTTTTTTTGTAATAAAGCTGGTAAAAATGCGGGAAGGGCGACGTGGAGTATTTTATAATGCGGTAGTTAATGCAAATACTATTTTTATTGGACTCCCATTAAATATGGCACTTTTTGGAGAAGCAGCTTCAAAATACTATTTGATGTACTACATTACAAATACCGTATCAATCTGGACTTTGGGATATATGCTTCTGGCAAGCGATCCTATGGAAGATAACGAAGATGCAAAAGGTGGATTTAATTTAAAAAAATTGTTATCTCCGCCGCTTATTGCATTTGTAATTGCTTTTATTGTGCTGTTATCAGGAATAAGAGTCATAACTCCAATTATCGAAACTACAAAATATCTTGGAAGTGTTGTAACGCCGCTTGCTTTACTTTATATTGGAATTGTTCTAGCAGATGCGGGGCTTCATAGTATCAGGTTTGATTTGGATACAAATTTAGCTTTGCTTGGAAGATTTATATTTTCTTCGATTGTTATGATTCTACTTTTAAAAATTGCAATACATTTTGTAAAACTTGATCCATTGGAAACAAAGACTTTTGTAATTCAGTCAGCGGCTCCAGTATTTGCGGCTTTGCCAATTTTGACAAATGAAACAAAGGGAGATATTGGGTATTCTACAAATGTGGTTACTACAAGTACAATTTTGTTTATACTAATTGTACCACTGTTAATGAGTATTTTGAATATTATACATATTTAATAAAAATTAATAAAATCTAGAGAATCATTAATTTGGTTTTTTTTTAATATATTTTAGATATAAATAAAATTGATGAAAATTGAAAAATATACTATAATAAAATGCTGGAAATCTAAAAAAGTAAATATAAAGTTTAGAAAAAAACAAGGAGAAAAATGGAATTAATTTTAGAAGAAGACATTGTGTATAAAACGAAAATAAATGACTTTGGAGTCGAGCCTGTCAATAAAAGAATTATAACGACTGGACAAAAATTAATATATTATAGAAATAAAAAATTTGAAAAAGAAAGTGGCGGGAAAGTAAAAAATTGTGAAATTATAAAATATATAAAAGAAAAAAATCAGCTTTTTGTTTCAAGTATGTTTTTTGTTTCAACACCAGATGGGAAAGTCTACAAATGTGACGGAAATAAAAAGAAAATAGTGGAACTTGTCTTTGATATGGGCAATGTGATAAAAGTTATGAATTTTATTACAAACGGAAGAATTGTATATATTGAAAACAGTAATCTTTTTTCATACGATGTGGACACAAACGAATTAATTTCCACAAAATTGATAAAAAATAAAAAAAATGGGAACTATAAAATCTTCACAAGTGGAGAAAATGTTATAATCAAGTTCAGAGAAGACTATAAACAGATAAATACTATAAGCATTTTTGAAAATAAATTAAAAAAGATATTTGAAATAAAAACTGAAAACAATCACACTTATTCAAAAATAGTTGGACTTCAATATTTTGCAGGAACGGAAGATGGAGAAGTAGAAATATGGAATATTTTGGATCAGGAATTATATAATTCCATAAAAATTTCAGATTTAAAAATAACTTATATAGAAGAATTTGAAGGTAAATATTTTATCGGATTTGAAAATGGAGAATTAATAATTACAGATAATAAATTTAATCTTTTGAAAAAGAAAAAAGTTTTAAAGGACAGAATTATAAAAATATGTGTAATTGATAATGAAATATATGTGCTTGGATGCGAGAATAAGATAGTGAAATACAGAATAGTTTAAGATATTTTAAATTTGTTAGAAAAGTAAATGAGCTGCACTCAAAATCTTGGGTACAAGATAGGAAGTGTAGTTTTTTTTGTTACACTTGATTTACGATACACCAAATTAACAAATGAAGAAATTTGAAAAAATTAGTTGACAAATTTAAAAAAATATATTATACTAATTAAGTAATTTGGATATTTGCCCGAGTGGTGAAATTGGTAGACGCAACGGACTCAAAATCCGTCGATTTTATATCGTGCCGGTTCGACTCCGGCCTCGGGCACCAATAATAAAATTAAGTTTTTTCATAATAAATTTCACTCTATATTTTTAGAGTGTTTTTTATTTATTAGGAAAATGATATAATATAAAAAATTTCTTGAAATTATAAAATAAAAATGATACCATTATACTGTTAAAAAGTAAACTTGACATTTAATCAAATACTTGAATAATGAAAAAAAACTATTTGAGTAAAATGTCATATAATATTTTATAAGCAATTCAGAAACTATTCAAGACAATAATAACTTTTATAAAATAAAAAAATTTGGAGGGAAAATAGTGAAAAAGAGAGCAACAATAATAACTTATGGTTGTCAAATGAATGTAAATGAAAGTGCAAAAATGAAACATATGCTACAGACAATGGGATATAACATGACGGAAGATATTGAAAATACAGATTTGGTATTTTTGAATACTTGTACGATAAGAGAAGGTGCAGCTGTTAAAGTGTATGGAAAACTTGGCGACTTAAAGAGAATAAAGGAAGAAAAAGATGGGAAAATGATTATTGGGGTTACAGGGTGTCTTGCACAAGAAGTGAGAGATGAATTTATTAAAAAGACACCTTACGTGGATTTGGTACTTGGGAATCAGAATATAGGAAGAATACCTGATATTTTAGAAAGAATTGAATCTGGGATAGAAACGCATATTGTTATGGTGGATGATGAGGATGAATTGCCAACTAGGGTTGATGCTGACTTTGGTGATGATATTGTGGCTTCAATTTCAATAACTTATGGATGTAATAATTACTGTACATTCTGCATTGTGCCTTATGTACGTGGAATGGAGCGTTCTGTACCACTTAATGAAGTGGTTAGGGATGTTGAACAATATACAAAAAAAGGATACAAAGAAATATTGTTTTTAGGGCAAAATGTAAATTCATATGGAAGTGATTTTGCAAATAAACAAGATAATTTTGCAGAATTATTGGAGCAAAGTGCAAATGTGGAAGGAGATTTCTGGATAAAATATGTTTCACCTCATCCAAAGGACTTTAGTGATGAAGTAATAGATACAATCGCAAGAAATCCTAAAATAGCTAGAATGCTACATTTACCATTGCAATCTGGTTCTACAAAAATTTTGGATGCAATGAATAGAGGATACACAAAAGAGGTATTTATTGCCCTTGCTAAGAAAATTAAGAAAAAAATTCCTGATATTGGGCTTACGACTGATATTATTGTAGGTTTTCCAGGAGAAACAGATGAAGATTTCCAAGATACAATGGATGTTGTAAACGAAGTTGGATTTGAAAACGCATTTATGTTTATGTACTCTAAGAGAACTGGAACTCCTGCGGCTACAATGAGTGAACAAGTTGATGAGCAAGTAAAAAATGAGAGATTACAGCAGCTTATGAGGTTACAAAATATGAAGGCAAAGAAAGAAAGTCAGAAATATCTTGGGAAAATTATTAAAGTGCTTGTAGAAGGTCCGAGCAGAAAAAATCCTGAAATGCTGACAGGACGAAGTTCGACACATAAAATAGTTTTATTTAAAAGTAATAAGGAAAATTTAAAAGGACAATTTGTAAATGTAAAAATTTATGATGCGAAAACATGGACATTATATGGAAAGTTGGTGTAGAAATAAATGACGAAAAAAGAAATAGAAATTGAAAATAAGGATAAAAAGATGGAGGAACAGGCTGAGACACCTAAGAAAAAACGAGGTAGACCAAAAACAACAGAGCAAAAAGAAATTAATGAAGTTGATAGAAGATCAGTTGTTTCAGAAGAAGATAAAATGGAAGAAATTTTAAATAAGAAAACTATATTTGAGCATAAAAATGAAGAAGAAAGCATAATAAAGGAAATATTAGAACAAAATGTAACTAAATTAAAAAAAATAGCAAAAGAATACAATATCGAAGGATTTTCAGGAATGTCGAAGCTTGAGTTAATTAATGCTATTCTTATTGAAAAAGGAAAGGAAAATGGAAAAACTTATGGATTTGGAAAATTAGACATAATGAGTGAAGGAACTTATGGATTTTTAAGAAAAACTTCAATTGGTCCTGATATTTATGTATCAGTATCACAAATAAAAAAATTTTTTTTAAGAACTGAAGATATTGTATTCGGAGAATTAAGAATTCCAATTGGAACTGAAAAAAATTATGGAATCTTAAAAGTATTACTCGTAAATGGAGATTTACCTGAAAAATCGTTAAAACGACCATATTTTGACGATTTAATCCCATCATATCCAGATGAAAAACTAAATTTAGGAAATGGTGAAACATCTTCAAGAATTATTGACTTGATTTCACCGATTGGAAAAGGGCAGAGAGGACTTATAGTTGCACCACCAAAAGCAGGAAAAACTGTACTTTTATCAACTCTTGCAAATGATATTATAAAATATAATCCAGAAATAGATGTATGGATATTGTTAATCGATGAAAGACCTGAAGAAGTTACTGATATTAAGGAAAACGTAAAAGAAGCAGAAGTTTATTCAGCTACATTTGATGAAGATCCAAGAATGCATACACAAGTTACTGAAAATGTACTGGAGATGGCAAAAAGAGAAGTTGAACGTGGAAAAGATATTCTAATTCTAATGGACAGCCTTACAAGGCTTGCACGGTCGTACAACATCACAATTCCATCGAGTGGAAAACTAATCTCAGGTGGAATTGATCCAAATGCACTTTATTATCCAAAAAGATTTTTAGGAGCGGCAAGAAATATTAAAAAAGGTGGAAGTTTGACAATTATAGCAACTGCTCTGATTGAAACTGGAAGCAGAATGGATGAAGTTATCTTTGAAGAATTTAAAGGAACTGGGAATATGGAAATTCTTCTGAGCAGAACACTTGAGCAGTTAAGAATATTTCCAGCAATTGATGTTTTAAAAAGTGGGACAAGACGTGAAGAATTATTGATTCCAAGAGAAAATTTGGAAAAAATATGGAAGTTACGTAGAGAGCTTAGTGAGATGTCGGAAGTTGAAGGAATGAAAAATTTGATTGAGCTTATAAAACAGTACAAAAATAATGATGAATTATTAGATAATTTATATAGAGGTAAAAAAATTAAATAAGAAAAAAATATGCTGCACCCTCAATCTTTATACGGGATAAAGGTGCAGTTTCTTATATTTTTTAGTAAATTTATCTATGTAATCTTCTTCTAAATTCTTCTTTATAAGTTTTGTAAGCATATCGTAACATTATGCTTAAAATAAAAAGAGGTATGGAGGAAAATATTGACCATGTCATTTTTTTGCTTATAATCAGCTCTAAAATTAATAAGAAAATCCCAACAAAAAAAATAAAAAAATTTAATATTTTTAATCTATCACTTTTATGTTTATCCCATATAAATGAAAAGATTAATCCAACAAAGTAAAATGCTATAACAATCGGAATCCCACGATTTACACTCCAAGTCAATTTTTTATCTCCCAAATCCAGTAGATACAAATACCCTGACACTCCAATCAGAATTAAAAATAAATTTATTCTCATTCGGTAAGAATCTAAAAATATAAACAATCCTAAATCAAAAACTAAAATTGAGAAAATTGCATAATATCCCCATTTTACCTCTCCATACATTATTAAATTTTGAAATAGAACTTCTAGTATTGAAATCATTGAAATTGTAAAAAATGAAAGAAATATAGTTTTCTTTACCTTTTTCATTTTCATTTCATACAAATTTATATTAATAATTGGATATTCATTTATAGATTCTTCTCCCATCCCTTCTATTTTTGGCACAGGTGTTTCACATAATGGACATCGTTTTGCTCCTTCTTCCAATTCTACGCCACATTTTATACAATACATATTTTCCCCCTTTTTTCTTAAAAATAATTTGTAATTATTTTGGATTTTATTCCTCTTTTTCGTAAATAAACAAAAAATTCCCGCTCAATATCATAATTTGTTGTCAAGTTTCCAAAATTTATATAAACTTTTTTATTATCGCTGATAACTCCCATTTTTATTTTACACCTTTTACTTGGTGGTGGTAAAAATCGGAATCCTTTTAGATATTTTTCGTATTTTTTATTAATTTTAAAAATTCCGAGATTGGAAAAGCCAGTTGTGTAGCCACGTTCGCCATAGTAATCAAATATAAATGGAAAAAATATTCGTTTTATTAAATATGGAACGGATTTTATTATTATATTTCTAGTTGGATTCATTGCTTTGTATATACTTTTGTAAAATTCTTTTTTTGTAATTTTTAAGGCAAAATAATTATCCAAATATGTGATAATTTCTGAAAGGGAATATGCTCCAAGACTGGCATCCACACTTGGAGTTATATTTATAAAAAAGTTCCGATACGTCGTTTTTTCAAAAATTTTTCGTAAATCAACTGGTACTCCAATAACAATCGGATTTTTTGCCTGTGAATATTTATCTAATAAAATTTTAAAATAAACTGAGAGAAGATATTTCCCAATTGTAGTTCCATATTTTTTACTTTCCTTTTTCAAATCGTCTACAGCAATCTCTCCTGTCGTAACATGATACTGTCCCTTCTCCAATATTTTCATCGGCAAATGAAATGCTGATTTTATTGTAGTTTCCTTGCTCACTTTTCTCATATATTTTTCATATAAATCAATGTACTCATTTTTTTGAATATTTCCTATTTTATCATAATCCCCAAACATTCCTTCTGTTTTTTGTAGAATATTCTTTTCATTTTTTTTCATTTTTTTTGAAAAATCAATTATTTTATTAGTTCTTTTACTTTTTCTATCAAATTTTAGCTTATTTTCAATTTCACTATTATTTTCAAAAAAATATTTTTCTTCCAGATATTCTTCAATCAAATCCTGAAAAAACAACGTCGCCCCTTTTCCGTCTGTCAGAAAATGTGCTATTTCTATTGAGAGCTTATTATTAAAATAGATGATTCTAAGTGGATTATTCTTTCGTATGTCTGTGCAGGGGTATGTTGCTTCTTTTCTTATCATAAAATGTGTCTTTTTCTGTTGTAAATAATTCCAGAAAATCCCTTTTTTCAGCTCAGAATTATAAAACGGATATTTTTTTTCAAGAAGAACTGACACTTTTTTTAAAATTTTTAAATCAATATTTTCAGAAAATAAGACAGAAAGCCTAAAACATGTAGTTCTGCCTTCACTGATTATTGAAGAATATGTTTTTGCAAAAGCATCCAGCTCATACCAGATTTTTTCATTTTTCACATTTTGTCCTCTTTTATTTTATTTAAGATGCATTCATTGAATATTTAATTTATTATTTTTCTAAATATTTTTTCAATTTTCCATAATTTTTTTTCGCCGTTTCATATCCAATATTGTACACTTCTAAAAGTTTTTTCCTATTTTTCTCAATTCTCCCAAGTGTCAATTCTATTTTTGGACGAATTACAAAAATTTCTTCTTTTTTTTCTAACTCATCAATATAGTCAAGCACTTCGTTGTATCGGCTGTATCTTGTGTTCATAAGTTCTACAAATTTGGGGAATTTCTTATATCTTATTGCTGTTATTTTCCCCAATGCACTTTGTTTTTTTCTATAACTTTTATCACGTGTCAAGACAACTACATTTTTTGTATTTCCATTTTCCATAGACTTTTTAATCGGTATAGAGTCGGAAACTCCACCATCCAGATAAACATTCCCATTAATTTTAACCATTCTTGATAACAATGGAAGTGAACTTGAAGCCCTTACATAAATTGTATCTTTGTCAAAGTCTTTAACTTCGGGGTATTCTGCTTCCCCAGTTTCACAATTTGTAATTACTGCCTGAAATTTTGTTTTATTTTCCTTAAATGTTTCATTGTCAATCGGATTCAGTTTATTCGGAATCTCATTATAAACTAAGTCCACATCAAACAGATCTCCTGTTTTAATTAAACTATAAAGGGTACAATATCTTTTATCATCCAAATAATCCACTGACACGTCAAATGCTCTTTTATGCTGTTTTGCCAAATAACTACACGCATGACAAGCTCCGGCAGACACTCCTATGCAATTATCAAATTTTATATTTTTTTCCAAAAAGAAGTCCAACACTCCTGCAGTAAAAATTCCTCGAAGTCCTCCACCTTCCAGTACTAACCCAGTTTTATCATTCATTACTTTCATCCCTTTCAATATTTAATTTATTGTTTTATAAATTTTTATTTTATACTATTATACACCTATTAATCATATTTTTCTACTTTTTTTACTAGATATTAAGAGTAAAAATTAGGATATTGAATATGATTTTATACTAAACCCCATTTAAATAACGAACTTATTATAAACTTTTTTAGTAATGGATAAAAGCCTAATATTTTAATATAATTTTCGCTTTTTAAACAGGGAATAGTATTAAATAAAAAATAAAATCAAAAGAGAATATTTTCTGTAAATAAAATTAATAATAATTTATTATAAAAATGGAGTCCAACATCACAGTTTTACTCCATTTTATTTTACAAAATTTATTTTTTAAAAATAATTAATAAGATTTAGCTAATTCATAAAGTTTTACATATTCTTTTGCTGATCTATCCCACGAAAAATCTAGATCCATATTTCTTTTTACTAATTTTTCCCAAATATCAGGTCTATCATAGTAAATTCCTTCTGCCACTTTTATTGTAAATAACATATCATCTGCATTGAAATTCGTGAATGAAAATCCGTTTCCTTCATCTGTAAAGATATTATAAGGTTTTACTGAATCTTTTAATCCACCAGTTTCCCTTACAATTGGAATAGTTCCAAATCTCATTGCTATCATTTGGCTAAGTCCACAAGGCTCATATCTTGACGGCATTAGGAACATATCACTTCCTGCGTAAATTTCATTTGCAAGCTGTCCGTTGTATCCAAGATAAACTTTGAATTTATCAGGGTATTTCCAAGCTAAGTGATTGTAATAGTCTTCGTAGAATTTATCTCCACTTCCTAAAATCACTATTTGAACGGCATCATATTGCAACAAGTTTTCAAGTGCCGCTGATACCAAGTCCAGTCCTTTTCCTTCTACAAGTCTTGAAATTATTGAAATTAAAGCAACATCTGATTTTGGTAGTCCTAATTTTTCCTGCAGCAAATATTTATTTTCTCTTTTTTTGTCTAAAGAATCTTTATTGAAAGGAATAATTCCTTTTGTTGTTTCAGGATTGAATACATCTGTATCTATTCCATTTAAAATACCGTGAATATATTTTCTGTTAGTAATCCATTCCAATCCTTCCCCAAAATAAGCATATCTTATTTCTTCAGCATAAGTTGGACTTACTGTATTTACTACATCTCCGTATCCAATTCCAATTTCCATGAAATTCAGGTCATGTCTGTCATCCATGTAATATCCCATTCTTTCAAATGAATATTTGGAGAATTTACCTTGATACATCAAGTTATGTATTGAGTAAACCGTTCTCATATCCCAGTAAAATGGATCATGATTATATCTTACGTTTAAAAAATATGGAATTGGTCCAGTTTGCCAATCGTTACAGTGTAAAATATCTGCTTGTAAATTAATTTCCTTTAAAAATCTAAGTGCCAATTCTGAAAACATAGCATACT
>CAUUWI010000008.1:0-27944 GCA_963548925.1 uncultured Leptotrichia sp. | reverse complement strand
ATCTTAAAGAAAGTGCTATTGAAAAATTAATAAATGTTTATAACAGTCAAGCAAACATCTATTTAACAAATGAAAATTATGATAATGCTGAAAAATATTTGAAAATATTGGTTGAAAAATATGGAATAAAGGAATGCTATTATAACTTAGCAGTAATAAATAGACAAAAAGGAAATATAGAAAAATACAAAGAATATATTTTGAAAGGAATTGAATTTGGAGATAGCGAATGTATGTTTAGTTATGCATTATTTATTTATTCTGAAACTGGTAAATATACAGAAGAAGTTGACATGTATTTAAAAAAATCGGCTGAAATAGGTAATGTTGATGCAATGTATGAATTAGGTCTTTTTGCTTCTGAACAGAATAGAATTGAAGATTCTAAAAAATGGTATAAAAAAGCAGCTGAAAAAGGAGAGACAACTGCAATGAATAACCTTGCTAATATTTATAGTGATGAAGGAAATAAAGAAGAAGCAATGGAACTTTATCTGAAATCAGCTGAAAAGGGTAATCCTTTAGCATTTTTCAACCTTGGAAATTATTATGAAGAAAATAATAATATAGAACTTGCGAAAGAATATTATGGTAAAGTATTGGATTCACTAAAAGGATATCCGACGTGTAAAATAGAGCAAGAAGCCTTGGCAAAATTAAAAAGATTACAGAATAATTCAGAATTAAGGAAATAATTAAAGATAGAAAGTAAAAAAATGTCAAAGAAATACGATTTTGAAACAATCCTAAGCAGAAAAAGGGCAAGGCTCCTACAAAAAGCTTTAATCTAGCTAAAAATGGATTTGAAAGAATAAATTTAGCTGTGCCGATAAAATATTTAGAGAAAATACTGGAAAGGCTTTATGAAGTCTTAAAATTAAATTTCAAAAAATTTGTAAAATAAATAAAAAATAAATTAATTTATATTTTACTTTTTTAGGGGTATTATGGTATAATATACCAACAACTTTAAAATAAAAATGATTATCATTTTTGTTTGGACTGAATTTTTCTACTTAAAATAAATCTTTAATAAAAAGGATGGGAAACAATGAAAAAATTAAGTAGCTTACTAATTTATAGGCAGAAATTTCAAAAAAAGAATAACAAATAAAGATGGAGGGGAACTTGTGACGAAAAAATTGAATGATATAATTGAAATAGGAAAAGAAAAAATAAGAATAAGTAATTTAAAAAAAATAGAGATTGGATTGTTGGCATTAATTAATACAGTTATAGGATTTAATGTAAATGCAGCTAATAACGGAGCAATAAATTTACCAAAAGAATATTCGGAAAATATTGCAGTAAAAGGTCAGGAAAAAGATGTATTTGATTATGATTTTAATAATGATGGAATAAATGAAAAAGTTGTTGTAAATTATAATGCAGTGGATAATTTACTTGGTGCAGTTGTTTCTATTTATACAAATCAAGGTGGAAAAGACATTTTGACGTATCAAGTAACTTTTGATAAAAAATTTAGTATTATGGAAATTCAGGCAATGGGAAAAATGCTTGATAAAGTAAAGGAATATTATCCTGAATATTCTAAAAACATTCAACCTGGTGAAACTAGATATATTACAATTTATGGAGATAATAAAAATAGCGATATTTCATTTGATAAAATAAAATTTACTAATCATTCTCCTGAAAATGTAAATAATTTTTTATTTATAAAAAAAGCATCAAGTATGTTGGATGCTCCAAATGGAAATTCAGTAGCTAGTTTAAGATTTAGTGAAAAACCTGTAATATTATTTGACATGGTATCAGATTCTGGAAATTCTAGTACAAAATGGTATTATACAGAATTTACGAAAAAAAGTGATACTAACGTGGCAAGAAAAGTTAAAAAGGATAAAAGTGGTAAAACAGTTGTAGAAAATTCTGCACCTATCAGAGGATTTATTGCTGGAAGTGATGATAATGTTGATAAAAGAGGCTTTTACTGGGATAAGATGGTTAACAAAATAGAAGTTATAAATAAATTTATAGCTGAAACTTTGGATGCTGGAAAAGAATTATATATTATTACAGAATATAAGCCGTTGTCTCATGATAAACCAAGTGAAAAGGACAGATTTGGAAATAAAAATAATCAAAGTATAGTTGCCTATGCAAATTCCAAAAAAGAGGGAGAAAAGATAAATATCCCTGATCAAACTATTTTTAGAATAATTGGAGAAGAAAATAAAATGTTGAAAATTGAAACACCATTTTATGGAGGACCTTATTACATAGATAAAGTTGAAGATACTTATCAAAAAGCTGAGAATATAAAAGGTGAAGTAAATAAATTTGTAGCAATTGATCCAAACAGTCAAACTGAAATGATTTTTCAAAGAAATTCTGAAACTGGGAAATATGATGTTATAACGTATTCCTATGTAACGACTGGAAAAGACGGATATGGTTCATATGAAACGCCACATGGGGCATTCTTGGTAGCGTTTACAAGACCTTATATGACTTTTACAAGAAGAGCAAGAGGAGGAGATAAAACAATTCCTGGAAGATCTGATTTGGCTGTTGCAGGAAGTGCTAAATATGCAGTAAGATTTAGCGGTGGAGGATACATGCACGGAATTCCAGTAGGATTTAACTTTAGAGGGTCTACATTAAATACAGGAACCGCAAGTAAAATTGGGACATATAAGGATTCTCATAAATGTGTAAGACATTTTGATGATCAAATTGAATTTATTGTTGGATGGATAAATGCGGACAGTAAAATTAAGGATAAAGATAATACAATTCCTGAAGAACCTGTAATAGCATTAGTTTTATAATCCATCTTGAAAAAAGTGAGGAGATAAACTTATGATAAAAAGAATAAAATTAAAAAAATTAAAATTTTTTATTGCAGCATTGGCTATGTTTTCTATAATGTCAATTAATAATTTTTCTGCTTCAAAAAAATCTTCCCAGCAGACACATATAGAATGGAAAAAAATTACATTAGAGCCTGATTTAAATGGTGATGGGATTAAGGATAAGATAGATGTGGAATATGCCGAAGTTGGAAATAACGTTAATTTAAAATTCACTCCGTATGTATTTAACGAAAAAGCAAAATTTGAAAAAGGGAAACAAATGGAGAAAACAATAGATAAATCTGATTTTGAAGCAAAATTTGATAATTTTATTAAAGGGTTCATAGCTGAATATCCTAAGAAAAATGGGGTACAAAAGCCAGCGGAAAATCAGAAAGCAAGTACAAAAACAACACCAACTCCAACTACAGAAACTAAGCCTGAAAAAGCATCAGCTACAACAACAAATAACAAGACTGACGAAACGGATAAAAAACCTGTTTCGCAAAAAAAAAATACGGTCAGCTCTGAAAAAAATAAGAAAAACAGCGAAACAGTAGAAAAAGACAATTTAAAAGAAAGTAATATGGTAAAAGCTCAAAATACAGTACTGAATAATAAAAATAATGATAATTCAAATGATTCTGCTAAAAATAAGGATAGTTCATATTCTTATATTAAACAATATTTTGGAAAAAGACCAGAAAATCTTACTTTCAATTTTAAATATGACAAACATTCTCCAAAAGATATGGATGAATTTGTATTCATAAAAACTAATACGAGCATAAGAAAAGAACCAAATTCTAATTCCAAAACCATAAAATCAGCTACTTATTCACAAAAATACAAAACTACAGGAATTGTTAAGACAAATGCAGAAAATAAATCAGACGAATGGTACGAAGTATTTTTTGATAATCAGCTCGGCTATATTCCAAAATCAGCTGTAGAAAAAAGAGAATTTGACTGGAATGATATGATATCAAAAGTTGATAAGACAAATAAATTTATAAAAGAGGCAGTTAGTGCAAATAAAAAAATATATGTCTTAGATGATTATGTTCCGCTTGGTGGAGGTGAAGCTGGAAAACGGGATAAATTTGGAAATCGTGCCAATCAAAGTGAATTTGGATATATAGATAAAAGTTTTAAGGATTATATAAATATTCCAGATAGAACAATTATGGTTGTGGAAGAAGAAAATGAAAAATATGTAAAAGTTAAGATAGATGCTTATGACAATGGTGTTTATTATTTAAAACCTTCTACAAAAAAATATTTAAAAAATGCAGGAATTACTGGTGAAATAACTAGATTTATATATGTTGATAGAGCTAGCCAAAATGAAATGGTTATTGAAAAAGATGGAAGTAATTGGAATGTCGTAACTTCTTCATTTGTAACGACTGGAAAAGATGCAGGAAATTCATTTGCTACACCATACGGAACTTTCTTAATTGCCTATTCAAAACCTGTAATGTCATACACAGGTTCTGGAGGAGGTGTTGTTGGTGATGCAAAATATGCAGTAAGATTTAGTGGTGGAGGATATATGCACGGAATTCCATCAGTTTTTGAACCAAAGAACACAAGAGAACAACGGAAAGCCGCAACAGCCAAGAAAATTGGAACTTATCCAGAATCACATAAATGTATAAGACATTATGATGATCAGATTAAATTTATTTACGACTGGTTAGGAAATTCAAGTTCAGGACATTCAGAAGGATATAGAATACCTAGTATTCCGACTGTTATGTTAGTGAAATAAAAAAATTTTAAACAAAAATAAAATTAGCTTAAATATTTGGGATATTTCATTAAAAGTGAATATCCCTTTTGTTTTAGAGAATTATACGACTTTTTCATTTTATATTAAATTCTTTTAATATCAATTCAACCCCTTTAACAGTCATTTATTCAAAATTTTTAATTTTTTTCTTGCGATTGCCCTAAAATAAAAATAGAATGATTGAAAATCTTTGATAAAAATGATAGAATTATAAGGAACAGTGTTAAATTTAAGTAAGTTATTAATTTAATAAAATTGAAAAATAACGAAAGGAAAAATATGACACATGAATTAATTGTAATTTTTTCCACATGGGTAATTCCAATTGAGAGAATACATTACTTGTTAATTGTTATTTTACTGGTTTCAGTATTGTTGTCAGATAAATCGCCGAATGCGATGCTTGCTTGGATTTTTACGATTTTTACGTTTCCACTTGGTGGAGCGGTTTTGTATCTTTTATTTGGAATAAATTGGAGAAGAAATAAGATAATTTCTAAAAAAATGGCTGGTGAGGGTCAAAAATTATATTCAAGAATTTTTAATTTTATGCAAAGGGATGTATCGGATATTTTCAGGTCAAAAGACTTTTTTTATTATAATAATTTAGAAAATGTGGATGAAATTGAAAAAAATAAAATGAGCGAAAATGAAAAAAAAGAAAAAATTCGTCAACAAATTAATACAATGATAAAAAATATTAAGCTGGATAGTCAAGAAAGCGAAATTGTAAAAATGCTGTATGAAGCGGAAGGTACATTTTTAACCAACAACAATTCTTATAAACTATTTTTTCATGGAAAAGAAGCCTTCGATTCAATTCTGGAAGATATAAAAAATGCTAAAAAAACAATTTATATGGAATATTTTATCTGGAAAGCTGATGAACTGGGAGAAAAAATTAAAAACGCACTTGTGGAAAAAGCTAAGGAAGGCGTGAAAATAAGACTGTTATTTGACGGTGTAGGAACTTGGAAATTGCCTAAAAAATATAAAAAGGAATTAAAAAATGTGGGAATTGAAACAAGATGGTTTCTAGATGTTAAATTTTTCATGTCAAAGATGAATTATCGGAATCATAGGAAAATAGCCTTATTTGACAACCAGATAGTGCATACAGGCGGTATGAATGTGGCGCAGGAATATATTGACGGCGGAAAAAGGTTTGAAAGTTGGAGAGATACGAATATTCGGATTACTGGGGAAATAATCGGACAGTATCTTGCGATTTTTGTAACAGACTGGCTAAATAGCGGCGGAAAAGATAATTTTATTGAAGATATAAAAAGAGAGGCGGTTCACGAGTTAGAAGTTCAAAAACCGATAGATAAGCAGGAAAAATTGGAATATTTAATGCAAGTTTCTTCAAGTGGGCCAGATACAGAGTGGACAACTTTGAAATATCTGTATTCTAAAATGATTGCAACAGCAAAAGAGGAAGTGTTAATTCAAAGTCCATATTTTGTGCCAGATAATGATTTGGTTTCTCAATTAAAAATGGCAGCTCTTTCAGGAATTAAAATTAAAATAATGGTAACAGGTGTACCAGATAAGAAAATGCCATACTGGATAGCAGAAACTTACTTTGCGGAACTGATTGAAGCGGGAATAAAGATTTTTCGATATAAAGCTGGATTTTTACATAGTAAGGATATTATTGTGGATGAAAAAATATCAACTGTAGGAACTTGTAACTTTGATATGCGGAGTTTTGAAATAAATTACGAAGTGAATGCCGTATTTTTTAATAAAGAAATTAGTAAGGATTTGAAAAAGCAATTTATAGAGGATTTGGAAGTATGTGAAAAATTTGATGAAGTTAGGTTAAAAAAAGTTACATTTAGAAAAAGGCTGAGAAATTCAATATTTAAACTGATTTCACCAATAATGTAAATTATAAGGAGTAAAGGAAGGGATGTAAAATGGAAAGAAGTTTTACAAAAGATGGAATTATTCTTTTAAATAAAAGCAAGGGAGTAAGCTCATTTAAAGCAATAGATGAGCTAAAAAGAAAAATAAAGGCTAAAAAAGCTGGGCATGCAGGAACTCTTGACCCAATGGCAGAAGGTCTGATGGTTGTTATGATTAATGATGCTACAAAATTCTCGGATGATTTGATGAAAAAGGACAAGGAATATTATGTGGAAATGGAACTTGGTTATAAAACTGACACTTATGATTCAGAAGGCACGGTTATAGAAGAGTACAAATCTGAAATCGAACTGAGCGATTCCAAAATAATAAGAACGATACATAAATTTAAAGGAAAAATAAAGCAAGTTCCGCCAATGTATTCTGCAATAAAAGTTGAAGGTCAGAAACTTTATGATTTGGCAAGAAAAGGCATCGAAGTTGAAAGAGTGGCAAGAGACGTAAAAATAATGGAAATTCGTAAAATAAAAATTCATAGACCTAAAAAAAATTCAGAAGAATCTTCAAGAATAAAAATTTCATTTTACGTTCGCGTAAGCAGTGGTACATATATTCGTTCCTTAGTTCACGACATTGGAGAAAAATTAGGAGTTTTTGCTACAATGACAAAACTTGTAAGAACTAAAATTGGAAGATTAAGTATGGAAGATGCAGTTTCACTGGAAGAAGTGCAAAGTGAAATTGGGAAACTGAAGGAGCTTGTGGAGGAAAAAAGAGAAAATGAATCTTTTTGGGCTACAAAAAGTGATGCTGCAATAAGAGCTGAAAAAATTCGGGAAATAGTCTGTTTTGTCGAAATAGAATATATTCTGGATTATTATGGAATAAATGTTTCCAATGAAAAATATAGAAAGCTAAAAAATGGAATGACAGTTATAGATACATTTAAAAAGTTTGAAAACATAAGTAAAGACATTAAAAGACAGGAACATATTAAGGAAAATCAGAAATTTAAAATTTATGTAAGAAATAGAGATACTCAGGAAAGAGAATTTAAAGGAATTGTAAAAATTGCAAGTATTCGGGGGAGCAGGATTTACTTAAAGAGAGATAAGTATTTTTTATAATTTTGGGATTGAAAAGTGGTGATATTGATATATGAAAAAATCAAATAAATATGTATTTGATATTGAAGTTTTTCCCAATTATTTTTGTATCGTGTTAAAGAAATTAAATGACAGTAAAATTTTAATTATTGATTCAGATAATTTTAACCGTCAAAAAAAGCTTCTTTATGATATAATCTCTAAAAATGTACTAATTTCATATGCAGGACGTGGATTTGATGATATTGTCATTAATAATCTTCTGAAATATAGAAATTCAAATGTAAATAGGAAAAAACTTAATAATGAATTAAAAATAATAAGGAATATGCCAAAAGATGAGTATAAAAATGAAAACCATGAATTTTACTCATACGATTTGGCTTATGAATATAATCTGAACCTTGGTGTAAAAGGATTTGAATTTAACTGTGGAGATAATATTGAGGAGCAAAATTTTGCGAACTTTAATTATGTAATTAAAAAAAATATATATGATGAGATTGTAGATAAAGTAATTGATTATTGTTTGCAGGATGTATTGGCAACAGAAAAGATGTATAACTTTATAATTTCAAATGAAAGCAACTGGGATGAAAAGGAAAATCTTCTAAATATAATAACAGAAGGAAAATACAGTAACGGTATGAAGCTGAAAAAAAAAATAAAATATTTAAATTATAATAATGATAAATTAGTAACATTATTGTTAAATAACGAAATCCCAGTTTCAAATCAATCTAAATCTAGTTATTCTAACAGTAGTATAGAATTAGGCGATTACAATAATCAGCTTCAAAGTAAAGTATATAGATTGTCAATAAAAAAAGATTATCTGTATAACTGGCTAATAAATAGTAGACTTTTTTGGGGCAAAGATAAAAAAATAATAGAAGAAATCCCAAAGGAACTTCTTTTAAAATCTACATTTGTAAAAGACTTTTTGAATCGATACCGTATAAATACAATAAAACATTTAAAAAAAGTTTTTGATAGGGAAAATATAGAAATAGTTGCAGTTGCAGAAAATGATATTTTTATAACTAACGTAAATGATGAAATTTTAAATAAAATAAGAAAAAAGATAAATAAACAATACAAGAATATTTTTAATTTAAAAGATGTAAATAATTTTTTAAAAAATAAAAGTTCAATTTTATATAAAACAAATGACGAAATTGTGGGAACAAATGAATATTATTATAATGACCTTGTTATGCCGAAAAATCCTGCCTGGATAACCGAAGTGTTAAAACTGTATTTTTGGAAAAAGAAAGATGTGGAAACATCGGTTAAGGAAATTTTTGACAAAAATCCGAATATATTCTTTATGTACGCTTCTGTTTATGAAGATATTTATGCCTGTGACGACAATGGAAAAATACTTTTTGAAAGTAAAAATGTATTGGATAAATTTAGAAAATATAGATTATATTTTTCAAAAACAGGTTTATACAAAGTTGTTATTCAGAAACAGGAAAAATATTATGAAAAATTTGGTTTTGGAGATATTAACAACAATTTATATAAAGTTAAAAAAGTTGAAACAAACGTGGAAAAATTTAAGGATTATGAAGATATTGATTTGGAAAGTTATATAGATTTTGCTAAGAACTACATAGAAAAAAATTTAATGTGATTTGTGGAAAAAAGACAGTAGGTATGATATAATAAAAAACACAGATAAAATAAATAAATTAAGATAAATTATACTTTAATTTTAAAGGAGTTTGAATATTAAGGAGAAATATGAGAATTTTAGGAATAGATCCTGGTACAGCAATCGTAGGGTATGCTGTTGTAGATTATGAAAATAAGAAATATAAGCCGCTTGATTATGGTTGTATTTTTACAGATAAAGATGAAGATATGCCGATTAGGCTGGAAAAAATTTATGACGGTATAGAAAATATCATACAACTTTGGAAACCTTCAGATATGGCGGTTGAGGATCTATTTTTCTTCAAAAATCAGAAAACAGTAATAAAGGTAGGACAAGCACGTGGAGTTATAACTCTTGCAGGACAGAAAAATAAACTAAATTTATACAGCTACACTCCACTTCAGATAAAAATGGGAATTGCAAGTTACGGAAGAGCCGATAAGAAGCAAATTCAGGAAATGGTAAAAATAATCTTAAAACTAGACGAAATTCCAAAGCCTGATGATGCTGCGGATGCTCTTGCAATAGCAATTACCCATATTAATTCCAAAATAGGCTTTGGCGGATTTGACAGGGGAGATAACATTACAAAAAAATTAAATAAAATTACTTCCAATCGGATAAAACTGGAAGATTACAAAAAATTAATGAAATAAATAAATTTGTATGATAAAATAAACTTAAATAGAAAGAATGGTAGATAAAATGAACATAGTTTTATTAAATCCAGAAATTCACGTAAATACAGGAAATATCGGCAGAACCTGTGTTTTGACAAACACAAAATTACATTTAATAAAACCTCTTGGTTTTGAACTGGATGATAAAAAAATTAAACGTGCAGGGCTGGACTACTGGAAAAACGTACAACTTTTCGTATGGGAAAATTTGGAACACTTCTGGCAGGAAAACATTGAAAATAATAATGCAAAAATCTATTTTGCAACAACAAAAACAAAACAAAGATACACAGATGTGAAATTTAACGACAACGACTATATAATGTTCGGGCCTGAATCACGTGGAATACCTGAAGAAATATTAAATAAATACAAGGAAAATAATATCACAATTCCAATGTTACCACTTGGACGTTCGCTGAATTTATCCAATGCTGTGGCGATTGTGCTGTTTGAGGCTTTGAGGCAGAATAATTTTGAATATTAGTTTAGATTTTATAAAATTAAATAAGAAAAATAGAATTTAGGAGAGAAAATGAAACAATATCTGGATATGGTTAAGTATGTGCTTGACAATGGAGTAAAAAAGGAAAATAGAACTGGAGTTGATACAATTTCAACTTTTGCCTATTCGTATAAAGTTGATTTGAGCAAAGGTTATCCACTTTTGACAACGAAAAAAATGTATTTTAACTCGATGTTACGCGAGCTGTTCTGGTATCTATCGGGAGAAGAGCATATTAAGAATTTACGAAAAAAGACAAAAATTTGGGATGCTTGGGCAGATGAGGAAGGTAGGCTGGAAACGGCTTATGGAAGATTCTGGAGAAGGTATCCTGTGCCTGAGATTTCACTTGATGGGGAAGTTTTTGCTGATGAGAATAATCCTTGGGTTACAAGAGAAGAAAATGGGCAGCTTGTATTTGATCAGATTCAATATATAATTGACACTTTGAAGGAGATGAAAACTAATCCTAATCATAAAAATGGAAGAAGAATGATAGTTCTGGCTTGGAATCCGGGAAATGCGACAATCAGTAAATTGCCGCCATGCCATTATACTTTTGCATTTAATGTACTTGGGAATAAACTTAACTGCCATTTGACTCAGAGAAGCGGGGATATTGCACTTGGAATACCATTTAATCTGGCTTGCTACTCACTGCTTACAATGATGATTGCGAAAGAATGCGGATATGAAGTTGGAGAATTTGCTCACACAATAATTGATGCCCACATTTATGAAAATCACATTGAGGGGCTAAAGGAACAGTTGACGAGAGAGCCGTTAAAACTTGCAAAAATCAAGATTGCGGATAAGCCGTTCAATGAACTTGCATTTGAGGATATTACGCTGGAAGACTATGAAAGTCATCCTGTGATTAAATTTGAAGTTGCAGTTTAAAAATTAAAAAATTAAGGAGCTTTGATGTTTAGTTTAATAGTTGCTGTTGGGAAAAATAATGAAATTGGAAAGAATAATCAGCTTTTGTGGTACATTCCTGAAGATTTAAAAAATTTTAAGAAAATAACGACAGGAAAGACTGTTATTATGGGGAGAAATACTTATGAAAGCATAGGTAGAGCTTTACCAAATCGAACAAATATTGTTTTGTCCAGAAATTCTTTGGAAATAGAAAAAAAAATAGAAGAAGATAGAAAAGAATATGAAAATGAAACTACAAAGCTGGAGTTTTATGATGATTTTCAAAAAGTTATCAAAAAGTATAAGGATTTGACAGAAGAAGTTTTTATTATTGGTGGAGGGGAGATTTATAAAAAATCTCTTGAAATGGGAATTGTAAATAGAATTTATATGAGCCATGTTGATTTTTCTGATAGTGAGGCTGATACTTATTTTCCAAAAATTGATTTGAATGAGTGGATAACTTTGACGAAGGAAAATTATGATGGCTGGAAATTCTGTATTTATGAAAAAGTTAATGTATAGGGCAAATAAGAAGCTAAAAAGGAGAAAATAATGTCTAGGCTTAGATTTACGAAGGAAGTAGTAATTGAGGCGGGATATGAATTGATGAAAAAAGAGGGGTTTCAAAATATTAGTGTCAGGAAAATTGCTAATTATCTGAAATGTTCGACGGCACCGATTTATTTTAATTTTAGCACAGTCGATGAATTAAAGGAAGAAATCATAAATATGTGCAAGGAAAAATTAAAAAAATATTTATTTGGAAATTATTCTAAAAGGAAGATATTAAACGGTGCAATTGGTTTTGTAATATTTGCAAGGGAAGAAAAGGAATTATTTAAGACAATTTTTCTAGATACGACAGAAAGATTTGAAAAACTTTATGAAGAAACGTTAAGGGAACTTTTGACAAAGGAAAATCTGTTGGAAAGTTTTCCCGCCTTGGAAGAAGATGAGGCTAAAAATGCTGTAAATAAAATATGGTATTTCTTATTTGGATATGCAACTATGCTTTGTACAAGGCTTGACGATAATTATAGAAAAAATGAAACAAATGAAATTATAGAAAACAAGATAGAAGATATAGTGAAACATTTTAAAATGCAAATTTAAGAATAATTTTATAAAAAATAGGAAAATATTATAGTAATATTGTTTTAAAATCAAGCTCAAAAATTATATTATGTTATTAACTTTAGATTTATCTGATTTTATAAGCCTAATACTTACAAAGTTTGGATGTGTAATTTTTATAATAAAAAAGTAATGGGAGAAAAAATGAATAAATATAAACTTTTAGGTGCAATTCTTCACATTGTGTACAGAATACTCAGCTTTATGACACGAAAGGAATATTTTTATGCAGACGGGGTAGAAATGAATGCTCCGAATATTGTCGTTTTTTGGCATAGAAAAATTTTTACAGTGTGCAATGCCACAAGAATCATTAAGAAAAAGGCATCTATCGTAAGTGCGTCAAAAGATGGTGAAATATTGGCAGAATTACTTAAAAGAGAAGGAAATGAACTAATTCGGGGTTCATCAAATAGGGATAATATAAAAAGTTTGAAGGAAGCTATGAAATATGCAAAAAATGATTACACGCTCGGAATTGCGATTGATGGGCCAAGAGGGCCTATTTTTGAGCCAAAGGCGGGTGCAGTCTTTATAGCACAGAAAACAGGAATGCCGATTGTTCCAATCAGTTCCTATTGCAGTAAAAAATGGATTTTTAAAAATATGTGGGATAAGCTGGAAATACCGATACCTTTTGCAAAGTGCGTGCATTACGTTGCAGAACCGTTTTACTTGACAAGGGAAACTTCTTTGGAAGACTCAATAAAACTGGTGAAGGAAAAAATACACGAAGCTGGAAACAGGGCATTTGAAATTTATAATAATAAGTATAATAAAAATATTGAATTTAATGAAGAAAGTTTTGAATAAATAATAATTTTAAAAATATAAAAACAGACATAAATAAATTATGAAATCAGAGGGAGGAATAAAATATGTCAAAACCATTTTACATAACAACGCCAATTTATTATCCTAATGCGGCACCACACGTGGGAACAGCCTACACAACGATAATTTGTGATGTTGTATCCAGATACAAAAGGCTAACTGGAGAAGAAGTCGGCTTTATGACTGGAGTGGATGAACATGGACAGAAAATTCAGGAAACTGCTGAAAAAAATGGATTTACACCGCAACAGTGGGTAGATAAAATGTCGCTTAATTTCACAACTTTATGGAAAAAATTAAATATTTCAAATACAGATTTTTTGAGAACGACGCAGGAAAGACATTTGAAAACCGTAAGGGAAATAATAAAAAGAGTGCATGATAAAGGAGATATTTACAGAGGAGAATATGTTGGCAAATACAGCGTTTCAGAGGAAACTTTTGTTCCTGAAAATCAGCTTGTTGATGGAAAGTATATGGGAAAGGAAGTTATTGACGTAAAAGAAACTTCTTATTTCTTTAAATTATCAAAATATGAAAATGCACTGTTGGAACATATTGAAAAAAATCCTGATTTTATAAAACCAGAAGGAAAGAAAAATGAAGTAATTGCCTTTATAAAGCAAGGACTTCAAGATTTATCAATTTCAAGAACCACATTTGACTGGGGAATACCATTAGAACTTGAAGAAGGGCATATAATCTATGTGTGGTTTGATGCTTTGAATATTTATTTGACTGGAGCAGGATTTTCAACTGATACAGAGAAATTTGATAAGTTTTGGACAAATGGGACAGTGAATCACGTTGTTGGGAAAGATATTTTAAGATTTCATGCTATTATCTGGCCTGCGATGCTGATGTCAGCTGGAATAAAGCTTCCTGATACAATTGCAGCACATGGATGGTGGACTGTGGAAGGTGAAAAAATGTCAAAATCTCTTGGAAATGTGGTTAATCCAGAGGAAGAAGTGGAAAAATATGGACTGGATGCTTTCAGATATTACCTTATGAGAGAGGCAACTTTTGGGCAGGATGCTGATTATTCTAAAAAGGCGATGATTCAGAGAATAAATGCCGATTTGGCAAACGATTTAGGAAACTTGCTTAACAGAACGATTGGAATGCAAAAGAAATATTTTAATTCAGAAGTTGTGTTAAATGAAGTTGAAGAAAGTTTTGATATTGAAGTTAAGGAATTGTGGCAAAATACATTAATTAATTTAGATAAACATATAAATAATTATCAGTTTTCTGAAGCGTTAAAAGACATCTGGAAATTTATTTCAAGAATGAATAAATATATTGATGAATGTGAGCCTTGGAAACTTTCAAAGGATGAGAGCCAAAAGGACAGATTATCAACTGTTATGTACAATTTAGTTGACTCGCTTTACAAAATTGCGGTGCTGATTTCGCCGTTTATGCCTGAAACTGCACAAAAAATGATAAATCAATTAGGACTTGACAAGGATGTTACAAAATTATATTTGGATAATATAAAAGAATGGAAAAGCTATCCTGCTGGGAATAAATTAAATGAGGCAGTTCCGCTGTTCCCAAGAATTGAGATGGAAGAAGAGCCTAAAAAAGAATACAATGAGAACTTGAAAATTGAAAATCCGATTACAATAGATGATTTTAACAGAGTTGAAATTAAAGTCGTTCAAATTGAAAAAGTACAAAAAATTGAAAATGCGGATAAATTATTAAAATTCATTGTAAATACGGGAAAAGAGAAGAGGCAGATTATTTCAGGAATTGCAAAATGGTATCCGAATGAGCAGGAGTTAGTTGGGAAAAAAGTTCAGGCTGTGCTGAATTTAAAGCCAGTTGAGTTGAAAAGAGAACTGTCGCAAGGAATGCTTTTGACAACAACAGAAAAGAAAAAAACAAAATTGGTAATTATAAATGATGAAGTAAAAATTGGAACAACTGTAAAATAGAATTATAAGGAAAGTATTTGAGTATGAAAAAGTGGGGGAGAATTTTAATAGATAGGAAATGTGATGAAAGTATGAAAAGATATATATATATATTATTTGTGATATTACTTTTAGTATCATGTTCAAAAAATAACAATGGCTATGATGCACTTGAAAAAAGTCTTATTGGGATTTTAGAAAAAAAAGATTATGAATATATAATGAAAAATATAAATGAAGCGGCGAAGGCAGGGAATGAAGATATTTACGGACTTGCTTATACTTATTTGGCTGAAAATGGACAAATGTTTTTTAATAAATATTTAAATAAAAGTAAAGGAGTTGCTGAATATTATGAAGCACTTTTATTACAGCAAATTAATGGAGATGAAATTCAGATTATAGATTTGCTGGAAAGTGCAGCTAAACAAGGGAATGTAAAGGCTTATTATATGATTGGGAATATATATGAAAATAAACTAGAGTTTACAAAGGCACAGGAATATCTTAAAAAGGGTAAGAATGCTGGAGAAATTTATGCACTTTATTCTTATGAGTATAATAAAAATATGAAAAACTTTTATGAAAGAATAGAAAATTTAAATAAAAAATTAAATGATGGAAATATTACTGTAGAAGAAAAAAAAGAATTAGGAAAACTAGTCTTAGAAAAAGTTTCAAATTATGAAAAGGCGTATGAAATCTTAAGGGATTTTTTATCTGAAAATTATTCACCTGCACTTTATGCAAAGGCAAAACTAATGGAACAAGATGATAAAGAAGAGGAAGCTGTTCAAATTTATAATCAAATATTTATGAAGGATAAATATTATCTAGCAGCATTTGAACTGGCTTCAAGACTTGTAAAAAATGAAAAGAATTACAATTTGGCATTACAGATACTGGAAGATACACATTCGGATGAAGTTCTCATTTTGGGATACAAAGGTTTCATTTATGAAAATTTAAAGAATTTTACAAAGGCTGAGGAATTTTATCAAAAAGCTGCAGATAAAAATGATATTGATTCAATGAATTATTTAGGACGTTTATATGAAACAAAAAAAGAAATGGAAAAATCTAAGAATATTTATAATAAGGCATATTTACTAGGATCAATTTCAGCTGGTTACAAACTTGCCTATATTTTGGAGGATGAAGAAAAATCTAAAAACCCTTCAAAAACGGAAGATGGAGTGAAACAAAGCAAGGAAGCTAAAAAAATACTCGAAAGATTATCGGATAGTGGAGATGACTATTCAATGGTTGATTTAAGCCTTTATTATCCAGAAAATGACAAAATGGTAAGATTTTTAAATTTGAGAGCGGCAGCGAAATTAAACACGACGGCATTTTATAATCTAGGAGTTTACTATTATAACAAAAAAAATAAGGAAAAAGCCAAATTCTATTTTAAAGTTGCAAAAGAAAATGGGTATGATATTGGTGAAGTTTTTAATGCATATATTTTAAATTAAAAAACAATTTATCAATTTTAATATGAAATTTTAATGAAAGTAATATATAATTTATAACAGTCTAGAAATCAAATTAATATTTAGTAGTTAATGTTTAATTTAAACAGTAAAAAATTTATAAGAGGAGAAAAAATGAAAAGAATAATTTTAATAGTATCGCTACTTTTATTGTTTACAGTATCCTGTGGAAAATCAAAAGTATTTAGCGTTGATGTAGATGGAAAAGGTGAAATTCCAAATTTTGAATTAAAGGATTTAAATGGCAAAAAGACTGAAAGTAAAAAAATATTTAAAAATGGGAAAAAAACATTATTTATTATAGCTGCTGAATGGTGTCCACATTGTAAGGAGGAAATGCCTGAAGTACAAAAATTTTATGATGCAAATAAAGATAAAGTGAATATTGTTGTTGTATATTCAAATAGTCAATCCAATATTGGTAAGGTGCAAACTTATATAAAGGATAACGAATATACATTTCCTGTATATTATGATGAAGACGGATTTATCACTAATGGATTTGGTATTCAGGGATTTCCGTTTAATCTAAAGATAAATAATAATAAAGTAGAAGAAAAATTTGAGTTACCGGTAGATCTTGATTTTCTAACATCTGAATTTGCAAAATAAAAAATCTTTACAAATAAAGAAATATATGATAAAATAACACTTGAATTTATACTATGAATATAAGTTTGCCGTTATATTCTTGGTTTAAATAATAAATATCAGGAGGAAACACAAATGGCATTAAAGTCAAAAAAAGAAATTATTGAAGCATTTGGGAAAAATGCCCAGGATACAGGATCTGCTGAAGTTCAAGTAGCATTACTTACAGATAGGATTAGTCATTTAACAGCTCATTTAAAAATACATCCTAAAGATGTTCACTCAAGAGTAGGATTATTAAAAATGGTTGGTAAAAGAAGAAGGTTATTAAACTACGTTAAAAATAGAAACGTAGATGATTACAGAACATTAATTGGAAAATTGGGAATCAGAAAATAATAATTTGTGGTAAAAGAGCGTATTTGTGTATGCTCTTTTTTTAAAAATTTCAATTAAAACATTTATAGTAATGTTGTTTAAAACTGAACGCAAACATTATGACCATGTTGCTTAAATTTTAGATTTGCTTAATTTTATCGGTTCGATTTTAAAAGTGTTCGAGTATATTTTAAAGGAGTTTGAAAATAAGATGAAATATAGAATAAGTGAAGGGATAACAGGATTTTTTGTTATTTTATTAAAAAAAATTTTATCAATTTTTTCTCTTAAAATAAGATATAAAATTTTTGAGAATTTTGGAGTAATTGCATACTATCTTATAAAAAAAAGACGATTACTTACGATAAACAATATAAAGAATGCTTTTCCTGAAAAAAATGAAAAGGAAGTAATAAGAATAGCAAAAGAATCATACAAGACAATGGGAAAAATGATCATGACTTCCATTTTTTTAGAAGAGATTACAAAAAATGGGAACACAATTGTAGAAAATGAAGAGCTTATGAGACAAGCTTGTGAAAAAAATGAAAAGGCTGTTTTAATAGTGTCGCTTCATCTTGGTGGATTTGAAGCTGGAAGTAAAATGAGGGATATTAGAAAGTTTTATGCAGTTTTTAGGAAACAGAAAAATAAAAAAATCAATAATTTGATGACAAAATGGCGTGAAAAAGGTGGACTTAATTCATTGCCATTACATGATACCGAGGCATTGAGCAGGGCTATAAATGAGAAATCAATTATAGCATTGGCTTCAGATCATCATGGGAAAGATGTTGATATTGAATTTTTTGGACGAAAAACTAAGGCTGTGGCAGGACCGGTACTACTTTCTATGAAACACAAAATTCCAATAGTTTTGGCTTATGCGGTATTTGATGGAGATGTAATCCGTGTTAGGAATAAGAAAATTATTGAAATTGAGAAACAGAAAAAAATAAAAGAAACGATGCAGTTTAATATGCAAAAAATTTATCATGAATTTGAAGAAATTATCAGAGAATATCCTGAACAATATATGTGGCAACATAACAGATGGAGAAATTAAGAAAATATAAAGATGAAAAAGTAGAAAAAGTTAATAATTTATTTTTTCTAACTTGAATATGTGAAAAAATTATGATAAAATTAAATGACGAAGTTTTTGGAGGAAAATATGAAAAAATATTTATGTCTATTTATTTTGTTAATTTTTATGAACTGCACGAGTTTAAATGCTTCTAGCAATAGAATTTCTCAGATTGAAACAAATACAGTTAATGCTGAAATAGTTAAAGTTATAGAAGATTTAAAAAAAGTTGCTAGCTCAAATAAATATGATAAATTAAAAGAAATTTTTTTACCTACATTTAAAAATAATATTATTGTAAAAAAAATACAAGAATACGACCTTTCAAAGCTGACATTTGTTTTTTCTGATGTAAATGTCGTATCAAAAAATAAAGCAACTAGCCTGATGGTGATTAATTATGCCTCAGAAAGTAACTATTATAAATTAACATGGAAAAAAACAGATGATAAAACTTGGAAGATTTCAAATGTAGCTGAAAAAAAATAAGAAGGGAGAAAAATGAGCATATCAATAACTATTTTGTTGATTGTTATTTTTTCTTTTTTAACTTTTTTTATAGCTTATTTTTTTGGAAGTTCAATTTTTAAGAAAAAATACGGAGATTTGAACGAACTGGAATTAAAAATCGTTGATGCTAAAAGAAGACTTGAAACATCAAAAAAAGAAGTTGAAAGAGAAATTGAATCGTTTAGAAAAGAAGAAACATTAAAAGTAAAAGAAGAATTGTTAAATGAGAAAAAAATAGCAGATGACGAAATAAAAAAAATGAAATCAGAACTTGCTACAAAAGAAGAAAGAATTGCAAAAAAAGAAGAAACATTGGAAACAAAAATGGAACGATTGGAAGATAAAGAATTAAAGACTGAAAAATATCGTGAAAAATTATCTCGTAAGGAGAAAGATTTGGATGAATTAATTGCTAATGAAGAAAAAGAATTAGAAAGAATTTCTGAATTGACACAGGAAGATGCCAGAAAGATTATTTTAACTAAACTGGAAAATGAGCTTGATCATGACAAAGCTGTATTAATAAGAGATTATGAGCATAATTTAGACAGGGAAAAAGACAGAATTTCTAAAAGAATAATTTCTACAGCAATTGGAAAAGCGGCTTCAGATTATGTTGTAGATTCGACAATTTCAGTTATTCAGTTGCCAAGTGAAGAAATGAAGGGTAGAATTATTGGACGGGAAGGAAGAAATATACGTGCCATTGAAGCAGCAACAGGAGTTGACCTGATAATTGATGATACGCCTGAAGCAGTTGTTCTATCGTCATTTGATGGTGTTAGAAGAGAGATAGCTAGAATTGCTCTTGAAAAACTAATTTCAGATGGTCGAATTCACCCGACAAAAATTGAAGAAGTTGTGGCAAGGGCACAAAATGAAGTGAATGAAAGTATACTTGATGCAGCAGAACAAGCTATTCTTGAAGTTGGAATTCCAACATTGCCACGTGAAGTATTAAAAGTATTTGGGCGTTTAAAATTCAGAACATCTTTTGGACAAAATATTTTACAGCATTCAATAGAAGTTGCACATATAGCAGCGGCTCTTGCAGCAGAAATCGGTGCAAATGTGGATATAGCCAAAAGGGCGGCATTATTACATGATATAGGAAAAGCCTTTTCGCACGAACAGGAAGGTTCACATGCCTTAAACGGTGGGGAATTTTTAAGAAAATTCTCAAAAGAAAGTGAAATCGTAATAAATGCCGTGGAAGCACATCATAATGAAGTCGAGCTGTTAAGTATAGAAGCAGTTTTAGTACAAGCAGCAGATTCAATTTCAGCCTCAAGGCCGGGAGCAAGACGTGAAACATTATCAAATTACTTAAAACGTTTAGAACAACTAGAAGAAATTGCTAATAGCCACGAAGGAATTGAAAGTTCGTATGCAATTCAAGCTGGAAGAGAATTAAGATTAATTGTTCATCCAGATAATATTGATGATGACAAGGCTACGATACTGGCTAGAGAAGTAGCAAAAGAAATTGAAGAAAAAATGCAGTATCCAGGACAGATAAAAGTTACCGTCATTAGAGAAACTAGAGCTGTAGAATATGCGAAATAATTAAATATGATAATTTTTTTATATAGAATATTAAAATAAGTTAATGCATACAAAAAACAAAAAGGATTACTTATAAAGAAAACATATAAATTATAAGTAAATCCTTTTTTTATTAAAATTTAAATTAAAATAAAATATAGAATATTTTTTATAATAATTATTAATATCATAATTTTATATAGAACAAAATCAGAATTATTATAAATAACAAGGAGTCTAAAGGTTAAAATAAATACTAGATTCGAATTTTAAATTTAAAATAAAAAAGAAATATCAAAAAAACAATTGTTATTTTAATATAAAATTAATTTTATTAAAATATTAATAAAAGTTATTATTGCTATAATATATTTACCAAAGTTCAAAGGTAGATTGGAGGTTATAATGAAAAAAATATTGATGCTAGCTGGAGCTATGATTATATCTGCAGTATCTTTTGCAGATTTGCAAAGTACAATCAAAGATCACTACAATAACAAAGTTATAGATTTGTCTGTTATTTCAAGACCAAAACAAGAGGTGAGTAGCAGTGGAGCTTCTTCTACAGTTGTAAGAGATAAAATTATTTCTTTTGCACAAACAAAATTAGGATCACCATATGTTTGGGGAGCAACAGGACCTAATACATTTGATTGTTCAGGCTTCGTTGGTTATGTATTCAAAAAAGCTGCTGATGTAAACTTACCGAGAGTTTCAAGTTCACAAGCAACATTTAAACCAAGAATTTCATCAATGAATATGACGAAAGGTGATTTGGTATTTTTTGAAACAACTGGAAAAGGTCGTATTTCTCACGTAGGTATCTATATGGGTAATAGACAGTTCATTCACGCTTCTTCAGGAAGCAGAAGAGTAACAGTTTCTAGTTTAGACAGTAATTTTTACAATAAGACATTTAGATGGGCAATTAATCCATTTAGTTAAACTATAAACTAATTTATTATTAAATAAATATATTCTTTACATAAAATCTTGTATATACAAGAAAAACATAAAATCAAATAGATTTTGATAATAAAAACTTTGGAACAAAAAAAGAGGTTATATCTTATATTAGGTATTTCCTCTTTTTAATTTTTTTTAAATTTTCATTATTTAAATTAATATAAGAATTCTTACTTAAATATTTTTTTCAAAAATGTCTTCCTATGATACTTACAAGCTCCTTTTTCAAGCAAAATTTCCCTATGCCTCTTAGTCCCATACCCTTTATGTTTCTCAAATTCATATTCAGGAAACTCCTTTGCAATTTCACAAAGCATTCTATCCCTTGTAACCTTCGCCACAATTGAAGCTGTTGCAATCGCAAGCGATTTACCATCTCCTTTCACAATGCACTCCTGCTCCTCTTCGTATTCACGAATCAAATGGTTACCATCAACCAGAACTATGTCAAATGCTGATTTTTTTACGACTTGACTAATTGCTCGACGCATTGCCAAAAAGGTTGCATTCAAAATATTTATCTCATCAATTTCTTTTTCCGAAGCAATTCCAATTCCCACAATGCAATTCTTTTCTATCGCCTCGAACAGCCTTTCCCTTTTCTTTTCAGTCAATTTCTTTGAATCATTAATTTCCTGCAATTCTGGAAAATGCTGAATCACAATCACAGCTCCAGCCACAACTGGTCCCGCTAAAGGCCCTCTTCCAGCTTCATCAACCCCAACAACAATCTTATTATATTTTTCGTCAAATTCCATTAATTCTTTTTTTTGGTTTTCTAATTTGTCTTTATACATAAATTTTTCCTCTTTTTTATTATTTTATAAAGTTTCAAATTCCAGCCCGCATTTTTTCAATGCTTTTTTAAAATCTTCTGGCAATTTTGCAATAAATTCTATATTTTCTTCTGTAATTGGATGTTCAAATTCCAGTTTGTAGGCGTGAAGCATTTGGCGTTTTTCTGTGTCTGTTCTGCCGTAAACACTGTCGCCTAGAATTGGATAACCTAAATGTTTCATGTGAACTCTGATTTGATGAGTTCTTCCTGTTTCAATGTGAACTTTTACGAGCGTAAACTTTTCCGTCTGTGAAATTATTTTGTAGTTTGTAATCGCAGTTTTTCCTGAATTTAAGTCGTTTATTACAGTCATTTTCTTTCTGTCATTTTTATCACGTCCAATTTGTGTTATAATTCTTCCGCTTTTTTGATTTAGTTTTCCTTTTAAAATTGCAAGATAAGTCTTTTTTACAGTTTTATTGTGAAACATTTGTGATAATTTCAGATGTGCCTTGTCATTTTTTGCAATTATCAACAGCCCGCTCGTGTCCTTATCTAGCCTATGCACAATGCCGGGACGGATTTCACCATTTATTCCTGATAAATCTTTGATATGATACAAAATTGCATTTACAAGCGTTCCTGAATAATGTCCATTTGCAGGATGAACGACAATTCCAGCTCTTTTGTTGATAACTGCCAAATCATTGTCCTCATAAATTATTTCAATATCAATGTTTTCAGGCTTAATCTCAACTATTTCCAATTCTGGAATTACAACTTTTATCATATCGTTTTCCTCAATTTTATAAGCTGGCTTTGTATTTTTTTCATTTACCAAAATATTTTCATCTTTTATAAGCTGCTGAATCCGTGTCCGTGTCAACTCCAGTCTTTCCGACAAAAACTTATCAATCCTGCTTCCAACCTCTTCACTTAAAACAACAATATTTTGCTGATTTTCAATATTCATCTTATCTTCAAATTTATTCTCAATTTCATATTTTTTATTCATAATTATTTATTTTTCTTTCTTTTGTAATTTTTATTTTTAAATTTTTTCTAACTCTCATCATCACATTTCTGAAAAATACTCATCTCTTCCGAATACCCTTTATTATGATGATTCTTAGCCAAAATTGCAACTTCCTCATCAATCTTTTCCAATTTTTCAAAACTCTTCTGTGCATGATTTTGCAATACTGTCTTAAATCCCAACTTATGCAAAACTCTCGTTACAATCGACACATTTCCCTTCCCACAATCATGCAAAAGTGCCAATTTCAAATATTTCTTATCATTTTTCAGTTCCGTTTTTTTCACTTTTTTATAAACTTCAAGCGAATGAAACTTGTCATAATCAGACATTTCCAAAAATATTTTTTTTTCCTTATCTGACAATCTTTCCAAAGCCTCATTCATGTAAGCCCTATTGATTTTCGGTTTAAAATACTCCATCGCTTTTCTGATAATATACATTTTCCCAACCTTTTTAATCTTTTTCTTTATCTAAAATAATTTCTATTTTAATTTTTCAAAATCAAATTTTGTTAAAAATTTCTAATTTCTTTATTCTCTAAATTGATTCATCAAATCTCTTTTACAACTATATCCCCAAAAATATTTTTCAATTTTCTAACATTTTTTCCTCTTTTCCCAATAAATTCCCCTTTATCTTTTTTTTCAACGAAAAATACCGTAAAATAGCTATTTTTTTGAATTTTTCTAATTTTAGTAATTTCGTCAATATTTTTTAATTTTTCATTCAAATTATCTAATTTATTTTCAGAATTTCTTATTTCCAAACTTCTATTATTTTCATTTTTCAAATTTATCAATTCTTCAATATTTTTCACATCAAAAAAACTGATTTTCTCCAATTCCTCTGAAAAGTCAACTTTCTCCAGTGTCAAATATTTCCCATCAAGCGGTTTATCTTTTATCCCCAATTTCCTGTTTTCAAAATTCTCATCATTCAACTTTTCAATATCAAACTTTGTATTATTTAAAATAAAATTGCTCATAATCCGCACCTGCTGTGGTAAAAATCCATTTCCCATAAAATATAGCTTACCATTTTCATATTTCACAAAAATTTCTCTTGTATGATTTTTTAATTTTTTCCCCTTTTCCGAAGTAAATTCGTAAAAATCCTTTTTCCCAGATACTTTCTTACAAATCTGATTTATTCTCTCTTCATCGTTTTTCACAGGATTTTTTGGATATTCATAAATATAATATCTTTTTTCAATCATTTGCGGAAATTCGAGAAACGGCAATGTTCTTACTATTTTATTGATTTTCAGCTCTTCTGCCTCCAAAAATTTCAATTTTGAAAAATCAACTATCTCTTTGGAATTTATATAAAGAACATTTTCTTTTGCACTCACATTTGCGTCAGTCCTTCCAGCCTGCTGAATACCTTTAAAAATTTTGATTTTGTTATTTTCCAAAATTTTTCTAAATTCTGATTTAACACTCTTTTTATTAGGATTTTCATCAAAAGATTCAAATTTCTGTCCATCATATTTCACAAAAAACATATATCCAAAATATTTTGTATTTTCAAAATTTCTTATTAATTTATCTATTTTCGATTTCTCCGTATCAATTTTTCCCATTTTTTATCCCCTTATCAGTTTTTTATTTTTTATCTTGCTAAGTATAGTAAAAATACTTTAAAAATGAACTAAAAAATTTATTTACACTCTAAATTTATTAAATTTTTTTACTTCACACTTATAGCCAATTTACTTAAAAATTCGAGCAAAGATATGTTAGATACAGTCTAACTCTCTACTCTCGTTTTAAACTAGAATTACTATAAAAAAGATTTGATTACATTTTATCATTTTCTCCAATAAATGTATAGCATTTTACATATTAAAAAAAATCGCCTTAATACACAAATACCAAAACGATTTCGCTAAAAACTCTATTCACCTTTTATTTTTTCAATAATCTCCTGAATATCAGAAACTTTCACATCTTCATCAATTTCAATCTCGCCTTTTACTTCACCAAATCCCCATTTGCAGTAAACAATGTCAATTCCAGCATTTTTAGCAGTATTTACATCCACAAGCATATCTCCGACAAATAATATTTTTTCTTTTGAAATATTTAAATTTTGTGCCATTTTGTCAACATTGTATGGATTTGGCTTGTTTGGATATTTCTTTTCATTTGAGCCGAATATTCCATCAAATTTCCATTTAGATAATTTTTTATCAACAGCAGACAGGGCTGTTTCGTGATCCTTGTTTGTTACAATTCCTTTTTTCACGCCATTCTGCTCCAAAAAATCAAGCAATTCAGGTATTCCTTCATAAGGCTCAACACCATAATCAAAGTAAATATTATAATATTTTCTTATAACTTTTTCCATTTTTTCATTCGTTACATCGTCATATTTCTCTTTTCCTAAAATATTACGTGCAAGCCCCGAAACTCCACCACCAACAAATTTTACACATTCACCAATAGAATACTGTTTTTTCCCAAGTTCTTCCATAGCTGAATTTACAGTCTTTGTAATAGATCTCGACGTATCCATAAGCGTTCCGTCCAAATCAAATATAACCAGCTCATATTTCATAAGTTTTCATTCGCTCCTTTCACAATTTACTCTATTTTGTGTATCCGCTTACGCTTCAGGCTCAATAATATTTCCGTCATCATCAATCGGATTCCCCTCGTCATCCACTCTAACAACCTTAATGCTGTCCAAATGCCCTCTCACACTTTCCTTAAATTTTTCAATATACATTCTTCTATATTTTTCACGCTCTTTCTTCTCTTCTCCCGTCAGTTCTCTCTCACGTGCTAATCTCGAAAATTCATTTATCTTTTTAATAATATCTTCCATTTTAAAATTTTCCTTTCTAAAAAACATTACTGTAACAAAAAATACAGCAAAAAGTCTATAAATAATTATAGCACTAATTAGCAAAAAGTAAAAATAATTTTTTAAAATGAATTGATTAAAACTTTTCACAAAATATTTCTTCAAAAATTAAGACGCTAAGTTAAGCATTGCAATAGATCCCAAAATAATTGCAATCTCATTTAAAGACAATGTCAAATACATATAATTATCTAATTCTTCATTACGTTCTTTTATTTTCAGATAAATTCCAACTTGAAATAAAATAAATATAATGAACGCCACTATTCCTAAAAGATATAAACTGCCCCAAGCAAGTATCGTATCAATTATTGCCATTACAATTATAAAAAAACTGTAAATTTCTCTGTTAGCTTCATTCATAAATATAAATTAGAATACTTATAAAATAAAGTATCAAATGAACCAGCAAATTAGGCAATATAAAAATCGTAAATGTCATAAAAAATATTACTATCATAATGAAATCAGCAAGCAGAAATTTTTTTACTTTTTTCTGTAAAAATATATTGTATATCAATTTAAATAAATCATAAAATATAAGCACTATTGTTAAATCATTCATTCCCTTTCTCCTTATTTAAACCCCTCCCATATTTTCCAACAACATCAAAGTTTTAAGTGAAATTGAAGATATATTAAGCAAATTAGCCATTATTAATGTTGAATATGTATATCTATTTAATCTATTATCATCTTTTACAAAATTTGCAATTATAAAAATCGGTATTTGTAAAACTATAATTCCATAAAATTGCATATTTCCATGATAAATCAATCCTAACAAATCAATAAAAACTAAAGAAAAAGCAACATAAGACAAGAACTTGTTATTTTTTCTTTTCATTATCATAAACAATAAAACAACCAAAATACATACTATTACGTGTAAACCTTGGTTTTGTGAAAAAAAATCCTTGCCCAAAATTTTTATACATAAAAGCAAATACACTATTCCAAAAACTAAATCACCCCATAAAAACTTCTTAATTTCTTTTTTCTGAAAAACTTTTATAAAACAAAAAAATAATCTAAATAAGCTATAAAGTATCAATAAATTTAAAAATATAAGCACAGTCAATTCTTCCAATTTATTTCACGCTCCCAAATAAATCATTCAAAGCCTCGCTCATTGTCGGATGAGTAAATATCATATCTTTTAGGAATGTATATTTTTGTTCAGCTTTCATAGCTGCTGCAACAATGTTTATCATTTCGTGGGAAGTGTTGCATAATAAAGTACATCCTAATATTTTATCTGTTTTTGCGTCTATAACTGCTTTAAGAAGCCCATCTGTTACACTTTCTATTTTTGCTTTTGAAATTGCCATTGCTTCAAGTCTTCCTGTTTTTATTTCATATCCTTTTGCAACCGCTTCGCTTTCAGTCATTCCAACTCTTGATAAAGGTGGATTTATGAATACGCTGT
>CAUUWI010000007.1:0-29555 GCA_963548925.1 uncultured Leptotrichia sp. | reverse complement strand
TTCAATGATGTTCCATACTTGAGAATGATAAATTAAATTATTTTTGTTTAATTTATACTATTCCCCGTTTAAAAAGCGAAAATTATATTAAAATATTAGGCTTTTATCCATTACTGAAAAAGTTTATAATAAGTTCGTTATTTAAATGGGGTTTAGTATTAAATTCAAAGAAAGTATTTTTTCCATAATTTTGATTGCCATAAATTAAAATATAAAAATTGAGCCATTTTAATTCTTCAAAATTTAAATCTCGATACAGGATAACATAGATTTTTTGGTTGTAAAAAATAATTCTAGCTTCTCTTTTTCCATTTGTATTGAAATCATTTATAATTTCAACTTTATCATGCATAACTTTAAACACCTCTTTTCTACCAGTGTTTTCAGTTACTTTTTTAAAATTTCTTTTCATAAGAAATCCTCCTTGAATGTATTTATACGGAGTAGGATTTCTTAAAATTATTCAATATTTTTTATGATAAATTTATAGTATTTTTTTAAAAATTTTTTTATTTCATCACTGTCTATTGATAGAGACTCTAATAATTGTTTATTTACAAGCATTATTGCATTAATATCTTCAATATTATGTATATTTTCATTATGAGATTTTATATTTTTATCATTATCTAAAAGAAAATAATTGGGATCTTTTTTATAAATTTTAGATAATAGTAGTATTTTGTCTGAAGGAATATTCTTTATCTTTCCTGTTTCATAGTCGTGTAAAGTAATTCTATGTAAACCAGTTAATTCAGATAGTTCATTCAAGGTATATCCCTGTTTCTCTCTTTCGAATTTTAATTTTTCATTTAGTTTCATTTGTCCTCCCGACTAAAAAATTATAAAAAATTATAAAAAATTATATTAGATTGGTATATTTTTATATAGAAGCTAATAAATACAAATAAATTATAACATATTTATCATTAATAGCAAAAAAGAAATAGTATTTTATTTCAAAAAATAAATTTATAACTTATTTTATAAAATAAATATGTTGAAAACTTACAAAAATATGATATAATTGAAATAGGTAAAGATAAATGAAATAAATTTAAACAATTTAAGGAAGGATGATAAAAAATGAGAAAAAAAGGAAAATCTTTATATACTATAACAGGAATTTCTAAACAGATAAATTTAAGTTACTGGAAATTTGTAGCATTAGCAAGAAGAGGAGATTTAGATTTTGTTAAAGCAGAAAAAGTAAATGGTATTTGGAAATATTATTTTGATCCATTAAAAACAGCTAAATATCTTAATGAATATAAGGAAGTAACTCAAGGGAAAATACAATAAAATTAATATCGATTTTGATTTTAAAGGAATTCTACTCTAAAATTGATAATTAAGATAATCTAAAAAAGAAGGTGGATAAGTGGCTGTATTTAAGGTAAATAAAAATAATAATTATACAGTAATTTCAAATACTCATTTGAAAGAAAGAAAAATGACGTTGAAAGCGAAGGGATTATTAACGCTGATGTTAAGTTTACCTCCTGATTGGGATTATTCCATTGAAGGATTAATTTCTATTTGTGTTGAAGGAGAGAGAGCTATAAATAGTACTTTAAATGAATTAAAAAAATTTGGATATTTAAGAATAGAAAAATTTCCACCTCGAAAAGGAAAAAATCAATTTGAGTATATTTATAATATTTACGAAACACCTTTAAAAAAAGAAGAACATCAATTAAAAAATGTAGAGGTATAAAATGTAGGTCTACAAAGTGAAGGAGTACAAAATGCAGGACAATTAAATACTAATACATTAAGTACTAAAGAATTAAATACTAAGTTATTAAATACTTATTCTCTCTTTATGGAAAAATGGAATGAATTAGCAAATGAATATGAGTTAAGTATAATTAAATCTTTTACAGAGAATAGGAAGAAAAAATTATCTGAATTACTTGGGAAATATACTCAGGAGGAAATTTTAGAAACTATGTTTAAAATAAAAAATATAAATTTTTTACTTGGAAGAACTAATAAATCAAATTGGAAAATAACATTTGATGATTTTTTGAATGAGGAGAAGTTTATAAAAATATTGGAAGGAGTTTATTATGATGAAGTTAAGCCAACTGGCAGAAAACAGAATAAAAAAATTACAAAATCAAAATCAGCAGGAACAAAAAAAGAGTATGGATTCTGATGATAAATTAAAAGAAGCTATAGAAGCTACTAGACAACTTAGACAACAGGAACAGAAGGAAAAGATAAAATATTTTCTTAATATTTCAAGTCTGCCAGTTCGATGGAAAGAATGTGTTTTTGAAAACTCTGAAATATTATCTAAAGAAGAAAATATAATAAAAAAGAAACTTGAGTATTATTGTAAGCATTTTAAAGAAGCTAAGAATAAAGGACTAGGGTTGTATTTATGCGGAGAAATAGGAACTGGAAAAAGTTTTTATAGCCTATGTATTTTCAATAAGTTACTAAAAAATAATTATAAAGTTTATAGAACAACTTTGAATGGGATTTATCAAAGAATACAATCAACTTTCAGTAATTTTAATAATTTAACTGAGGAAAAAGTTTTTAAGGATTTGCTTGAGGCAGATTTGATAATATTGGATGACTTGGGAAAGGAAAATATATCAGAAACTTGGGGAAAGTCGAAGTTATATTCGATATTTAATTTTTTCTATGAAAAGGAAAAATGTATTATTATATCAACAAATTTAGGAAAAAAAGAAATTGCTGATTTTATGGATACACAAGGAAATGATGCACTGCTGGACAGATTTCGTGAGAGACTGGATACTTTGGAGTTTGTATGGGAAAGCAGAAGGAAGGAAATAGGAAAGAAATTATTTGAAGAATTTTGGAACAAATCATAAAAATACATAAAATAAAATCTTAGAATTAGTTTTGTTCTTGAAAATTTAATTATAATTGCAAAAATATTATTATAGATAGCGTGTAGGATTTATAAAGGAGACTGATTATGGCTGAAAATTTGATAGATAAGATAGAAAAATCAATACTTAATGAAAAATATGGGGATATTGATAATATAAGGCATGATGAATTTATATTAGTGAAAGAAAAAATTCAGGAAAGGATTGAAAAACTTAGAGATATTGGAGGATTTGAAGATGAAATAGAGGAGTCAGAAATGGCATTAGAAGATGAAGAAGTAACATATAGTGAACTAAAGATAATCTTGGAAAATTTAGAAGATTTATAGTTGAACAAGTAATAAAAAAGGGAAAAAATTAATTAAATCTGAAAACGATGATAAGAAAAATTTTGTCAAAAAATAGGGAGAAAACGATGTTATAGAAACTCTGTTGTCAGATGCCCAATGAGAAGATAATATCCATTATGTTAAATTTTCACAAGAAAATTATAAAGACTCCTCGAAGGGCAGAGGTAGAGGTGAAATTCTTTATATTAATATCTGCTAATTCTGTAATAAATAACAAGTATTATAGCAGATATGACAATAAAGTCTCTCACAGTCGTACCTCCTTTATATAAATATAGAGGCTTTTGCGAAGCCAAGAAAATTATAACAAAAAAGACTGAAAAAATCCAGCCTTTAATATTCGCAAAATTTCTATATTTTATATAAAGTACCCAACGGGTTTTACAAGTTTATTATATCACAAATTGACAAAATGTCAAACTATAAATCAAAAAATTAGGAGATGAGAAAATATGAAAATAATAAGTATAATAAATCCAAAAGGTGGAGCAGGAAAAACAGTAACAGCCATAAATATTGCCTATGCTCTTAAAAATAAAGGAAAAAAAGTATTATTGATTGACACAGATCCAAGAGGAGCGATAGCTTCTTATCTCAATATAAGAAATGAAAATACAATTTTTGAAGCATTGAAGGAATGTTATGATAATCTGGGAATGATAGGTGGCAGTAAATATATAAACGAGAAAAATGGAATAGATATAATTATTAGTAATATATATTTTAATCAGATTGATGAATTTTTCAAAAAGGAAGGAGATATAAATGGACAGGAACAACTGAAAATATTTAAAGATTTTTTTGAAAACTTTAGTGAATATGACTTTATAGTAATTGATACGGAAGGTACTGTAAATAATACGGTCAGAGGAATTTTAAATGTGACGGACTATGTCTTTGCACCTTCAAAAGTTTCATTTATAGACACTAATGGACTCAGGGATTTGCTTGAAATGCTAGAAATTGCAAAAGTTGACAATCCTCAAATTAAACTATATAAAATATTTTTTGTACAGGTAAAGGAAAATACAAAAGTTTTTAAAAAGGCACATGTGGAAATGAAAGAAATTTTAAAAGATATATATTCGGATATTTATGTGAGAGAAGATGCAAATATATTAAATTCAATGGAAAAGCATAAGGATATATTTAGTTTTAAGAAGAGCAGCAATTCGGCAATAGACTATAAAAATTTAGTGAATGAATTTTTGTACAATGAAATATATCCAAATGGAAAAAATAGAAAAGGAGTTATGTTATGGGAAATATAATGCTAGTAGTTATAGATGAAGAAATTGAAAATGGAATGGAAATAAGAAAACTAAATGAGGATGACAATCATTATATAAAAAAAGAAGAAGGGTATAAAGGATTTTTTCTTAAAGTAGACGAAATAAAAGGAGTTTACTATGACAATGAAGAGAATAATTTACTTTGTAAATTGAAAGTGAGTTTTATGTGTAATAAATTTTAGTTTTTCTCATATGTGGGAAAATGCAGAATGAAGAAAATTTTTGTTAGGAGAGATTTATGGATAGAGAGGAACTGCTGAATATAAATAAAAATCGAAAGATGGAAGTTGAAAGTTACCATAGTAGTTTTGATTTCGATAAATATGAAATAACAGATGAAAAGGTTATAAGGGAAGTAACTCAAAATGAGGAAGATATAAGGCAGATCGGGAAATTTGTTGCAAAAAAAGCACTTGAATTGGGAAAAAAATTAAAAAAAGTTCAGGAAATTTTATCAAGTCATGGAACAGGAACGTTTGTAGCTTGGTTCAATTCTATGGGACTGGATAAAAATATGGTTTACAGGGAAATAAACCGATGGGAGCAGTTTCAGAAATATAGGAATCCTGCGATTGCAGAAGCGAGTGTTAGGACATTGGAATATATAAAGAAAAATAACGATAGGCTGGAAGAAGCAGAAATTGTGGAAATTCTTGAAAATCCTGCTGAATCTGCTAAAAAAATTAAAGAAATTGAAAAGAAAGGAAAAGAGGAAAAGGAGATTGATTTTGATGATAAAATACAGAAATTGAATGAAAAGATTGAAAAAGCATATAAAAATATAGAGAAATGGGAATTGGAAATTAAGAAATTGAAAGGTGAAACAGAAAAATGAGAAGAGTTATAAAATTTATAGGCAGTTTAGTAGAAAGAATTTTAGGATATATGCTGGCAATTATGTTTGCGTTTTCATTTTTTATAAAAGATGTAAATACAATTATATTAAGTGGCGTGATGTTGACAGGATTTACAATCATATCAATGTATGTTGAAAATGTTAATAGAAGATTAGATAGTTTGAAGGAACTAGAAAAAATTTTAAAGAAAATGGAAGATGAAAAATAAAGATTTTGTAAATGTAAGTGTGAGATTTATAATTTTGAAGACAATAAATTACTGGGAGGGAAAATGAAGAACTTTATTAAAATTTCAATGATATTAGGATTAGCTGTGATTGTTTTGGTAACAATAACATTTCAGTCAGATAAATTGAGAAAGGGGAAGGAAAAAAATCAAGAGATTCAGGAAAAGCAACAGCAGGAGGTTTTAGATATATGTAGAACAAATAAAGTTATGAAGATATATAGCGAAAACGATGGTGAAAATTTTTATGTTGTTCTTGAAAATAAAAGTATTTATAAAATTGATGAAGATAAACTGGGAAACTATACGATTGGCGAGTATTGTAAGTAAGAATAAGTTTAAAATATATAGTTTTTCTCACGTGTGAGAAAATTTAAAACCATAAGGAGAACAAATATGAATATAGTTAATGATACATTAAATAATAAAATAACAATAAAAATTAATGAGAGAATAGTAGATGTAAAAGATATTGAAAAAATTGAAAGGAATCCATTTTCATTTAAAGAATTTAAATTAAATATAAAATTAACTACAGGAGAAGTGATTCAGGAAAGCTATAAATCACTTAGTGAAATGCACAAAAGTTATGAGAAGTTTGTAACTGAAGCTGGGTTTGACTTTTCTGGAAAATTAAGAGAAGAAAGGTTGAGATATTCAAATGGAAATATACATTTAAAGAATTTGATAATTGTTTCTAGTGAACTCGCTGGGATAAGGCGGATTGAGGAATTGAAGAAAGGATTGAAATTAATGATATATCATGGAATAAAGGGAGCATATGATACTAAAATAGAGTTGTATTTGAAAGGAGGAAATTCCATTGTTTTAGAAATAGAAAACGAAAAATATGCTGAATATGATTTTGAGCAATTAAAAAGGATTTTTGAATTAAAAAAGTTATAGCAGAATAAAATAAGAACTAAACTAATCGTAATGTTTACATTATGGTTAGTTTTTGTAATTATAAGAAAAAATGAAAAAAGATCATAATGACAAAAGAATCTATCTAATAAATTGTATAAGGAAAGTTTAAATATAGAAAAATAATTTAGGAGGGATATATGAAAATATACGATATAAGATTATTGAGAACAATAACAGGGAAAGAGCATATATGTTTTTTTTACAAGACTTTACCTAAAAAAAGAATAAATGAAACAATAGATATTTTTAAGAGAAATGTGGCACTGATAGCAAATAATCAAATAAATGATGTGAAAATAAAGGAATATATAAACGAGGAAACGTTTGTAAAAATTATGAAAATGATGAAGGTAAGTGATAATAAAATAGGAAAATATAATATAAAGCTATATAGAAATAATGAAATATGGATGTATAAAATTGAAAATATTTTGGATACCGATATAAACTTTAAAGATTGTAATATCTTATTAGATAGAACTTTTTTCATAAATGATAAATATATAAAATATGTGATTATAAAAAATAATATGGAGGCATAATTGTGGCAATATTTCATCTTAGAATGAAAAAAAGTAAAAGAGGAGGGAAATATATTCCACCTACTGCTCATTTAGATTATATAAACAGAGATGAAAAATATGGTAAAAAAGCAGATTTGCTTTTTAAGGAAACAAGGAATCTTCCTGAAGGGTTTAGTGATATTAAAGATTTTTGGAAATGTGCAGAAACTTATGAGAGAAAAAATTCTAACCTATATAGGGAGCTTGAAATTTCATTGCCAAGAGAATTTACACCTGAAGATAATAAAAAGATTGTGGATAATTTTTGTGAAAATCTTTTTGGAAAAGGATATGTGTATAATTATGCAATGCACAATCCAAAAAGTTTTGACGGAGATATGCAACCACATGTACATGTAATGTTTTTTGAAAGAAAAATTGATGATATTAAAAGGGATAAGGATAAATATTTTAAAAGATATAATTCTAAAAATATAGAAAAAGGCGGATGGGAAAAGGATAAAAAATGGAATGAAAGAAGGACTTTAAAAAATATAAGGAAAGAATGGGAAACATTTTTAAATTTTGAACTTGAAAAAAGAAAAATAGAAAAAGTAAGTGCAAAATCGTTAAAGGATCAGAAAAGAAATGCAGAAAATAATAACGACTATAAGAAAGTTTATGAGCTGAATCGTGAGCCTATAAACATCGAGGGAAAAATTTTATATAAAAAGGAAAGTGAATTAAGTGAAAAAGAAAAAGTTAAAAAAAGAATATTTGATAAAAGCAGAATTTTAAAAGCTGGAACAGATTTAATGAAAAAATTGCTTGAAAAATTGAAAAAACTGGAAAGAGAGTATGAAAACTTAAAAAGGGATAAAATAAGAGATTTAGAAAATCTGGAGAAACTAAGAGGATTAGAAGAGAATATAAGAGATATAAAAAAGAAAATGTCAAAAGATAAAATTGAAAATACTGTGTACAACTTGATGACAGATAAAAAGTACTATAAATTCCTGAATGAGAACAAAAAAATTGACAGGGAACTAAAAAATACAAAAGATAAAAATAGGATAAAATATTTGAAAATTACAAAAGATAAGAACTTAAAAAATTTAGAAAGTTTAAGAAATCAAATTCAGAATGACTGGAAAAAGAAGTATATTTTTGATAAACGAGTTGAAAATATTAGGGGAAAATATTTAAGAAAAATTGCAGATCTTGAAGATGAGAAGGACAAGATATATGAAAATTTAAAAGAGAAAAATGTTAAATACAATGATGAAAAAAATGGACTGTATAATATAAATCATTTGCAATTTATTTATGAAAAAGAAGGACTGAAAGAGATAAATAAAATTGAAAAAGAACTTAAAAACTTGATAAAGGAGTTAAATAAAAACGAGGAAATAGTCAGTCAGGAAACTTTGATAAAAGATAAATATTCAAATTATGAATTTTCAAAATTGGAGAAAAATATTTTGGAGAGTAAAATTAAAATAGAAGGATTGCAAAAAGAGCTTAACAAAAATTTGGATATAAGTGAGCAAAAATATTACTCGAATTGGTTAAAAAGAGAAGTAAAAATAAAAGAGAATTATGAGGCAAGAAAGGAAAACATTGAAATAAAAATTCAAAAAAAATTGCAGGATGAACTTTTAAAAAATGGAAATTCCAAAGTTCAGGAAAGGAAAAAAGTTCAAAAAATTATCAAGAATATAGAAGCCATAAAAGTGTTGGATAAGAAAAAAAGATTGTCTGAAAAACGACAAGTAAGTATAAAAAAATTGAACAGGAAAAAGAAAAGTAAAAGTTTAAACGGTGCAAATTATGATAAAAATTTAGGAGGTATAAGTGGTGATTTTAGAATGGAAGATATGGAAGTTTTGGATGAACTAGAAAGATAAAAATTTTTGATGAAAGTAAATATAAATAGATTTAGGGGCAGTAAAAAACTGTCCTTTTTTGTAAAAATACGTTTTTGAAGGTGTAAATATTATTAATTTCTTAGAAATTAAATACGAACGAAGTGAGTTTTTGAGTGTAAACGAAAGCCCATTTTTTCGCAATTTTTTTTGTTAAAAAAATCACGATGAGTTTCTAAAAATTTTTAAATTTGAGAAACTTGTAAGCGTGCTTTCCAAAATTTAGAAAATTTCGGAAAGTTTATGGGGAAAAATTTTTGAAAAGGGCTTGACTTTTTTAAAAAATTGAGGTAATATTAGCACAAGAATAAGTCAGCGTAAAAAATGAGAGCCTAGTTTTAGGAGGTGCATAGGTAGGATATAACTTTTCCTTAAACTCATTTTAAAATAAAAATAAAACAAAGCAATATAAAATTAAATATAGAGAGCCTGAATGCAGGATTATCGGAAAAGACATTTCTGAGATTTTGTATAGGCTCTTTTTTGTTTAAAATCGAGGTGAGAATATGAAATTAGATTTAAATATTAGAAGCCCTTAACTAAGATATTAAGATAAAAAACGGATATATAAAATTAAATATAGGAGCCTAAGTGCAGAATTATTAGAAAAAACATTTCTAAGATTTTGTATAGGCTCTTTTTTTGTTTAAAAGGGGACGATAAATAATGAAAAAAATAAAAGTTAAAAATGTATTGTTAAATAAAAAATTTCAATTGATGTGCTTAATGATTTTGTTTTTGGCAACAACTGTAATAACTCAGGCAACTACAAGTGGAAATGCAGGAATATTTGCTACGCTTGTAACTTTTCTTACAAATGTGAATAATGGTCTGAAAATAGTTTTTTCACTTGGGGCTATTGGGTGTATAGGATTTGGAGTGTTCAAAATGCTGACTGATCCGAACATGACCGCAATTATAACTTTGCTAATAGGAGTTGCTTTGGCACTTGCACTTATTTTTGGTTCAGAGGATATAGTAAAAGGGCTTGGCGGAACAATGATTGATCCAAGTCTTTTGGAAGGGGTATAGGCTTGGACTTGAAAAGAATAAACAGGAAAAGAGATATTTTTAAATTAAGAACTGATGTTAAAAGGGAAAAGACAAGTTTTGAAAAAAGAGCTGAAACTTTGTTTGAACTCGCAGAAACAAATGCAAAGTTAAAAAAAATTTTAGGAATAAGTATAGTTGTTGCTCTTGTCTTATGTTTAGCACTGACATATTTCGCTATAAGAACAAATATAAAGGTATTTCTTGTTCAAGTTGATAAAACTACAGGAGCTCCAATGGAAGTAAATGTATTGACAAAATCGAATTTGAAAGTTGGGGAGAAAGAAACCAAATATTTCATATCAAAATTCATTTTGGATATAAGAACTCTTCCAAAAGATACAACGTATTATAATAATAAATTAAAAGAAAATGCCTTTTTTCTGACGCAAAATTCACAAAAAAAACTGGATGCAGTAATTCAGGAAACAGGAATAATACAAATGCTTGCAGATAAAATTACAACCAATGTAAATATAGTTTCAGCAAATAAACTTACAAATACTTCAAACACTTATCAAGTTAGATGGAAGGAGAAACAGTTTTCTGAAACAGGAATGGAAATACAAAATACAAGTTATCTTGGAGTATTTACTGTGGACTATGTGAATGAAAAAAATGGGGAACTGATAGCTAAAAATCCATTGGGGATAATAATAAAGGATTTTACAATTTCAAGGGAAAATAATTAGAAAAAACGAGGGAGATATATGACAGGAAACAAGTTAAAGAAAATTAATAAAAGAATACTCTCAATATTGTTTTTGACATTGATATCGGCGAATATTTTTGCAAATGATGGAAATGCAAAAAATGATATTACAGTAGATACAGTAAAAAATAATCAAAAACTGTTTGATGATGATGGAATATTAAGCGGGAAGAAAGAGGCGATAAAAAAGACATCTGTTGTATTCAATTATTCTGAAAACAGTATATATGAAGTTTATTCTAAACCAGACTATTTAACAACTTTAAGGCTAGCTCCAAATGAAAAAGTAATATTTAAGGCTGGTGGAGATACAGAACGCTGGATGATTGAAGAAGCTGTAGGTGGAAAAGAAAATAGAACATACATATACATAAAACCACTTGAAGAAGATATCAAGACTAATATAAATATAGTAACGGATAAACACAGTTATTTTATTAATATTGAATCTAAAAATGGAGAATACAATCCTTTAGTGGAATGGCAATATCCAAATGAAAGAAAAATATTGATGAATGAGTATGAAGATAATTCAGAGGCTATTGGTACAACGGACTTGATGAAGCTTAATTATAGATATTTTTGGAACAAAAATTCTAAACTTTCACCAGTTCAGGTATTTGATAATGGAAAAAAAACGTTTATAGTGTTGAAGGCAAATTTACAAGAAATGCCAGCTTTTTATGTTAAAGGGTTAGATAATCAACTGTCTTTAGTTAACACGAAAGTTGAGGGGCGTAACGTTATGATTAATAGTGTTGTAAAGGAAATACACATGGCACTTGGGGAAAAAACATTAAAAATATATAACCGAAAAAAATAAAAAGGGGGTGTTTTAATTGATAAATAAAAATGACTATTTTGAAACTTCTGAAGATGATTTTACGGAGCAGAAGGAAGAGGAAATATCGCTTGAAGATGAAGGAAACGGAACAATAAAAAATTCAAAAATAACAATAGAAGAATTTTTTGATAAGAAAAAAGTCATTATTCTAATTTGTATAATTTCAGGCTTAATTTTTGCAAGCATATATTTTGCAAATCAGGTAAAAAAAAATATGAAGTCAAATGAACAGGAAAAAGTAGATTCAATATCGACAGGAACGGAACTGGATATAAATGATGCCGTAAATACTCAGGCAAATAAAAATCCTCAAGTTTCTGAAACCACAGCACAGTCTGGAACAGAAAATATAAATACAGCATCTGATAAAACGGGAACGCCAAACTTATCACAATATGATTCACAATTAGGTTCAGATTACAATAACGATAATTTTGATTCAAGTTATGGAGCTTCAACTTCTCCTCCATCATTTTCTAATGTTTCTGAAAATGAAAATACTAATACTTCAGCTACTTCTGTAGCTCCTTCAGAGAAAGATAAGGAATGGAGAAAATCCTCAATAGGATTTGATAAAGGAGTTTCAACACAAACTCCACAAGTACCAGAACAATATCAGGAACAGCAACCAGCTTCACAAAATACACAACAGCAAAATGAAAATGACACAGATCAGAATAAACAAAAGTCAAAGTCCTTATTCCTGAAGCAGAAACAGGACAGCTTCTATTCGACTAATTTAAAAAATCCTGCAATAGGAAAATATGAGTTAAAAACAGGGAACTTTATTCCAGCCGTTCTTGTAACAGCAATTAATTCTGATTTACCGGGAGATGTGATTGCTCAAGTTAGAGAAAATGTTTATGACTACCGTACTGGAAAAAATATTTTGATTCCTATGGGTACAAAAATAATTGGAAAATATGACAGTAGTATAACGTATGGACAGAACAGGGTTTTATTGATATGGCAAAGACTAGTATTTCCAAATGGCTCAACACTTGTGCTTGATAATATGCAGGGAGTTGATTTGTTAGGTAATGCAGGATTAAAAGGAAAAACTAACAACCATTTTTGGAAACTTATGAGAAGTGTGTTACTATCCTCTGCTATAAATATAGCTTCAGGATCACTTGAAGGTCTAAATGTAAATATTGAGACTGGAAGCAGGTCAAGAGTGAATATTGGTACAGGTGTTTCAGATGCTGCACAGAATATTAGAAGTATCGGGGAAAGAATCATTGAAAAAGATTTAAACAGACAGCCTACAATTGAAATAAAGAGAGGTAAAAAATTTAATATCTTTGTAAGCAAGGATATAATTTTATCTCCATATAGGAAATAATTATGGATAAAAAATACAAGCCGCTTAAAAATACGAAGCCTGTAAAATGGATTTTTTCAATAATGATGTTCATTTTGGTAAATATAACAGGTTTAATGGTAATATCAACAAACTATATGGAAGAACTGGAAAAAGTTAATAACTATGCAACTTTTGCAAAAATACGTAGATTAATAAAACCAGTAATTATTGGGAAAAAAAAGCAGTATATGTATTTTCCATCCGGAAATTGGGAAATGGTAATGGAAAAAACTCCTAGATTAACTTCGCAGTTTCAATTAGGTATGTGCTTTATCTTTGTTGGTTCATTAATTATTTTGACAATGCCTTACTGGAAAAAAAAGAAACTGAAATCACACGGAGAGGCTGAATTTGGAACGTATGATGATTTGAAAAAAAATAAGAAAAAGCCGTCGGATGTAGATTTTTTAAGTGGCAATGAAAATGGTTTTGTTATTGGATATGTAAAAACTTTATCAGGAAAATTAAAATTGCTTTATGATACGTCAATGATACATATTGCCCTGTTTTTGCCAACAAGAGGAGGAAAGGGTGTAGGATATATTATTCCAAGCCTTGTTGCAGGATTAAAAGAAAGGTCAACTTTTATTTCTGACATAAAAAAGGAAAATTACGAGCTTACAAGCTGGTATAGGGCAAAGATACTAAAACATAGAATATTAAAATTTGAACCAATGAGTGAACTTTCAAATAGCTATAACTTTTTATCAGAAGTAAGATATGGAACAAATTATGAGATTGAAGATTGCAGAATAATTGGAACAATGATTGTTGGAGAAGATGAGAGCAAGGATCCGTTTTGGGGAGATAGTGCAAAAGATACAATTTCTACTTTGACCAGCTATGTTCATTACAAGGAAGTAAGCAGCCGTCCTGAAGAGGATCCCGATATAACAGATGTTAGAGTTTCACTAAACGATGTAATATCAATAATTACTAATACTGAAAATTCTTTGTATAGAATGTTTGCAAAATATCTTGGAAAATCTATGGAAGAAGATGAAGATTTTAATGAAATGCCAGAAGATTTTATACTGAAGGAAAAAATAGTTGAAAAGCTTAGGAAAATATATACTGATGAGGAATCAATTAAAGCATTAAACAAAGGACTACATCCATTTGTTGCAAAACAGTTTGGATATTTATTACAAAATACAGGAGAAAATACGTTTAAGTCTATTACATCAACAGCAAAGACTAAATTACAGGTATTTGAAATTCCTTCGGTTGTAAAAAATATAGGAAAGTCTGATTTTAGGGCATTGGACTTGGTTAATGGCGATAATCCTGTAGATTTGTACTTTGTTATAAAACCCAAAGATATAGATTTATTAGCTCCATTAGTACGGATAATGTATATTCAGCTGACAAATTTATTAATGGAGAGTTTAAGTAAGAAAAATTTTAACATAATATTTTTAATGGATGAACTGAATGCTTATGGCAGGATGAAACCTCTTGTAAAAGGGCTTGGGTACTATGCAGGATTTGGAATAAAGATGGTTGGAATATTTCAAGGGCTTGATCAGTTAAATTCGACATATGATAAACAGGGGAAAGAGGTGTTGAATGGATGTCAAATTCAGGTATTTGGTAGACCAAACGATGAAGCTGCGCCTGACTATATTTCAAAGACGCTTGGTAAAGAAACAATCAGGGTAAAAAGTAGAAATATTGGGCTAAAAGGGGGAGGAAATGTTTCAGAACAGGGAAAGGATTTATTAAGTCCTTCAGAAATAAGACTGCTACCTGATAGAAAGGCAGTTGTGATTACGGGATATAAAAAACCTTTATTATTAGATAAGCTCTATTACTACGAATATCCTGAACTGTTAAAAAGAACACAGCACCAGCCAGTATTCTTTAAGGATGGATATGTAATATTCGAAGCAATGAAAGGGATGTATGAATATGAACATACATTTAAGATGAAAGAAGAAGATTTTTATGATGATATAAAATATGAAAAAATTATTGAAAAGGCAAGAAAAAAGTATAAATCAGAAAAAATAGGATAGGGGGATATATGGAGACAATTAATGGTTCAGATGAAATAATAAAGAAAAAGAGAAAAGCTAGAGAAAAAAATTATACTGAAAGAATAAAAAGAAATAAAGAAAAAATTGCCAAACTGGAGAAAATAATAGTTGATTCTCAAAAGGAAATTGAAAAAATTGAACAGGAAAATACAGCCATCTTAAGAGAAATTTTAGAAAAATCAGGTGTAGAAAACAAGCTTCTGAAAATCATAATTGAAAGTCCAAGTAATGATGAAGCTACTAAAAAAATGAAGGAACTGGCTAAAGTATTATGACAGAAAGTGAAAAATATGAACTGCAAAAGCAAACACAGATAGATTTTGTAAATGAAAGGTTGTCAGCACTGAAAGAATATATGGAAGATGACGATATTACTGAAATAATGCTAAATCCCGATGGATATGTATGGGTGGAATCATATGAAAGGGGAATGTATAAGACAAATACATATCTGAATGAGATGGAAGGGTATAAAATTATTCAAGTATTGGCTTCGTACAACTCAAAGATAATTTCTGAAAAAAATCCAAGACTTTCTGGAAATTTGCCAAATTCTGACAGATTTCAGGGAGCTGCAAAAGGAATTACTAAAGGGATTCCAATATTTACAATAAGGAAAAGACCTAAAAAAATATTTACGCTTGATGACTATTTAGCAATGGGTTCAATTACAGAATTTCAGAAAAATTTTCTTACGGAAGCCATTTTAAGTAAAAAGAATATAGTTGTATCGGGTGGAACTGGTACAGGAAAGACAACATTTACTAATGCTCTTGTTGATTATTTAAAACAAGTTGACAGGATTAGAAATACTGTTGAAAGAATATACATTATTGAAGAAGTTGAAGAAATTATTTGTGATAAGGAAAACGTATTAAGAGTATTTGTAACTGAAGATGTTTCTGCACTGGAATTATCAAAGGACGCACTTAGACATAGACCTGACAGGATTATTCAGGGAGAACTTAGATATGGAGAAGAAGCTGAAGAGATACTTAAAAACTGGAATACTGGGCATAGTGGCGGATTTACAACAGTCCATTCAGATGGGGCAGAAGAAACTTTGGAAAGACTGGAAGAACTATTAATGGAAGTTGACAGGAATCCAAGACAGCCACTTATAGGGCGTTCTGTGGATGTAATTGTAAATATTATAAGAACAACTGAAAATGGTAAAACTGTAAGAAAGGTAAATAAGATAATCAAAGTGAATAGTTTTAACAAAAAGACAAAGGAATATGAAATTGAGGAGGTAGGATATGAAGCTGAAGGTTTATAAGTCTTTACTGGATGTGAAGATGATAATGGGGCTGCCATATAAAATTTTTATATCGCTAGTGTTATTCACAGGAATTATATTTTTAATATTCAGGCATTGGATAATTTTTATACCAGCAGGAACAATATATATTCTGTGTGCAGTTATGTCGGTAAGGGATCCAATGACATTGGAACTGATAATGGAGCATTATAAAACTGAAAGATATTTAAATCCTTAAGCGAAAAGAAAAAATATTGAAAGGGAAATAATTGAAATGAAAGAAAAAATTATGAATTTTTTAGAAGAAAGAACAAAAAATAAAGTCGGATATACTACATTAAGCAGAAATCAGATAATGGAAAAGCTAGGAATAAAAGAAGAAGAAAAGTTTAATGAAGCATTTAAGGAATTAGTACAGGATAATAAAATATTTTTTCACCATTCAACAGAAGAAAAAATAAATTATGATGGTTCTATATTTGAAGCTTATAAAATAAAATATTTTACCAATAAGGATAAATCACTTGAATTTAAAGATAACTATGAAAAAAAACTAGAAGAAGCAGCGGATAAAATAAAAGAAACAGAAAAAGCGAACAGAGAAAAGCTTTCAACGTTATCAGGTAATGCAAAATTAATTTACAATACATACAAAGAAAATTTAGGAAACTTAGCATACCTTGACTCAAAATCAGTCAGAGAAAAAACAGGACTAGAATTTAAAGATTTTGTAGCCGCACAAAAAGAATTATCAGCAAATAAAGTATTATTTACAACAAAAATATCTAAAAGCAATGAAGAAAAATTCGTATTAATAGATAGAGGAGACATCTTAAGCAAAGTTCTCAAAAGAGAAGAAATCAAAGAAAATATTAAAGGGAATCAGAATAAAAAAAATTATAAAAATAAAGAAAAGGAAAGATAGAATGGGGAAAACACTTAATAACTACAAAAATTCATTTATTTATCATATCCCTTGGGACTTTCTTCTCAATGACTTTATTCTTGTTAATAAAAATATGGGGTTTCAAGTAACTCTGAAAGTGAGAAATCACGACTTGGATTTTTTTACTGAGGAAGAAGTGAACTTAAAAATATTGCAGTATAACAATGCAATAAAGAAACTGCCTGACAATTTTATTGTTCATTATGAAGTTCAGAGAAAGAAGTCAAGAGGATATATTGAAACAGAGATTAACGATAACTTTATTCCGACAGTTCTTATGGAAAAAGAAAGAAAAGATTTATTTTCAAAAGGAGAATATTTTAAATGTGATTACTATATAACATTGACGTATTTGATAGCAGAAGATGCTGAAAATAAGATAAATTCATTGCTAGCAAATAAAAAGGAAGACGATTCAGAAGAAAAGATGGCGGAAGAAGTAGAAAGGGAATTAAAAATATTCAGGCAAAAAGTAGCCTCGTTCATTGCTTTATTAAAATATGCTACAACAAGCATTGAAGTTTTACAAGGAGACGAACTTATGGCATATATGTACTCCACAGTAAATGCTGAGTTTCCTGAAAAGAAAAAAATGCCAAAATCTTCCCTATACCCAATTGATCAATATTTATCAAATTCAAGTTTTGAAAATGGAAAAGATACAAAAATACAAAGATTGACTAAGGCAAAACATTTAAGGACAATCTCAATTAATTTATTTCCTGATGACATAGAGTCAAGAGTTTTAAAAAAGCTTGAAAGTCTGGACTTTGAATTTAGAATGTCGGCAAGGTATATTATTCTTTCACCAAATGAAGCAAAAAAGATGTTAAAAAACTTCTTTATTTTTCATCAGGGAAAACAGAAGAACTTTGGGCAGTATATAACGGAAGCCATAACTAAAAAGCCTTCATTTAATATTGATGAGCTGGAACTAGCAAAAACAGAAGAGGCAAAAATGGCTTTAAATGAATTTAAGGAAGGTGGAATAAATTATGGCTATTACACATTTACCATAATACTTGCTGATGAAGATTTAAAAAGGCTTGAGGACAATGCACTTAAAATAGTAACAATATTTGATGAACAGGATTTTACTTGCTCGATTGACAAGTACAATATTTTCCCCTCATATTTAGGGGCTATTCCGGGAAATGTGAAAGCAAATATAAGGAAATATCCAATAAATTCAATGCTTTTAAGCTGTCTTTTTCCAACTTCGTCACTGTATCGTGGAGAGGAAGTAAATGAATTTTTTAGAGATAAGAAAAATATTACAGGTATTCCGCTTATGATGACTAAAACAGACTTGAATGATATATTTTACTTTAACCTTCATATAAAGGATGCGGCACATACGCTAATAGCAGGACCAACAAGGTCTGGAAAGTCTGTATTACTAGGTATGATAACAGCTGAACTAAAAAAATATTCAAACGCCCAGGTATTCTTTTTTGATAAAGGTGGTTCGATACGTGTCTTGACTGCCTGTATGGGTGGAAAATTTTATGACTTGGGAAAAGGCGGAGATAATGATTTGGCATTTCAGCCACTTGCAAATATACATATTGAAACAGAAAGAGCATTTGCAAGCAACTGGATAATTTCTCTTCTTCAGCAGGAAAATGTAACTGTAACGCCTGATATGAAAAGTATAGTCTGGGAAACGCTTACTACTCTTGCAAACGATCCGCCTAACAGGAGAACAATGACAAATTTTGCATTTACAGTTATGAACAAGGAAATTCAGCAAGCACTTGAACCATATACAAATACAGGTTCATATGGAAAATATTTTGATAATAATGAGGATAATTTTTCAGACTCAAACTGGCAAGTATTTGAAATGGGAAGAATAATAGAAGATCCAAAAGCGACGGCTCCCATATTAAGCTATCTGTTTCATAGAATAGAAGTGGAAAAATTAACAAAGGACTATTTAACTGCAATCGTAGTTGATGAGGCTTGGTTTGCAATGGAAAATGAAAGTTTCAGGCTTAAATTCAATGACTGGCTTAGAACCCTTGCAAAACTGAATGCCTTTATAATCTTTGCAACACAGTCGCTTGATGAAATTGCAAAATCTGAAATAACACCTGCAATAGTTGACGGATGTAAGACAAAAATACTTCTCCCTTCTCCACAGGCACAGAATTACTGGAAAGAACTTTATTCAAAATTTGGCTTAAATTCAATAGAAATTGAAAAAGTTGCACGAGGGGAAATGCAGAAACAATATTTTTATAAAAGTGATTTCGGATCAAGAGAATTTGAAATGGATTTAGGTAAAATTGAACTAGCTTATGTAGGTTCTGCAAGTTCGACAGATCAGATGAAAATACAGGAAATATGTGCTGAAACAAAGGATTTAAAAGAAATAAATTTAAAATGGTTAGAATACAAGCTGGGCAAAAATAGCAAAGAATTTAGAAGATGCAAAGAAATTATACAGGGAGGTAACTAAAATGAAAAAAATAATATTCTTTTTAATATTAACGACAGTTATATCAATAAATTCATTTTCAGGAATGCTTGGAGGAGGTGCAACTTCAGATTACTGGCAAATGAAAACATACTTTGAAAGTGTAGCAATCAATGCACAAACACTAAAAAGCCTAAATGCACAACTGAAAGAAATAGAAAGACAGATTGAACTTTCAAAGAAATTACCTGAAGAATATCTAAAAAAATATATAAGCCAGTATGACGATACAATAAAGACTTTGGTCAGTATAACAAACACTACAAAATCGACATTAAGAGACGCAAAAAAAGCTGAATTGTGGTTTAAAGACGTCTATGCAGAAGCAAATAACAGACAATATATGGCTCTTCTTGACAGATTTACAAATACACTTGACAATCTTTCAAGAGACGCGATGAAATCAGGATCTATGAATGAAGTGGCAATGAAAAAAACATCAGATAATGCAAAAATTCTTATAAGAAAAACTCACGAAGCAAAAAATCCGCAACAAGTCCTTGAAGTGTTATCACAGTGGAGCGCCAACTTGTCAATACAGATGAACGCAATAGCCGATATGATTTCAACTACAAACAGACTTGATGCATTAAAGGCGGCTGAAGAAGTGCAGGCAAGAAGAGAAGCTCAAAAAAGAAGTGAATATACAAAAAATAGCTTAAATAATCATATAAAAGCAATGGAAAATGAAGTAAAAAAACATAAGAAATAAAGGAGGAAAATAATTGGCAACGGCAAATTTTCAATTTGATACGGCACTAATTGAACCAATAATCAGTATGTTGGATACTGGGATGACAACTTTAATGGTTGTAATATTGACACTTGCTTCTACATTTGCTGTACTGGACTTATCATTTACAGCTTTTTTTAACTGGTCGGAAAATATAGGGAATACTCTTGTCGAAACATTAAAAAAACTTTTAAGATATGTACTAACTTTTGAACTTATAAAAATGTACAAGAAACTATTAGATATAGCGTATAAATTATTTTCCGATATAGGAAATTTATTTGGAGAAGGACTGGGAAGTCCATTAAAAGTACAGAGTATTTGGGATAAGTTATGGGAAGAATTAAGTAAATTTTTAAATATAGGTTTAAAGTTTCAAGATTTTTGGGTTATTTTATATTTTATTCTCTTTATTATTGGATTCATATTTCTAGTGTTCATAATATCAACAATAACAATAGCTATAATACAGTTCCATGTAGTCGGAAGACTGGCAATAATATATCTTGCTTGTCTTCCACTTGATACTTTAAGCGATATAGGCAGAAAAACTTTAGGAGCAATAGTTGGATCAGGAACTCATCTAATGGTTGCAGTCGCTCTATCATCTATGGGAATAAAAATACTAAAATCCTATCCTATTCCTGAAAATATAGGAGCAGAAAATAACGAGCCTCATACTATAATTGTGTGGCTTGCAGTGTTTATAGCAATTTCATTTTTAATAAAAAATTATCAGAGCATAGCTTCTCTAATTTTATATGGACACGGTGGATTAAATGGTTCACAGCTTGGATACTTCACGGGGAATGTTATCAGTGCAGGTGGGTCAGCTATAGGTGGAATTACATCCGTCTTGGGAGGTGCGGCAGTCGGTGGACTAGGTGCTGCAATTGGTACAGTTGCTGGAGGAATATCTTCTGGAGGAGCAGGAGCATTAGCAGGTATGAAAACTGGTGCAAAAATAGGATACAAAGTTGGAAATTATCCTGGAAAGATGACTGCTTCGGCTGCTGAAAATGCAGGAAAGGCAATAAAAATAATGACAATGGACTTTGATCCAGTTGCCTCAGCTAAAAAGGTAAAAAACACAGCTGCAGATGGAATAAAAAAATTTATGGGAAATAAAGATAATAGAGAAAATCCTGAAAGAAATGAATCTCAGGAAACAGAAAATACAAATACTGAAAATGAAAATTCTCAAGAAACAAATGAAAAAAATCAAGAAAAGATGAAAAACGATAACAGTAATGAAGCTTCAAATGAAGATTCTCGAAAACAATCAAGTGATAACGAAACACAAAAAAATTCAGAGAATACAAGATCTAAAAAGTCGAAAGAAAATAGCAGCAATAAAACCTTTGCAGAATCTGAAATGGAAAGAGAAAGAAAAAACGATGAAACTTTTACAGAATCTGAAATAAATAGGGAAAAAGAGAATAAAGAATAAAATACACACAGGGACAATGACAATAGAATATTAATCTAGTCTTAAAAAATTCAGATTGAAAAAACTATTAGATGTGATATAATATTACTGTAAAAATAGAAATTTAAAAGAGGTGATAAAAATGGCAACTTCAAGTTTTACAACAGAATTAAAGTTTGATACAGAAGAAAAAATTTCATCATTTTTAGAAGCTATTGAAAATGCAAAAAATAATAAACCACTAGATGTAGATGTAGAATATGAACTTATTAAGGGGAATGATATCAAAAAATTTTTTGAAGAATCTTCTGAAAAGAAAGGAGAATAATGAAATTTACTACATTTTCTTTAACAGAGTTATTATCACAAATTGGAGAAGATAAAGTTCGTAATAAATTAAAAGGATTTAGAAGCAAAGACAAGGACATTGAAAATTTTTTAATAAATAAGGCTATTTTTTTTGAAAAAATTTCGATTTCTTCGACATATTTAATTTTTAATTCTGAAAAAGAATTAGCAGGCTATTTTTCAATAGCAAATAGAAGTTTAATACTTCAAAAAGAAGATTTAAATATAATTTCAAAAACTTTAAAAAAGAGATTAACTAAAAGTGCTTCTGAAAATAAATCAGGTGATTATGTAATTAATAGTTTTCTTTTAGGTCAAGTTGGTAAAAACTTTAATTTAGAGAAAAATAATTTAACAGGAAATGAAATTTTAAAAATTGCATATGAGTTATTGTTAGAAATTAGACAGAAAATTAGAGTAAAATTTATTTGGTTGGAATGTCAAAATAATGAAAAAATTTTGAATTTTTACCAAAATTTTGGATTTTCTAAAATAGATAATTTTATTTCTGAAAATGGTTATAATGTAATGATAATGGAATTAAAATAAATTGATACAATAGTATAAATGAGGTAAAAAAAATGTATGATGTAAAAGATATTGCCAACTGGTTTTTAACTTATAATTCGTATATGGAAACCAATCAAGGTGCGGATGGAATTAGTAATTTAAAATTGCAAAAATTACTTTACTATGCACAATCAGCGTATCTTGCATTGAAAAATACTCCATTATTTTCAAATAATATTGTAGCGTGGAATCACGGACCAGTAGTTGAGGAAGTATATCAAAAGTATAAAAAGTATGGTTCAGATGATATAAAAGAATTTGATAAAGTGGATATTGATAAGGAAACAGAAAAGATATTGACAGAAGTGTATAATGTATTTGGAGAATATTCTGCTTGGGGATTGAGAAATTTGACTCACACAGAAAAACCGTATATAGAAACTAAAATAAATAATGTTATTCCACAGGATTTGATGAAAGAGAGCTTTAAAGAAAATTATGTCTAAAAAAATTAAAAAGTTGGCGGCTGGATTTACATCAGCAAAATAAAAGGACAAGTATTGAAACATTGTCAATTGAGAATATAAATTTTTCTCCATATGATTATGAAACTTCAAAGGATTAAAAAGTTTCAGATAAAAAATTAAATAAGTTACCTTAACTTTAAGGTGTAAAAGGCTAGATTAAAATTCTAGTCTTTTTTTGTACTTTTTTAGAAAGGAGGATTAAAAGAAATATGAAAAAAATTGTAATTAGCTTTTTTCTTATTTTTAGTCTAATAACAATTTCTGCTGGAAATAGTGTTTCATCTACAAAATCATCATTATTAGTAGATTGGGATAATATTCAAAATGAATTTGTACAAATGGTAAATAGCGGGATAGAAAAGATGATACCAGGCTTATTAGCTCTTTTAAGTGTACTCACGGTTCTTGAAATAATGTGGGTTTTATATAGTTATGTAGTAAAAAATATATTGGAAAATCTATGGATGTCCTTACTAAGAATAATGATAAAATTTTCAATATTGGCATATGTTATACCTAATGCAGTTTCTCTAATTGAAATGGGATATGGAATATTTTCTGGAATTGGCTCATATTTTATTAGAAGCAATGGAGGAAATGTAACCTTAAATAACATATGGGCAATAGCTGGAAGAGAAACAGGAAAGATCTTAAAAATTATTAATGAATCAAACTTTAATTTTTTAAATATTGTTACTGATTCAAAGCTGTTTTTTGAGGAAATTGGAAAAATGCTACTGTTAATAGGAGTTGTTATTCTTATTTATTATTTTGTGGTAAGGATAATATTTGAAATGATGATGGCGGTATTGCAGTTTAGAATGGCGTTGGGGTTATCTTGGATATTTTTACCTTTTGATATAAATTCGATTACAAAAAAGGATTTAGGAAATAAAGCACTGACGACATTATTTCTGACAGGAACTAAAATAATTGTAATAATGGCACTGGGGGGAATAGTATTTAAAAATTTAGATGCAGCAGGATTTGGAGAAGTTACATTTAAAGAATTGAAATACGAAACAATATTTTTGTTTATCACAGTGGGAATGGTAATGGCCTTTGTAATGAATGAGACAGATAAAATAACTACAACACTTGCTAAAGGAAGTTAAAAAATAGGAGAAAATTATGAACATACAGTCTAAAAAGTTTAACCTAGCAATGTTCTCTGTATCAATATTTCTTGTTACGTCATTTATAGGATTGCACATATTGTCGAAAACTTATGTGATAAATGTAACGCCTTCAATTCCATTAGGGATATATAAACTGGAAAAAGTTGATGGAATTCTGAAAAAGGGAGATTTAATTGTTTATGAGTTAGATAGCAAATATAAAAATTTGACAAGTATAAAAGGTACGACATTCAAATCAGTAAAACCTGTTGCAGCATTCTATAATGACAAGATTGAAATAAAAAGTAATAGAATATATGTAAATGGAGAAGACTATGGCGAGATATTTTCTAAAATATTATCTACTTTCAATGGAAAGATACAGAAAGACGAAATTTTAACACTGTCTAAAGTCAAAGGGACATTTGATGGAAGATATTATGGTGCAATAAAAAAGTCAAAAATAGAAAAAAAAGCGAGGCTGATATATGAATTTAGAATATGAAGATAAATTGATCAAGTTGAAATCTAATGAAAAAAAGAAAATTGAAATACAGAATAAAATAGCCAAGACAGATGAAAAAATAAGGGAAATTAGAAGAGAAATAGCAAATGATACAAGAAGGCTAAATACATCGGAAAAAAATGAGAAATGGAAGCAAAGGACAAGAAAACTGATTGAAATGGGAGTTCTGCTTGAAATTGCAGATATTTTAAATGAAGATAAGGCAACATTACTAGGATATTTTATGAAATTTCAGTTTTTAAGTAAAGATGAAATTAAAGATTGTAAAATTATGGGCGGTGAAGAGTTTCAGATGAGAGAAGAAAAGAAGCAGATGTTAAAGCGAAGATTGGAGAAAAAAGATGAGTTTAGATAATTTGAAAGAAATTATGAAAAATGATGGCTTTTTTCCTATAGAAAGTGAAGATTTTGAAGAAACGGAGCAAAAAGAAACTAACAAAGTAATGGAACTTCAAGGCGACGAATTAAAAGAAAGGGTGAAATTAGAAAAACTAGAAATTAAAGCTGAACTTGCTGAGGAACTTGAACAGTTTATACACGATGAGGAAAGGAAATATAATCAGAAAAAGAGGAGAATCGAGAGTGAGTATGATGAAAAAATTTATCAGTTGGAACAGCAGCAGAAAAAAATTTATCGAGATAGGAGAGAAAAGCTATATGAAACGGAAGACGCTTTAAAAATTAGAGAAAATGAAATTGATGTGGAAATACAGAAATTGGATGAAAAAGTAACAGAAAGGGAAAATGAATTAAAAAATTTGAATGAAGAAATAGATAGAAAGTTGGGATTTAAAGAATATCTAAATGAAAACGACTTTATATACAGAAATAAGTTAGAAGCTGTATTGATACTGAGAAAATTGAAAAATAAAAGAATAAAGATAATGAGCAGAAGAGAATACGATACTGTTTTTAAAAATATTATTGGAGGAGTGAATGAACTGATAAAAATGAATAATTTGATAATAGATTACAAAAAATTTGTAAAAGGACAGGAAACAAGAAAGAGATAAAATTTTAATTAATAAGAAAGGGCTAGAATAATGTTGTTGAGTGTATTTCAAAAAAATGAGAAAAAAGACTATTTAAAAAGGATAGGAGTAAAATTTTCTAAAGATGAAAAACAGGAAATAAAGAAAATGATAAAATCAAACTTGACTCTTGAACAGTTTAAATTATGTGTAACACCTGTACTTAATGAGGAAATATTGCAAAAAAGAGCTGAAAATAACTTGGATGATAGCAAATGGGAAAAACTTGTAATGAAAAAGTTGGATGTAAATCAGATGAAGGAAATTAGGAAAGGATTTGAAAGAGGATTATCTGAAGAGGACGTTGAGCTGTATGTGAAAAGTGAATATGACAGCAAAACAATGGAAAAAATAAGGAATATGCTTGAAAAAGATAAAAATAATGAGTATCTTCGAGAATATTTGATGTTAAAGGATAAAAAGGAAATAAAATCAATTACTAATGAAAAATTGGAAAAATATATTGAGGAAAGCAAAATGAATGAACTTAGAAACAAGGCTGATAAAATAGAAAAATGGTATGAAGCCTCAATATATGCAGGAAAAAATACATTTAAATATTATTCTTCAGAGAAAATAAGAGATGATGAAAAATATGTTATGAAAAAAGTCAAAGAAAATGGAAAAAATCTTGAATATGCAAGTGAAAGGCTTAAAAATAACAAGGATTTAGTTTTAGAAGCAATAAAACAGGATGGACGGGCTTTACAATTTGCAAGCGAGGAATTAAAAAATGATAAGGAAGTTGTGATGGAATCTGTAAAAAACTACCCTAATTCCTATCAATATGCAAGTTCTGAAATGCAAAAGGATGAAGATGTCGTAACGGAAGTTTTAAAGAGAAATGAAGACGCTCTAAGTTATGGAGATGAAAATATTAAGCAGGAAATAGAGGAAATTAAGGAAAAATACAAGGACAATGATTTTGATGGGCTGACAGATAGGGAAGAAAAATTTGTATACGGAACAAATCCATATTCAAAAGATACTGATTTGGATGGAAAGACCGATTATGAGGAAATAAAGATAAATTATACAAATCCGAAAATAAAAAGCAAGAATATTGAAATTGAAAGATAGCAAAGGAGATGACTGTAAATGAAAAAGTGTATATTGCTTCTTATGATAGTTTCAAAAATTTCCTTTTCTGGTGGAGAGATAAGTTTTCAGAAACAAAAGGAAAAAATTGAGCAGGAGAGAATTGAAAAATTAAAAACACAAACGGATAGTAATGCTAACAAGAGTGAAGAATCAGATGATTTGCCTAAAGGAGATGCCAGCAATATTCAATCGCAAAGTAACAAATTATTTTATGATGATAAGTTTGTGAAAAAGGTTAATAATGCTTCTCGTATTCAAAAAAATATTGGTAATAGAAAACTTGTTGAGTATATTAAAACGCAGAACAGCAGGCTAAATGAGAAGGAAATACAAAGTATACTTGACTATGTTTTCAAATATAGCAGGGAATATAACTTTAATCCGTATTTAGTTTTAGCAGTTATGAATACCGAAAGCCATTTTAACCATTCAACAGTATCGAGTGCTGGGGCAAGAGGGCTTATGCAGTTAATGCCTTTTAATTTTAAAGAATTTGGAGTGGATAACAGCATATCGGGAAATATAAAGGGAGGCGTGCTACATTTAAAAAGGGATTATGAAAAAACTGGCAGTATTTCAAAAATGCTTGTCTGTTATAATGCTGGCTGTGGAAGATTGGCTAACAATGCTTGGAAAGGGATAAAGGAAACAAGGGAATATATACCTAAAGTCATTCAGAAATACAATAAAATAAGAAACTTATAGCCATATTTTCTCACACGTGAGAAAATCAAAATTAGGTCAGTGGATTTTTTTCATTACAAAAGTTTTGAGAAAAAACACTGAGCAGTGAAAAATAATAGGAATTATGAAACAAGAATTGAAGGAGTGAAAAATGTTTAATAATGCTGTAAAAATTTTAATGGGAATATCAATGATTTCTTTTCTATCTTTTTCTAAAGGGGAAATTAGTTTTCAGAAACAATTAATAACTGAAAGCAGTAAAAAAATAGAAAAAATTGAAAATAACGAGAAAGATAATACAATTAAAAATAGCAGAGATAGAGAAGAAAAAATCAGATATAAAATTGTGGAGTTTGCAAAAACTCAGATTGGGAAACCTTATGTATATGGTACGACTGGAAATAACAGTTTCGACTGTTCCAGCTTTGTGCAGTATGTGTTTAAAAAAACATTGGGAATTACAATTCCACGTGTTTCTGCAGAGCAGTCAATATTTAAACCAAAATTGCATAGTAATATTAAGAAAGGGGATTTGCTGTTTTTTGAAACTTTGGAAAAAGGAAGAATTTCACATGTGGGGATGTATATTGGGAATAGACAGTTTATACACGCTAGTTCAAAAAGTAAAAGGGTAACTGTGTCAGACTTTACTGGATTTTATCAGGATAAGTTTAGATGGGCAGTGTCGGTTATATAAAATGCAGGAGGAAATAGTATGGAAAGTAAGGTAATTCAACAATTTTTAGGAGAAATTTATGGTATAAAATTTGACAAGGAAAATGTGTATTATTCATCAGAATATATTTTATCAAAAATAGAAGAAAAATTTGGAAACATATATAACAAAGAATTTGTAAAAGAATTGAGAGATACAATTCACACTTTAAATTTAAAATACGAGGAGTTTAGTTTTGACACTTTGGAACATGATTTTAGTGATTGTATAGAGGAAGCTGATGAATTTAAAAATGTAGAATTTATGTATTATGGAGATGATTGGAAAATTGAAATATTAAATGAAGGGATAAAGAATAATGAGTATTTAAAAACTGAAAAAGATAAAAATGTAAGTGAAAACCAAAAGCAAAGTTTTTCTAAAAGTTTTTGGAATACTGATGACAAAGATTTAGATAGATAGAAGTAAGGGGGAAGATATATGAAAAAATTAATAATAGCAGAAAAGCCAAGCCTTGCACGTAATATTGCAAGTGCATTGAATGTCAGGATTAATAAAGAGGGATATATGGAAAATGAAAAGTATATTGTTTCTTGGGCTTTTGGACATTTGTTTAAATTAAGGGATGTTGATGGATATGTTGGAGAAAAAAGGAAATGGAGTGAAGTTAAACTGCCATTTTTCCCTGAAGAGTTTGAATTTGAATTAAAAAATGATTTGGGAATAAAGAAAGAGTATAAGATATTAAATAATCTTATTAACAGCAAGGAAGTTGATGAGATAGTAAATGCGGGAGATGCAGACAGGGAAGGGCAAATTATAGTAGATACTATTATTAATACTATAAAGACTAATAAAAAGATAAAAAGATTATGGCTTCCTGAACAAACTGAAGAAACCATAAGAAAAGCTATAAATAATCTTGAAGATAATTTTAAATATAGAAATTTGCATAATGAAGGACTTGCAAGGGCATATATGGACTGGCTTATGGGAATCAATCTTACAAGGTATATTTCATTAAAAGCAAATACGTTTTTTCCAGTCGGGCGTGTTCTTATTCCAGTTATAAAATATATTTATGATAAAGATTTAGCAATTAAAAATTTCATTCCTGAAAAATATTTTACTATTGAGAGCAAAACTATGTGTAATGGAACTTTGTTAAAACTTATTTGTGATAAAAAATACAATCTTTTAGAACTTGAAAAAGCTAAAA
>CAUUWI010000006.1:0-30569 GCA_963548925.1 uncultured Leptotrichia sp. | reverse complement strand
TTCTGTTTGGAATAGTTGAAATAGGAAGAACTACATAATCATCATTTTCAGGACTTCTTAATACTAAAGCAGGTCTTGATTTGATTGAATTTCTATGCAATCTTGTATCGTAGTATTGAGTTAAACATCTGACTATTTTTCCTACCATCAAACCACCGCTTCATAGTTATCAAATTCATCATAGTACATATCCCACATATAGTCATAAGGTCTTACTTTCTTTGCATCTTCTCTTATATCTTCGGTTTGGATTTTAATCCTTCCGTTTTCTTCCTTTTTAAGTCCCTTTCGAGAATTCATCCAAGAAGTCTCTTTATGTGTTAATGCACTTAATTTCCATGATGCTAATGCTCCGTATTCTTGAATTACATTGTTTATTATGTATTTACTTTCACTTTTTATGTCTTCTGTTTCATAGTTTATTCCATCTGTTGTGTAAGAAGTTCGTACCTCTCTTGATACAGGTCCATACTTCCAGCCTTCAAACGTCTCATTAAAAAGAGGCTCATTTAAAATAGCAATTGTTTCCCTTTGGGAAAAATACAGCAACTTCTGTAATTTCATTTCATCAACAACTTCTCCTGTCACTCTTTTATATTCGTTGAAAATATATTGAGCAACATCTATTATTTTTTCCATATCGCTACCTCCTCTAGTTATCATTTGACAACTAAATTATATCTTAAAAGTAGCAAAAGTGCAACAGAAATTTAGAGTTTTTTTGACGTTGCAATTCTAAAATATTATAAATCACAGTTACTATTTAATTGTTATTGTCCTTTTCCTACAAATAAAATCACAGTCATTAGTTCAACAACTGTGATTCTTTTTGCTATATATTTCTCCACCATCTCTTCCATTCTTTATAAATCAGGAATTGTATACTTTCCAAGTCTATTCTTTCCATTCCGATTTCATTTTCTATAATTTCATCAGAAATATCTTTTCTTGTTTCTGTGCCAATAGCTTTAAAACCATCTTTTTTAGCAACTATTTGAAAAATTTCTATCAATTTATCCGTTACTTCAAAATCTAACTGCTCTTTAAATTCCTCAAACGATTTCATTTTTTCTATCGCCATATTAATCCTCCCTCTCTCTCAACTCAGCTTTTTCAATCCAATTTTGAACATACAACAGAGCCTCTTTTAAATCTTTTCTTTTTATATCTCTATAGCTGGCTACTCCAAATCTGTCTTTTACATCTCTATGTATTGCCGGGAACATTAATCTTTTTTCAGCATTAACTACATCTAATCTTTGATATATCCTAACATTTATCGCTCTTTGTAATTTTCTTTGTTCTCCTGAATCTAGCGTTATTTCGTTATCAACTTTATTTTCCACGACATCAATTCTATGTTTTACATTTTTCATCTCATTTGCTTGTAGTATGATCATATCCTCGATTGTCAATGGTTTTTGCTGCATATTGTTTTTAATATAATTTTCCATTCTCTCAAATTCATTTATGTATGAAACATTTAAGTCAAACGCAATTGGTACTGCTGCACTATATCCGCCGACTAATTGTGCAATTCCTTTTTTAGTAATTAGATAATTTTTATAACTTTTAAAGTTTCCTTCCACCTTGTATGTGCTAGGTATATAAAACTCGGTAAAATCAATATTTTTCTCGAGGGCGGAAACTTTCGCTCTCGTGAATTTTTCAATGTTTTCTTCGAGAGCTAAACTTTTAGCTTTCGTGAATTTTTCAACGTATTCTTCTATTTTCTTTATTAAATTTTTGTGTTCCACTCCCAGTTCCTGTGCCACATTGTTACTTGTTGTTACTAATACTCCATTTACATTTTCCACATTTACTTTAATTAATTTCATTCTTTTCTCCTCCATTATACTATATTTTTTCTTTCAATTCTTGCCACTCTTTCAGCAACTTCCTTTTCTTCGTTTCTTTGGACAAATGTTTCTATATTTGCCCCTGCTTTGTAGTATTCTCTTTTGATTGTTTGATAATATTCGCCCAAAGCATCTTCCAAATCCATTAATTTATCCAAATTTTCTTTAGACAGCATTTCGTACATTTCCTCTAATAAACCAAATACCACCTTTTTTGCTGATTTTAACTTGTGATTGTGTTCATCCAATAAACTTTCTGTAATTTCAAATCCTAGCTCTTGTCTAAGTGTCATAAATTTTTCCTCCTAAAAATATTGATTTTTTGGAGTTTATACAGTATAATAAGGTTGCCAGACACTTATTATAGTGTATTTCTCCTATATTCTTAACAGAGAGTATAGGAGATTTTTTTATTTCTTTTGGATAATAAGTTTTCCATTTTCTTCATCAAGGATAAGTTCAATGCTTCGATTGTTTTCATCTATCCCTAATTTCTCTAAAAAACTAAGTGGTAATGTTAATTTTGCTGATTTGTATTTTAAATCTTTACCACTACTTCCAAAAGAAATGTTTAAATCTTTCTTTTTCATTTCTTCCTCCCTATTAAGTAACTTAATTATATATTAAGTTGCTTAATTTGTCAACTACTTTTTTAAAATTTTTTATTATACTCTATAAACTCCACAATATTTCTAGGTTTCACAGTTATTATATTTAGTTGTCATTGTCCTTTCTTCTCTTAATTCAATCCGATTCTGATATTATGAATAATCTCTTCCATATCAGTCTCGTACAATTTTAAAGCTATGTTATATAATTTATCCAGATGTCCAAATTTTACGGCATACTCTAACACACTTTTACATTTATCTCCGCTCTTGATTTGCTTCAAATCATAACCTTTCCGCCTAGCTTTCAAATCTATGCCATATGTTTCTCTAAAAACTATATATAGTTCATTCCATCTGCTGCTAAAATTACTTCCTTTGTGCTTCACAACTCTATTCAGTATTTTTTGCTTCTGATAAACATCTATATTTTCCGTTACTCCTGCAACAATTTCTTTTTGATAAGCCAGCTCAATCCTTATGTTTTGAATTTCTTTTTTATAGTTCTCAATCATTCTACCCTGAATCTGATTTGCTTTCATCAGAATCATTTCAGGACTGTTCCACATGTTTTCGCATTCAATAAAATATTTTCTTATTGTCTTCCCTTTTTCGTTGTTCTCAATCATAGCCAGTTCTTTTGCCATATTTATTTTCAAAAGATGATCTGTATACTCGCTTGTATTCCCTTGAGCTGTTACTTTTTTTTGAGTAATAGCTACAAAGTCAATGTTTTCAGTAAATCCGTACTCCTTAACTCTTTTATTTATCCAGTCGTTGTATCTAGTTTTCACTTCTAGAAATTTATGCAACTCCCTACTACTCACAACTTGCTCATTATTTTCATTTATTTCTATTCTTACCAATTCGTTCATTAATGTTCCTCCTGTTTTTTATTCAATAAACTGTCTCAAGTTAGGTCTAAAATAATTTTTCCCTTTCAATATTTTTCCATCTTCCCTGAAAATTGCTTTTCCATTTTCCAGCTTGCTCATATTGCTTCTATGGACTTCCTCGAATGCTCTTACAAAAATATCGTTAAATTCATTCTTTAAAACTTTTTTGAAAATCAATTCGCTTTCTTCGTCTTTTTCAAAATAAATCACATTTCTTACAGCTTCAATATCGCCTTTATACTGTTCCAGTAATGTTCCTATATGTATATAAGACATATCACATACTGCGTCCAGCATTTCCACTTTTTTGTTATTTTTTTCTGCCACTTCATATTCTTTAAATTCTTCATCAAATAATTTCTTTCGTAGTTCCATTCTTTCATCAGTCATTCCTTTTTCTAAAAATTCCTGCTGCCCAAATACAATAAAAATTCTTTTACCAATCCAATTAATTTATTCCATTGTTCCATTTTTTTAATTTCCTCTCTCTAAAATTTCAATATAAACCTTATCCTTGCCATACCCTTTTATCTTGTGTACAGCCAGGTTGTCTATAAGTTCGTCATCCTCAATCACAATTCCTTTAAGACTATCTAGAATAGCCTTATTGTAATTGTCTATGTCCCTTTTGGCTCTGGTTTTAAAATAAAGCCATATCTCAACCTTGAGCCGTTTTTTTGTAGGCTCGCCTTTGTACTGCTTTTTTAATTCATGCTTGGCTATTTCTTCAAACTCCTTGCCCCTTTTTGATTTGTACCGTCCTTTGTTCTTATTTACCCACAATGTATTTACAGACGGCGGCATTATAGATAATTCCAGTTTAATCACCGTAAATCACCTCGTGCACTTTCAGAATTTTTAAAGGCTCTTCAATTTTCCAGGGGCATTTAATATCGGCAATTAAAGTTGTCCCCTTGCTAAATTTATAATACCCCTCTTGCACATCGTTCCAGAATCTGTCATCTGCAATTTCTGTATTTCCATACAAGTCCTCGTTGTGATACAGTTTCCAGCCTTTACGGCTATTAAAATCTATTGCTGTAATCCTTACTCTCGCTTTTTCTTTCAGCATTTATTTCACCTTTCTATTTAATTTGTTTAAGAAACTCAAGAAAAACAATCAGAAGAAAAGCAATACTTATCGCTACATACGCAAAATTGTATGTGATATATCTTTTTTGAATATCTTTCGAGTTAAGCGGATTATTTTTATAGTCCGCTCTTATTTACGTTACAATTTCTTCAAAATCGTTTATGCCTATATTGTTCTCGGACAGGATTTCTTCAATTTCTTTTGTTACCTTGAGCCTGGTCATGTTCTTTTCCAAAAGTTTCATTTTCCTCCTTTTTTATCTTGTAATTTTTGCATTTACCCTCCTATCAGCATTTTATTTTTTATTTCCGATAAATCAACTTTATTTTCAATCTGTGCGACAATGCTTTTATATTCAAGCCTTATGAAATTCATATTTTCTGTATTTCCAATCTTAGCTTCCTTGTAGCTTATCATTCTAGGTTTTATTTGTCCGAATAATTGGCTTGTACCCCTGTAATAGTCAGAAGTTTCATAAGGACGTTTACAGAATCCTTTGTATATTCCGTCAAATTCCCATTTCAGAAAACTGTCAAACTCGTCATCTTTCATAGAGCATAGTCTGTTCCAGCCGACATAATCAACAACAGCATGCAGTCCCTTATCTTCAAAGCATACCATGCCCTTGCTTCCGTTTTCATATATCGCTGTTTTCAGCAATTTCTTTGCATAAAATACTTGCTGTTCCAAATCTGAATCTTTAGCATATTTTAAAATTACTGGGACTTTTGGCATAAAATCACCCTCGTATTCCTTGACTATTCTGCCTATTGCATAGTTGAATTGCTCTATGCTAAGTTCAGCTAATCCCATAAAATAGATATTTACAAGCCCTTCTGTTACTCGTGTATTGGGATAATAGTCAAGTAACATTCCGAATCCCTCGTTAAATTCCTCCATTGTCATTTCTGCTACCTCCAAAATATTTTCTAAGCCCTTCTGCTGTTACTTTTGGTCTTTCTGTTTTTATGCTTGTTCCAGATTTTTGATTAGCATAAATATTATTATTTTTTATTTCCGAGCTTGTTTTGTCATCATAATTTCCTTCGAGTACTTTTAAAAAATTAGATTTGTTAATAAACCAATCAAACGCTATTTGCCATCCCGTTTTATTGTTTCCTTGCAGAAAACTCGAAGCATGTACTTTCTCCATTGCCTGCAACACTTCTTCTGCCGAATATTCTTTCAGCAAATTATTAATAACCCTCTTTCGTTTTTCAGTTATTTTTAGTTGCTTACCTGATAATTTGTATTCATGAGCAATTTTTGTCCATTTGTTTTTTATTTCTTCACACACTTGTGAAAATTCATTTTTCACATGTATATATTCTTTAGTACTTACTTCTTTAGTATTTAATTTATTAGTATTTAATTCTTTAGTACTTAATTGTCCTTGATTTTCTACCGCTTGACTTTCTAGGGGTAGATTTTCTACACCTTGATTTTCTATCTTTTGTTTTTCTAACGGTTGCTTTTCTGTTTCTTGTTCTTTTTGTCTTTTGCCTCCTCCAAGAGGTTTTTCAAAAATTTCATAAACGTATTCTATTTTTTTGTTTCCACGTTCTTTATTCGGAAATATTTTAGATATTCTTAAATACCCAAATTTTTTAAGCTCTTTCAACCCTGTCTTTATAGCAGTTTCGTTTTCAGCACATATTGAGGCTAATCCTGATATTGAATAATCCCAATTCCCTGGTAGACTTAACATTAATGTCAAAAGTCCCTTTGCCTTCAAGCTCATTTCTTTTTCTCTTAAATGATAATTTGATATTACTGTATAATCACTTGTTTTATTTACTCTAAAAGTCGCCATTTTATTTTCCTCTCCCTACATCTTGTATTTTTTACATCTCTATGCTATAATAAACGCAAGATAAGATTTTCATAATTTTTTTCTTAGCACTTTTCGGAGTGCTTTTTTTGTTTATTTTTCAATTTTCTTTTCTACTTTCAATTAAATTGGATAAGTTCTTTACGTTAAAATTCCGTACAAAATTTCCGCTCATCGTGTTGTATGCCCAGTTTATCTCTTCCTGTGTATATCCTATTTTTCGTAACTCAAGAAAAGATCCGAACAATTGTGCGAAAAAATCTATCCCTTCTTCAAATTTTTTATTGTCCATTTCACACCTCCCTTATTTCATTTTTGCCCCCTTTTGAGTTATAATAATATCGCCAAACATCTTAAAACTGAAAGGAGGTGTTGCTTAATGTCTTTAGACAAAACTATTTTTAGAATATTAAAGGCTATTGATATTGCTTATGAAAACAACAATTTTAATCTTGAAGAAACTTTAAATCTAGAAAAATTAGGTATTTCTGAAAGAAGACTAATTTTAATGTTAGAACAACTCAAGGAAAAAAATTATATTACTGGTATTTCTTTAAACCATTCCATCAGTGGACATATTAAAATAGGATTTAATAATCCACGTTTAACTCTAGATGGCTTAGATTTTCTAGAAAATAACTCATCTATGAAAAAAGCCTACAAAATGCTTAAAGAAGCTAAAGAATGGATACCAGGTTTATAAATTTAAAAACAAATGTTTTAATTCCATTCCCAGAAGTTTGACTAAAAAGTCAATATCATTTTCTGATATTTCTGGGAATTCTTTTTCCACATAATCTCTAAGTTCTCCACTTATCTTTTTTATTTTTTCAAACTGTTTTTTTGAGTCATTCAGATAATTAAATTCTTCATCCACCCTCACACCTCCTCTCTTTTCTCATTTTATAATCCTCCGCTTTGTGCTATAATTTATTCGCCAAAACAAATTATCAAGAAGAAGGGAGGTTTATAGTTATGTATAAAGTTTATGCTTGTCTACTTGGACAATGGACTGAACTTACCGAAGATTATCAAATTGGATATAATAATCAGTTTTTTTCTCCATATAATTGGGCTAAAGATGGATATATCAAAAATACTCATGATTTTATAGAAAACAGTTTTTATGATATGCCAATAGTCCAAATTATTCATAAAGATAAAAAACCAGTACACATTCAAATTACTATAGAAGAATAGTTCCTTTAGAATTTCTATAATAATCTTTTATTTTTTTCAGAAACTCATCTTCTGTAACTTCAACGTCAAAGGTGAGTTTCTCTTTTTTTTCTTTAAAATATCTATCAACAGCTCTTACTACTTCTTTAAATTCTAATTCCGTAAGCCCTTTTAACGCTTCTATTCCAGTTATCACTTTATCAATTTCTATTTCTCCTTGTGCAGGCAAACGCACTCTCATCAAGACACCTCCTTACTTTTCTTTTGAATTGTAATTCAATCATTATTAAAATAATTACATCTTTAACGAAAGGAGTAATTATTATGGAAAATAATGATAAAAAAATAGATGAATTATTTGATTTAATGAAAAAAATTATCAAAACAATCAAGTAATTTTTTTTATTTCAATTTTGTAACCAGCTTTCTCAAGTACTCTTGAGATTTTATTAAAACTATTTCCAGGGCGACATTTCTTTAAAATACACATAAATTCATTTACATTTTGTCTTACCATTCCTACTTCTCTGCCAAATTCAGCCCTGGAATTATAATTCAATCTAATATGTCTATCTAAAATTTCATAAACAACTTTTGTGTCAGTCATATATTCCTCCTTATAAAATTTTAAGTAACTCTATTTAGTTACTAGATTTTTAAAAAAATATTTATATATTTCGTATATATTGTAACTTATAAAAGTTACTAAGTCAAGAAAATTTTTAATAAAAAATGTAAATTTATTTTCTTTACAAACAAAAAAAGAGCTATCTCAATTTATGAAACAACTCTTTTATTAAATTATTTTCTTTCACAAGCTATACCATCATTATCTCTGTCTAAATGTTTAGCATATCCAGGTTCGCCCTTCTTAATATTTTTATACCCTTTTGCACGTGCTTCCTTACAGTTTTTGAAATGCAATGATTCTGAAAATGTATTAGCACTAATAAATGCTAATGTCAAAATTACAAAAATTTTTTTCATTCTGGTTTTCTCCATTTTTTATATTCTTAAACCAAAATTAACCCTATAAATTTCACAAACAATTTTTTTGTTGTTGTGTTTTTTTAATCTAATCTTATTTTTCACGTGTTTTAATATCTCGTGATTATCACCCAAAATCTCATGATTAATTATATTTTTTCATAAAAATATTTTATTTCATAATTTCTTTCATTTTTTCATTCATACTTTTTATATTAACAGTCTTATAGTATTCAAGGCAATCAATTAAATGTTGAGATTTCGTGTATCTATGGATGCCTAAATGTACTAATCCATATCCTTCAAATTCTTTTTTCTTTCCGTTATAAGTGCCATAATAATTTCTATTTTCATCAAAAAGATAACTTCTTTTTCGGCTTCCAACGACTATTATATTTGATTCAATTAATTTAAGAAATTCTTCTAGAGAGAGTTCTTCGTGGGTAATTCCATATTTTTCAGTTAGTTCTTCATCATTTAAGTAGACACGATTATATTCGTTTACTTCTTTTTGCATGAATTCATCAAAATAAGTTCCAGTTACTACTGATTTGTGGAATTTCATACCATTTACTATTTTACTTACTTTTTCCCCCGTCTTAGCTTTAATAAAATCTTCAAAAAAATCTCCAATATCACTATCTTCAATCCAATTATACAAAACTTCCAGTTTTTCTTTTGCATCTTCAGTTGAATCATCTAAATTAGTCAAATCACCTTCAATTAGCTGGAATCTGTGTTTACAATATTGCATTCTTCTACCTGCCGGGCAACCACAGCCACTATGTATATCCCTAGAATTTTTTTCTTTCCAAAAAGCAACTCTGTAAGGCTTTTTCCCAGAACCTTTTACATAAAATACTAAAACTATTTCTTTATTTTCTTCCACAAAATCATCCTCCATTATTTAAGAAGTTATAATTCATTTATTTTTTCTTTTGCTTCATCAATCATTTCTTTTACTTCATCATAATGACCGCTTTTGAAACTCATATATTCAATTTTTTCAATAATTAAATTCAAAATATTCTTTTGTTCACTTGTGTCTAAAGTTTTAACTAATCCTAATATACTATCCAAAAAATCTTCAGTAATATTATCAAAATCTAGTTCTTTTAATACTTTATCAGGTAATTTTTCTTCACTGTAAGCTTTAGATAAAATTTTCTTTTCTAATGGATAAACTTTTAATAGTCCTTCTATCATTGTTTCTGAAGGCGGATTTATTCCTTTTTCCACTCTATTAATAAAAGTAAAAGGCAAATCTATTTTATCAGCTAATTTTCTAAGAGAATCACCACGTCTAAGTCTAATTTCTTTTAATGTACTTCCAAAACTCATAAGAACCACCTTCATATAAATATATTCAATATATTATACAATATTTTTTTAAAAAATAAAAATTTTTTCTTGATAAAGTAACTAATATAAGTTACAATATATTAGCAAAATAAATCTATATTTTTTTAAAAACTAAGTAACTAAAAATAGTTACGATAGGAGATGATAAAAATGAGCTTTAGCGAAGCATTAAAATTCGCAGAACAAGCAGAAAGAGCAAGAGACTTGGCTTGGGAACGTTTATGCGACGAAGAAGACCAAGCGATAGAAGAGTATCAAGAGTTCTGCAAGTTTCTTGAGAGTGAATTTAAAGAATTTAAAGCAAAATATGAAAATCAATTGCGGTATATTTCATTAAAAGAACTTCACGATTACTTGATTTCAAGATACGAAGAAAAAGATTTTGATTTTGAACCTTTTGAAAGAATCGTTCTCGATTATATCGAGGACGCAAAGGCTTGGGAAGACTGGGAAAAGAAAAATCCCAATTATACAAATGAACAAGAGGAAGAACTTGACAAGGAATGCGATATGATACGTGATGAAATGGTGGCTATTTTGTATAAAAATAATTTAATGTAGGAGGAATATAAAATGAAATTTGAAGCAGTAACATTAGTAAACAGCAACAATGAGAAAGTGAAAAAAGAATTAGAAAAGAAATTAGTAAACAGAATTAAGAAATTATTCAAGAAGTAATTGATGTTTTACCAAGCTCATTGTAAATATTGCAGTGGGTTTGGATAAGATATTAATTTATCTTAGGACAATGAAAATTAAATAATTTATGATTAATAATTGTTTTTCAGATTCTTTTTTGGTATAATTATTATGAAAATAATAGGAGGATATAAAATGGCAATTTATGAACGAAAAGTACGACTATACACAAAATCTTTTTTAGATGAGTACATTAGAGTTAGTGAATTGACAAGAAAATTAAACAAAAAAATTGGATTTTCTGTATTCAAGGTAGCAGTTGATGTTGAAACTTCCACTTTAAGAGTTGTGAATAGATACGAAAACAAATCTAGAAACAGATTTAAAAATACTTTTAAAGAGGTGCTAAACAATGCCAGATAACAAAAAGAATACGGTTAAGAAAAACGATGTGGAAACTATTCCTGAAAATATCCCTGAAATTATAGCTCAATTAACTCAGACACAAATGAGCCACAGGGAATTTTCAGGTCCTTTACCACAGGAAGTATTAAAAGATTTATCAAAAGAAGATAAAGAAAAACTCATTAACAACTATATTGATCAAGAAGCAAAAGATTATCAAAAAGAACTTCTAATGATAAAAAATTCTACTGAAATTACAAAAGATAGGGATAAAAAAATATTCATTATTTCTATCTCAAGCATGATTTTTTTCTTGGCACTAGTTGCATTATGCCTATTTACTGGCAACAAAGAGATTCTAATTGATATTTTAAAGATATTTGTAGGATTTCTTGGAGGTACAGGTTTTGGTTATTATATCCGATCTAAAAAAGATGAATAACAATTATTAATCACAGACATAAATCTGTGATTTTTTTATGCTAAAAAAGCGTTAATTTAATCGTGCCATCTGTTACCCCCTGCATATTTACACATAGTATGCTACTGGGATATGCAGGTACCTCTATATTATTTATTATTTTCTAAAATTTTTTATTACATAGATGGCACAATTAAGTTAATACAAAACTTAAAAAACAGGAGGATTAATAACGAATGAATGATTTACAAATTTTGCAGGCAAAAGGAACAATGACATCTCTGGAGATTGCAGAGATAACAGGAAAGGAACATTACAATATCTTGAGAGATATTAAAGACGAAATCAGCAAATTAGGAACTGAAAGAGCTGAACTCATTTTTGAGTTGAGTGAGTACAAAGATACAACAGGTAGGAAATTACCAATGTACATCGCAAATGTTCAAGGAATTTTACAGCTAGGAGCAAGATACAGTGCCGATGTGAGATATAGATTGATTGAAAAAGTTACTAAAAAAGAAGTTTCACAAAACTATGTTAATAATGATTTAATTGATTTGGAAAAAGACAGGATAAAGCTTGAGAAAAGCAAAATTTTAAAAGAGCTTTCACAGACAATTTCAAACGAAAAATACCGAGAAACTTTACAAATTTATAGTGCGAATGCTCTATACGACAAGCCAATTCTTGAACTTCCAACTGCTGAAAAGAAATCATACAGTGCAAGCGAATTATCACAACTAATGGTGAATGAACATGGGATAAAAATATCGGGCAATAGAATAGGACGCTTGACAAACAAGCATAATTTAAAAACTCAAGAATTTGGATACTGGGCATACGACAAGTCAAGAAATAGCAACAAGCAAGTGGAAAGTTTTAGATACTACGATAACATTATTGAGGAAATAAGAAAATATATTTAGGAGACAAAATATGACAATAAGAGAACAACTGGAAAAAGAAATGGAACAAGAAGAAATTAAGGAAACGGAGGAAGAAAATGCTGATAGTGAAAAACTTGGTAAAGTGGATAATTCTAATAGCAACAACGATTCTAGTACAAATAGAGATTATTGGAATTAAAGGGCATTGGATAGCAGGAGGCAATGTGGCATTTCCGTTTTTAATGGCTATGCTGCTGTGGTATGTGCCAAGAAGAACAAAAGAATTTATGGAGTCTTGTAAATAGGGGGTATTTTAAAGGAGAAATATGGAATACAAAGAAATAAGTTATAAAAATGAAGAAGAGTGGCATAACATAAGGCAAAAGCATATTGGTGGCTCAGACTGCTCAATAATAATGGGGCATAATCCCTATAATGAAGATATCCAGGAATTATGGCGGATAAAAACAGGGAGAGAAAAACAAAAAGATATAAGCGATGTCCCGGCAGTAAAAAATGGAATATTGCAAGAGCCACATTTAAGAGGGATTTTTGAATCGCAATATCCTGAATTTGAAGTTAAGACACTTGATAAAACACTTGTATCTCTAAAATATCCGTTTATGGCTGCAAATTTAGATGGTGTATTGGAAAATAAAACAAGCAAGGAAAAAGGGATACTGGAAATAAAGACGGCACGATGTATGAACTGGAAGCAGTTTGAGAGGGATTGGAAAAATGAAGTGCCATTACATTATCATTTACAAGTGCAGCATTACTTGGCTGTGACTGGCTGGAAATTTGCAGTTTTGTTTGCAAATATAAAGTTAGAATGGACTGATGAAAGCATTTTGAAAAAATTTTACATCGAACGTGATGAAGATGATATAAAAGAAATTGTAAAAAAGGAACTATGGTTTAATTCATTCATAATTAATGATATTGAACCGCCATCAAAAAGAAGATTAGCAATATAGGAGGAAAAATGGGAACACAGGAATTACAGGTAATTGAGTTTGAAGTGACTAAACTTGTGCCAGCTGAAGTTGTAAGTAACATTGACGATTTGAAAAACTTTATGGAAATTGTCAAACAAAAATATGAAGGCTGGATTATTACCGAAGATGATATTGATGTAGCTAAATCAGAAAGAACTAAATTAAATAAACTTGAAAAAAAAATAAGTGATGAGAGAAAGAAAATACAGAAAAAGGCAAATGCCGATATTGAAACACTTATTGAAAATCTTAAAACTTATGAAAAAGAAGTAAAAGGAATATCGAACTTTATTGGCGATCAGCTTAAAGAATATGACGAAAAAATTAGGGAAGAAAAGAAAGTCGAAGTACAGAAAAAAATAAACAACATTTTCACTAGAAATCCTGGTTTAAAAATTTTCCTTGAATGGAACGACAAATGGCTGGATAAATCATTTACTTTTAAGAAAATCGAGAACGAAGTGCAAAAACAATATGATGAACTGGAGAAAAAGAAGGACTTCATAAATTCACAAATTGCAAAGGCGAATTCAGAAATTGAATTTATGATAACTTTTGAATCAATGAAATTTTTAATGACCGAAGACTATAGCGTTATTACAGAAAAAATTGAAAGCAAGAAGAACGAAATCAAGCAGACAGAAGAAAATTTAAGACAGAAAGCCGAAGAAGAAAAACAAAGAGAACTGGCTGAACTTGAAGCAAAAAAAGAGCGTGAAAAAGAGGAGGCAATCAAGGTTGCACAACAACAAAACGATGAAGTAAAGAAAACTCAAAAAACAGCCGTAAACGGTAAGTATTACGATATTACATTAAGATTTCCAAAAGCTCCAAGCCAATTTCTGAAAGACTTTAAAAAATTGGTGGATAGTTACGGATTGGAATATATAAAAATAGAAAGCAAACAAATTTAGGAGGATATAAAAATGGGAAGACTAGGAAATGAAAAACACAAAAATGACGATAAGGTAATGAATTTTAAAGTAGGAAATGACAATGTGCAATTAAGTATAAATCTTGTTAAAAGATATTTATCGGGAGATAATCCAAATGTTACAGAATCTGAAATAATGTACTTTATGAAACTTTGTAAAGCAAGAGGGCTTAATCCTTATATAAGGGACGCCTATTTAATAAAATATGGAAATCAGCCAGCTGCAATTATAGTGGCAAAAGATGCAGTTGAAAAAAGGGCAATACAAAATCCAAAATATGACGGTAAAGAAGTAGGAATATATGTAGAAAATAAAGAAACTGGGGAATTAATAAAGCGGGAAGGCTCTATACTTAGAAAAAATAAAGAGGAGTTAGTTGGGGCTTGGTGTACAGTTTACAGAAAAGATTGGAAATATCCGATTACAAAAGAAGTTAATTTTGATGAATACATACAAAAGAAAAAGGATGGAACGCCTAACACAAACTGGGAAAATCGTCCAGTTACAATGATAACAAAAGTAGCTATTGTGCAAGCATTACGTGAAGCATTTATTGAAGAATTAAGCGGAATGTATGAAGCAGAAGAAATGGGCGTAAATGAAAGCGAATTAGATAATACACCAATTCAAGTAGATGAAAATGAAACTTATGATAAAAGCGATATTGATGACGCTGAAATTGTTGAAGAAAATGACGATAGCGGAGATCCATTTTAAAAAAGCGAGGGTTAATTGAGGGTACTTTAAAACAAAACAGGAGGATTAAAATGGAAAGAGAAATAAAATTTAGGGCATATCATAAAGAAAGAAAAGAAATTTTTGAGATTGCAAGCATAGATTTCGAAGAAAAGAAAGCAGCTTTGTCAAATGGAATAATAAAACTTTTAAACGTGGATTTTAAACAATTTGAACTATTGCAATACACAGGAGTTAAAGATAAGAACAACAAAGAAATTTATGAAGGGGATATTTTGTTTTCTGTGAATGAAAACGGTGTATTTTTACAGAAAATAGGTTTCAGCGGCGATGAAAGGGAATACACGGAGTTTTTGAACGGTTTTAAAATAGTAAATGGATATGCTTTGGAATATGATGTTGTATTTTCTGAACTTAAAGAGTTTACCAAAAATATCGTTTTAAAAAACAATATTCCGTATGAAAACGACGGAATAGATGATTTTTTATATGATGGTTGGTGGGTAATTGGAAATATTTATGAAAACAAAAACTTGTTGGAGGAAAACAAATGAAATATGTGCTAAAAATTGAAACTGATAATTTAGATGTATATAAACACATCTGCAAAGTTTTAGGGGTGGATGTACAAGAAGATTTAATGAAACTAGGAAACGAAAAAAGCACATTCAAACAAGAAATATTTATAACAGAAAAGGAAAAATCCGAATGATAAAACACGCCGAAATTTACAAAATCAAAATTGAAAATGAAATAAGATATGTAGCAAAAATGTATGTCACTTATAGAGACGAAATGATAGATAGTTTTAGTAGCAATTATTTAGAAAAAGTTGTTGAATATCTAATAAGTGAAGAATACGTTATAACGAATTACTTTGATATGACAGAAATGGAGGAAGAACAATGAAAAACAAAGAAGAAATATTAAAACTGTTATATAAAATCAAAGCAGAACAGGATAAAAGGAGAGCATAAATGAAAGCCATTATATATGCTAGGGTTAGCACAGAAATGCAAGAAGAAGGGCGTTCACTTGAGTTCCAGATAAGAAAATGTGAAGATTTTTGCAAATATAATAATTACACTGTAAAAGAAGTAATCCAAGATGTTGAAAGTGGCGGAAATGATAATCGTGAAGGATTTTTGAGACTTCAGAAGGAAATCAAAAAGAAATCTTTTGATGTTTTAGTAGTTTATGAAAGTTCAAGAATATCAAGAATTACTTTAACAATGTTAAATTTTGTATTAGAATTGCAAAAGAGCGATATAAAATTCATTTCAATATCTCAAAGTGAAATCAACACAACTACTCCGACTGGAATGCTATTTTTTCAAATTTTTGCTGTACTTGCAGATTATGAAAGAAAACAAATATCAATGAGAGTCAAATCAAACAAATGGGCTAGAGCTAAAGCTGGAATTTGGCAAGGCGGAAATGTTCCAATCGGATACAAAAAAATAGGTAAAAAAATAGTAATAGATGAAGATACAAAGGAGGATGTAATTGGTATCTTTAACACTTATCTTGCAACCAAAAGTCTGAAAGAGACAGCAAAAATACTTGGTAAAAATATTTCATCAATAAAATGGATATTACAAAATGAATTTTATATCGGAAACTTAATGTATGGAAGAAAACAAAATGACATAAATACAGGGATTGTAAAAGTAAATAAGGAAATCAAAATTTTTAAAGGCAACCATCCTGCTTTAATAGATGAAGATATTTTTCGAGAAGCACAATAACAGATGTTATTTAAACAAAGATATACAAGAATAGAAGATAAATATTTATTTACAGGGCTTATAGAATGCACTTGTGGTGGAAAACTCTATACAAATGCACCTAATTACAGATGCGAAAAATGTAAAAAGGCTATCACAAGAAATAAGGCGGAAAAATTTATTATAAATAAACTGTTGCACTTAAAAGAACTGGAGTTTTTAAATTCAAAGCCTAACTTAGAAAAATATGAAAATGACAAAAAAAGCTGCAAAACTCAAATAAACAAACTTTACAAAGAACGTGAAAAATATATTAGTTTATACACAAAGGATTTAATATCTGAAGAGGAACTAGAAAAAAGATTGAATGAAATTAAAACGAAAATGGAATTTTTTGAAAAAAGCTTAGAAGATATAAATAGAATAATAGAAAGCAAAACTTTAAAGAGTAACGAAATTGATAACGTAAAAATTTTAAAAGAAGTTTTAGACAATATCGATGAAACTGATAGATATGATTTATTTAAGATGTTCAGGATGTTAATAAAGGTTATAAAAATAAAAAAATATCAACCTCTAGAAGTATTGATATTATTGAGATAATGATTATTTTTATGTGGTACTTTATGGTGGGACTGGTGGGGATCGAACCCACAACCTACCGATTAAGAGTCGGTTGCTCTGACCAGTTGAGCTACAGTCCCAAATTAGATATTAATTTCTCAAACAACATAATTAGAATATCACAATTTTATTTATTTGTCAAGGATTTAATTTTATAAATTTTAATAATTTATTCAAATTTTTATTAATTTGCTGAAAAAAAGCAGGACTAAAACTAATCCTGCTTTATATCAACTTTTGAAATTAATGTTTGAAATGTCTAATTCCAGTAAATACCATTGTGATTCCGTGCTGATCAGCAGCTTCAATTGATTCTTTATCTCTAATTGAGCCACCCGGTTGCACTAATGCTTTGATACCGTATTTAGCAGCTTCGTCTACACAGTCTCTGAACGGGAAAAATGCGTCTGATGCCAAAACTGCTCCTTCTAGTGAGTCCAAATCGCCTTTGGCGTGTTCAAGTGCGTGCTGAGTTGCCCAGATTCTGTTTGTCTGTCCTGTTCCAACTCCTGTTGCCGCTCCATCTTTTACGACTACAATTGCATTTGATTTTACGTGTTTTACGACTTTCATTCCAAGTTCCATATCTTTTAATTCTTGTTCTGTTGGCTGTTTTTTCGTTACAACTTCCATATTGTCAATCATTTTTCGATTTGTCTGTTGAACTAATATTCCGCCGTCAACTTTTACATATTCCACTTTATCTTGTGGTTTTGCAACTTCACATTTTATTACTCTCAAATTTCTCTTGGAATTTAATATTTCCAGAGCTTCATCAGTAAATGCTGGAGCGATTACGATTTCTAGGAAAATTTTGTGTAGTTCCTGTGCAGTTTTTTCATCAATTTCTCTATTAATCGCAACAATTCCACCAAAAATCGATACTGGATCGCAGTCGTGAGCTTTTTTGTAAGCTGTGAAAACGTCATCTGCAACTGCTACACCGCAAGGAGTCGAATGTTTTACAGCACAGCAGGCAATTTCATCAAATTCATTTGCCACTTTCCAGGCAATATCCATATCCCTGATATTATTAAACGACAGTTCTTTTCCATTTAACTGGACAAAATCCTTCATGCTTCCATTTTCGGTAGTTGAAACATAGTATGCAGCCGATTGGTGAGGATTTTCCCCATATCTCAAGTCAAATTTCTTTTCATACGAAACATTCAAGTATTTCGGATATTCCTCATCCAGCAAGAAGTTAGAAATAGCCGCATCATAAGCTGATGTCAAGTTAAATACCTTCCCAGCCAGCCTTTTTTTCGTTTCAAATGAAACTTTTCCATTATTTTCAATTTCTTCCATAACTTTCGCATAATCTTCTGTTTCGCAGATAACTGTAACGTCTTTGAATGATTTTGCAGCCGAACGAAGCATTGTAGGCCCGCCTATGTCGATAAATTCGATTTTTTCGTCAAAAGTCTTGTCTGTCTGAACTTCCCTGAAAAACGGATATAAATTAACCACAACAAAGTCTATCGTTTCAATACCTTCAGCCTTTATCGTATCCATATGCTCCTTATTGTCCCTAATCGCCAAAATTCCACCATGAATATTCGGATGCAATGTTTTTACCCTACCATCCAGCATTTCCTTAAACTTCGTAACTTCAGATATTTCCACAACATCCAGCCCATTTTCCTTCAAAAACTTGTAAGTTCCTCCAGTAGAAATAATTTCCACACCCCTTTTATCCAGAAACTGTGCAAATTCCAATATCCCCGTCTTATCAAAAACACTAATCAAAGCTCTTTTTTTCATTCGGTATCATTCCTCCAATATATTTTTGTTAATTTATTTTATCATAAACACTTGTTTTTATCAAGGCTATAAAAATTACTAAAAAACATGACTTTCAACTCTTTATATGTTAGTCTGCTGTCATGTCTTTATAAATAATTTTTTGCTATTCTACTGTTTTTAGTTGATTTCTATGTACAAAACCATGTCTAGTTTTCCCATTAACATCATAACTAATATATTTCCAATCTCCAAAATCCTGTGTTACACTTACATATTCATCATTAGAAAGTTTTTCTATCACATTATTTTTTTTAGAAGGCCCTTTTCTTATATTTGCATATCCTTCTTTTGAATATATCTGTAACGGATCATAAGTTGAAACTAATCTGTTAATACTTTCTCCTTGTTCCATATTTGATGGTATTTTGACTGTTGTAGATGGAATTTTTTCATATTTTACTATTTCTGCATAAAAATAATCTGATGCACAGCACCCTGAATATAATTTTACTGGTTTTAAAGTCAATTTTACTGGCTGTGAAATATATCCCCATTCATTTTTTTTCATTTCATTTTCTATGTCTGGAAATATTTCTTTTCCTATTTTTATTATTCTTTCATACATTTCTTTTCCACTAATTCTTCCATCTGTATTTCCAGGCCAGGCAATCAAAATATGATTCAAATATGTTTTTTTATCTTCAGGCGTAAATTCAAAATATACATCAAAACCGCCTAATCCACCTTCTCCTGTTACAGGAAGAACCATTTTTTTATCATATTTCCCATATTTATGCCATACAAAACGTAACATCCCTTTAGCTTCCGTAGTAATATCAGTATCTTCATTATAATTTTTTCCAAATGAAATGCATGTAATTACGAGTATTATCAGTAATAATAACTTTTTCATAAAAAATCACCTCTAACTAAACTTTCACTTAAGAAATTTTTTTCAATTCAATTTCTCAATTCTAAATTTCTAAAATATATTGGCAATATTTTTTAATCATTTTTCTGTCTTAATTGACTTTTATGCACAAAACCATATTTAGATTCATCAGATCCTCCAAAAAAATAATTAACGTATTTCCATTCACCAAAATCCTGAGTTATTACTGCATAGCTATCATTTTCAATTTTATCTATAACATCGTATTTTTCAGAAGGCCCTTTTCTTATATTTGAAAGCCCTTCTTTTGAATATATTGTATACGGATTATAATCATCAAATGCTATTCTATCTCCATTTTCGATTTCGTCCTTAATTGATGGTATTTTAACTGTTGTAGATGGAATTTTTTCATATTTTACTATTTCGGCGTAGTAAAAAGATATACCGCAACAGTTTCCGTACAATTTCACAGGTTTCAAAGTGAGTTTTACAGGCTGAGTAACGTATCCCCATTCACTTTTTTTCATTTTACTTTCAATATCTAGAGATATTTCTTTTCCTATATTAAGTATTCTATCGTACATTTCTTTTCCATTGATTTTTCCATCTGTATTTCCAGGCCAGGCGATTAGAATATGATTCATAAATTTCCCTTTTTCTTCAGGAGTAAATTCTAGAAATATATCAAAACCTCCTGTTCCCAGATCACTTTCGTCAGGAATAGGGAAAACTGTATATTCATTATACTTTCCATGTCTGTTCCATACAAAACGCAACATTCCTTTAGCTTCTGTAATAATATTATCTCCGTCATTATTTTTTCCGAATGAAATACATGTAATTGTAAGTATTATCATTAATAATATTTTTTTCATAAAAATTACCTCTTAAGTTTATATTTTTGATGTTTTAATTAAATAAATCAATATTTTCAAAAGGATCTCTTATAGTCTTCTTCAATTCACTTTTACGTACATATCCATATGAAAAATCAGGATAGACATTACGGTAATATACGAAAACCCACTCACCAAAGTCTTGTATTTCGCCTACAGTATCATTTTTTCCAATTCTTTTTATAACTTTAGAATTCGCATCAGGTTTTTCCATAATATTTACAGAACCATTTGGAGATTTTACAGTGTATCCTACAGTAAAATGACCATCCAATTTTGTATAATATTTTTCTTCCGATAGTTTCACCTTTGGTGCTTTTATTTCTTCAGCATTTACAAACTCGCTGTATAGCATCACATTATTACATTCAACAACAGGCTTTAAGGATTTTAATCTTATTTTTACTGCTATTTCTTCGTATCCATTTTTTCTATTTTCTATTTTAAGATTCTTAAAAATTTTTTTAGCCAGTTTCAGAACTTCTTCTCCTGCTTTTTTATCTGATTTTTCAGTTTTTTTCCACAGAACTGCATCTGACATGTCTTTTGGCCATACATAAGCTATTTTTCCTCCAAAGGCTTCAGGATTGTCTGGAATAAAATACATTTTTATCAAACCAAGATAATCGCAGTCATCTGCATCTTTCCATTCAAACCTTAGTGTACCTGTCGTTTCAAAAACGTTATTTTCATTTCCGCTTGAAATTATTTTTACTTCAAAAGCACTCAAAATAGAACAGATTGGAAGTAAAATAGTCAAAATTAGAATTGTAAAAATATTTTTTTTCATCATTTATCTCCTTTTATTTCAAATATTTTAAGATCACAACTATAAAGCTGATTAATTTTAAGATTTGAAATGACAAGGGGCAAGGACCCCTTGCTAAATAATATTTGTTTTAGTATAATTCTAAATTCGTAGTTGTCAAATAAGTCTAGTAGTTTTAAAAGTACACATCATAATGATCTATCTCTTCACCTTCATTTCCTGTTTCCAATGCCCAGTCTAGCTCCACTATTTTCTGTTTTCCTTTATAATCAACTACTAATCTTGCCTGAGGCATTCCTTCCGGAATTGTTCCCATAAAGCTGTAAACTTTATTTTTTTCAGGTTTAATCGTAAAGCCCGTCCTTGTTTTTATAGGATTCATGGAACTGATAAAATCTGAATATTCCACATATTCATGTTTTACAGTAACTCCGTCAACTTTTGCAACAAATTTTATCATAATAAGGGCGTTGTCATCAGAAAGAAGCATTTCTCCGTCCTCTAATGATTTATAGCCGTTTGTCATCGGATTTACATAAATGCTAAGTACTTTTGTTTTTCCATAGCTAACGGCTGAGCACATTGTTAATAAAATTAATATAAGAAATTTTAAAAATAAATTTTTCTTCATTATGATTCACTCCTTATTTAATTTTTACTTTCCAGTTAAACGATCATACATTTCTGCCAGCTGAAGAGTTCTTTCTTCTAGCAATTTTACATTAGTATTTAACGAAAATAGGACTCCCATGCTTCCGCCTTCAGGATTTTCAAAATAATAGCTGTCTTGTACTTTTTTATCTCTAGATTTTAGCCAGACACGTTGAGCATTTCTAAGATTATTTTTAGTCTCGGTATTTGCAATTTTCATTATTTTTTGGTAAACGATATTCAATTCCTTGTCCCATTCTTCTTCCATTTTTCGTAAAGCTTCTTTTTGCTGAACATCATGACCTTCACTTACATTCTCATACACTTCATTCCGAAAATTGCTCATACGATTCACCAGCTGATTCTTATATTGCCCTGAAATACCAATACTGGAAATCAATAAAAATACTAATATTTCTAAAAATTTATTTTTTGAAATTTTCATTTCAATTACCTCCTTTTGTGATTTTAATAAAAATTTATAACTATAAAATTTGAAACTTAATTTTAATTATTTGTAGAAAATGCCGGAAAATTACCATTCTCCACCACCTCCACCGCCAGAACCCCCGCCACTGTAACCACTGCCACTGGAATAACCGCTACCACCACTGCTATAGCCGCTTCCTGAGCCACTGAATGAAGAAGAGTTTGAACTTCCTGAATCTCCATACGAAGAATATGATTTCTTAAAAATTTCTACTTTCATTTCTTCTTTTCTCGAATATGCATACAAATTATTAAGTTCTTTCAACATCTCGTCATTTCTTGTTAGGATTGAATTAATTTTAATTGTCTTTTTCATCAGCTTTATGGCTTCATTTTGTATATTTAAAGCTACTGCATAAGGTAAAATTCCTTTAAAATATTTTACCAGTTCTTCATTGCTGTTAAATTTTTTTATCTGATTCTCTTCAGCAGTTTTTATATACATTTTTAATCCTTCAATATATTCTTTTTTTCTTAAACCTTTTTCAGAATATATCTTCAAATTACGTGAATACAGTGCATTGACAATTAATAACAAAATTAATACTGTTGTGATTAAAATATTTTTATTAGAAAGATCGCTTATTATATTAAAAATTATTATCCATTTCAAAATAGTTAATATTTTTTCTATTAAATTTTTTTTCAAAAATTTTTTACTTCCTGACATTATACGGTAAAAATAAACTAAGCCCGCAACAATAGAACCACATAATATCGAAAATAGTATATCTGTTATAACAGGTTGAAAATTTGCTACGTTTCCACTACTTGTAATTATAAAATAGCTTATAATAATAACAGATAAAGGGAACAGATAATAAAAATCTTTATCATGACAAAGTTTACTGTATTTGTTTAAAAAACTTTGAGTAATATTACCTGTAGCCTGATCTGATATTGCAAATCCTGTTTCCTTTTTTTCCAAAGCCTTAAAAAGTTTTTTTTCTTCCTTATAGAGTTTACTATAAGAAAAGTTTTGAAAACTATTATCTGTAAATTCATCTGATACTGTAGTATTGTCTGCAAGTTCATCTGGTATCGTAAATTGTTCTCCCATTTGTTCTTTCTTTTTCTTTAATTTTTTTAAAGCCTTTTTCTTGTCCTTTAACTCCTTTTCTTTTTTCTCAAAAAGTTTTTTTTCTTGACTTCTTTGAATTGGAATATCTTTGCACAAAAGTGAAAAAATTCCTGTACTAATTATTCTTTTCTCATCATCCTGATTTTCGAAATAAGAAACAAACATTGCCGACATGTCATTGGGTATTTCAAATTCTGGTACAACAGTTTTTTTTGGAGGCTGTTTTAAAACAGTGAGTTTTGTAATTAGCATAAAAATTAGTGATGCTAAGGACAATATTAAAACAAAAACTAAATTTTTTGAAGTTGTAAAAAATATTTTTAACTTATCGGAAAAACTTGGGGATATTTTGTCTGTTTTTAAATCTAAAAGAAATGTAATTCCTTCTTCAGGTTCTAATTGTTTTTGCGTCGTAAACTTTATTTCTCCATTTCCCTGTAAAATTTTATAATTTTTTTCTTTTACCCCAGCTTTTCCAGTATAAATTTCAAATCTTGAAATTTCTTCACTTGTTATCGGCTGACCATCAGCAAATTTTATTGTAATATTAGCCTTTTCTATTGGAACTTTCCAGAATTGTGGTATTACATTAAAGTATATTTGCTGGATATTTTCATGTTTAAATATATCGGTATACATCGTATAAGTTATTTCATATACATTTTTAAGCTGCGTTATTTTTTTATCTTTTGACCCAATTTTTATTCTAAGTCCTTCATCAAACGTTTCATACGTATATTTTACTTTCTCTCCATTCATTGTTACAGAATTTATTTTAATAAGGCTCTTTTTTAAATTTTTCTTATCTTCTTTTCTTAAAAGAATATCCCTAAAAATTCCCCTATGATTTAAATCATCGAACTCATATTCTATTTTTTCTGTAATTGTCAATGATGATTCTTTGTTTATGTTCATTACGATATCATAATTTTTTATAGCAGAAGCATTTATGATTATAGAAAAAGTTAGAAATACCACCATAAAAAGAATTTTCGTTATTTTTTTCATAAGTATACTCTCTTTCACAAAAATATTCTTTAAAAAATCTTTTAGTCTTTAAAAAACAAGAAATATACAATACAAATTACTATAATAGCAGCAATTATTGCAAGTGTAATCTTGATTACTGATTTTGGATATTCTCCGACTACTGTTCCATTTTCTCCGTTAATTAGGACTTGATAGGATTTTCCGTTGAAAGAGTAGGACGTCGAGTAGACAGGTAGCATTAAAAGCCTGTAGAATTCATCGCTCCAGTATATATTCATTGATACGTTCTTAACTCTGTCATATTTTCTCAGAACATCGCTTTCGACCATTCCTTCTAATTCATTTTCCATTACTTCCTTTGCCTCAACATACCCATCAGGCATCGGAATTTGAAATATTTCAGATGCATAGCCTGATAAATAACCTGTATCAAAATTAATTGTATTTTCCAGATCAAATCCTCCAAGGCTTTTTAAAAGATTGTCCTTAAGGCTTTTTGAAGCTCTCATAATTATATTTTTAAAATCATTCTGCACATTTCCTCTTACGCTGTACCAGTCTGTTACAATCCGTGTTTTTTCTTTCCCATCTTCATAATATGTTTCTGTACGGTCAATTCCTCCTAAAGCAGTATAATTACAGTCAGCATTGTTATCAAAAGACCAATACGGCAAATAAATTCCCATTATTTTCCCAGCCTGATAAAGAGTTTTCAAGGCATTTGGGGCAAACCATCGTTTTTTTACCCAGTTTGAAAAAATCCGTCCAACATCTCTTTGATCTATTCCAAAAGGTCTGAGTCCATCAGGCTCAAGAAGTGATACTGCCTTTTCGCTAATTACAATGTTTGAAGCACAATAAGGGCATTTACCTGAACTTATATGCGGATCCATTTCGATTGTAGCACCACAGGATTGACATTCCACAATTGTAAGATTGTCATCTTTTTCAGTTTTTAATAGATGCTCATACTCATTTAGCCTATGTCTTTCCCAAGTAAGAGTTCGTGGCAAATCTTTTTCAGTTCCACAATTTTCACATTTAAGAGACTGTGTTTTAGAATCAAATCTCATCATTCCCCCGCAATTTTCACAACTAAAATTATCATTTTTCATTATTGTTCTCCCTTTCTATGAAAACTTAATCTGTTTTTTCTAAATATTCACTTAAATGTTATTTAAATAAACTAAGATTCGAGTTTTTATGTTAGATATTTATTATATATTATACCCTATATTTGAAAAAATTCAAATTAATATTGACTTTATTTTAAAATTTGATTATATGTTCAGACTCTAGATTTGTTTAATTTTTATCAGATTAATTTTAAAGAAAATAGATGATATTATATTTAAATTTAAAATATTTTGGCTACAAAATAAAAAACAGGTAATTAATTGATTCCTGCTTTTTACTATAATTTGTCGACATTCTAATTTTTATACATATTTTTTCACAGTTTTAATTTAAAATACTAAATAATAAAAACAAGATAATAATTTTTTCATAATAAATCACTTTTTTACAGATAACTATTAAAATGTCAACAATTACAGTAATTTTGAAAATGAACTTAAAATTTAAGAATATTTTTTAAAATAACAGATTATACAATTTTAAATGTCTTAATTACTCTAGTTTGATTTTGTTGTTTTTCTTATTCCTCTTTACAATTTAATACTAGCATATAAATATTAAAGAAAAATGAGAACTGTCAAATTAGACAAACTTTTTTATAAGAAAATCATCAGCCCTTTAAAAATAATTTTTCCACATTATTGATAAAACTTGAAAAATATAGTATAATTATGAGATTAGAGATGTTAGTAAATATCACAAATCAAACTTATTTAACAAGTATTTGCAAAAAAGTCTTCAACTTCTATTAAGTGGGAGTAATTCAATAATCAAATTAAACAAATTTAATAAAAATCAATAATAAATCATTGTAAAATTTTAGGGAGGTAATATTTATGTACTCATTGGATAAACAGCTTGTTTTGGAAGATGGCAGCGTGTATAAAGGGTATGGATTTGGAGCAGATGTAGAAATGGCTGGGGAAGTTGTTTTTAATACTGCTATGACTGGGTATCAGGAAACTATTTCAGATCCATCATATAATGGTCAGATTATTACATTTACTTATCCATTGATTGGAAATTATGGAATAAACAGGGATGACTACGAAACTATCAATCCAACTATTAAAGGAATTATAACTCGTGAAATATGCAGAAAACCTTCTAATTTTAGAAATGAATTTACGTTGGAAGAAATTCTGAAGGATTTAAATATTCCAGGCATTTCTGGCATTGATACACGTAGCCTTACTAAAAAAATAAGGGAACACGGAACAATCAAGGGAATTATCGTAGATATAGACAAAAATCCTGAAGAAGTTGCAGAAAATTTAAGAAACAATTCATTACCAACTAATCAGATTGAACAAGTATCTACAAAAAAAGCATTTCTTTCTTCTGGAAGAGGAATGAGAGTTGTACTGCTTGATTTAGGAATGAAATCAGGAATTATGAGAGAACTTAATTCAAGAAATTGTGATATTGTAGTAATGCCTCATAATGCAACTGCTAAAGAAATTTTAAGACAAAAACCTGACGGAATAATGTTAAGTAATGGACCTGGAGATCCAACAGACGTACCTGAAACAATTGCTACAATTAAAGAACTAATAGATAAAGTACCAATTTTCGGAATTTGTATGGGACATCAACTAATTTCGCTTGCTTGCGGAGCAAAAACATATAAATTATTGTTTGGACATCGTGGAGCAAATCAGCCAGTATTAAACCTTGAAACAGGAAAAGTTGATATTACGGCGCAAAATCACGGATTTGCAGTGGACATTGATTCATTAAAGGAAACAGACTTGGAATTGACACATATCGCAGTAAATGACAGAACTTGTGAAGGTGTGAAACATAAAAAATATCCTGTATTTTCAGTACAATATCACCCTGAAGCTTCTCCAGGACCGCACGATCCAAATTATTTATTTGATATGTTTATTGAAAATATGAAAAAAAATCGAAAATAGTAATTTCTAAAAATACGAACATTATATAGCAAAGGGGCAAGCCCCCTTGTCAGAAAATAAAAAAAATATGAAAATCAAAATAAAAAAATATCTATTTTATAAATTTTTGTAAATGATAAGAATAAAATACTGAAGGAGATGTAGAGAGATGCCTAAACGAAAAGATATACAAACAATTTTAGTAATCGGATCAGGGCCAATAATTATAGGGCAAGCTGCTGAATTTGACTATGCGGGAACTCAGGCCTGCCTTTCATTACGTGAAGAAGGATACAAAGTTATCCTTGTAAATTCCAACCCTGCTACAATTATGACAGATAAAGAAATTGCAGATAAAGTATATATTGAGCCATTGACAGTTGAATTTGTCTCAAAAATTATAAGAAAAGAAAGACCTGACGCGTTGCTTCCTACTCTTGGAGGACAAATTGGACTAAATCTGGCTGTAGAATTACACAAATCTGGTGTACTAGAAGAATGTGGAGTTGAACTTTTAGGTACTAAACTTGAATCTATAAAACAGGCGGAAGACAGGGAATTATTTAGAGATCTGATGAATGAATTAGGAGAACCTGTGCCTGAATCAGATATTATCCATAATTTAGAAGAAGCTCGTAAATTTGTAGAAAAAATTGGTTATCCAGTAATTGTAAGACCTGCATTTACAATGGGGGGAACTGGTGGTGGAATTTGCCATAATGATGAAGAATTGGAAGATATTGTTACAAACGGGCTTAGATATTCACCAGTAACACAGTGTCTATTGGAAAAATCAATTTCAGGGTACAAGGAAATTGAGTATGAAGTAATGCGGGACAGCAATGATACAGCGATTGTTGTCTGCAATATGGAAAATATTGACCCTGTTGGAATACATACTGGAGATTCAATTGTAGTTGCACCTTCACAAACGTTGACAGACAGGGAATACCATATGTTAAGGGATGTTTCGCTAAAAATTATAAGAGCATTGAAAATTGAAGGTGGGTGTAACGTTCAATTAGCATTAGATCCGTATTCATTCAATTACTATATTATCGAAGTAAATCCAAGAGTTTCACGCTCATCGGCACTTGCTTCAAAAGCGACAGGTTATCCAATTGCAAAAATTGCAGCCAAAATTGCAGTTGGCTTGACACTTAATGAAATTATAAATCCTGTTACGAAAAATTCTTATGCGTGTTTTGAACCATCGCTTGACTATGTTGTAAGTAAAATACCAAGATTCCCATTTGATAAATTTGAAAAGGCGGATAGACATTTAGGTACACAAATGAAGGCTACTGGAGAAGTAATGGCTATTGGTAGAACTTATGAAGAAAGTTTGTTAAAGGCTATTCGTTCACTTGAATACGGAGTTCATCATTTAGGGCTTCCGAATGGTGATGAATTTAATTTAGATTATATTTTGAAAAGAATCCAGAAGGTTGGAGATGAAAGACTGTTCTTTATTGGGGAAGCCTTAAGACGTGGAGTTAAACCTCATAAAATACACGAAATGACAAAAATTGATATGTTTTTCCTTGACAAAATGAAAAATATTATTGACATTGAAGTAGAATTGAAAGCAAATGTAAATAATCCAGATTTACTGCTATTTGCTAAAAGATATGGATTTTCGGATAAAGTTATTGCACATCGTTGGAATACTACGGAAGATGAAGTTTATGAACTTCGTGAAAAATACAGTATAAAGCCTGTATTTAAGATGGTTGATACCTGTGCGGCTGAATTTAAGTCAGAAACTCCTTATTTTTACTCGACTTATGAGCAGGAAAATGAAAGTGTCATAGGAGATAAGAAAAAAATTGTTGTACTTGGTTCAGGGCCTATTAGAATTGGGCAAGGGGTTGAGTTTGACTATGCGACTGTTCACGCTGTGAAGGCAATAAAAGAGTCTGGTTATGAGGCAATTATTGTAAATAACAATCCAGAAACAGTTTCTACGGATTTTTCAATTTCGGATAAACTTTACTTTGAGCCGCTTACGGAAGAGGATGTTATGGCGATAATCGAGCTTGAACAGCCAGAAGGGGTTGTTGTTCAGTTTGGCGGACAGACTGCGATTAATTTGGCTGAAAAATTGTCAAGACACGGTGTCAAAATATTAGGAACGGCACTTGAAGAAATTGATAATGCGGAAAACCGTGATAAATTTGAGGCATTATTGCATAAATTAAATATTCCTCAGCCACTTGGAAAAACTGCGTTTGATACAGAAACGGCTGTGAAAAATGCTGCAGAAATTGGTTATCCAGTTTTAGTACGTCCATCTTATGTGTTAGGTGGAAGGGCAATGGAAATTGTATATCGTGAAGAGGAACTTCATCAATATATGGAAAATGCGGTAAAAGTATCGCCTGATCATCCTGTATTAACTGACAGATATTTAGTTGGAAAAGAAATTGAAGTAGATGCAATTTGTGATGGAGAAACAGTTGTAATTCCTGGAATTATGGAGCATATCGAAAGAGCAGGAGTCCATTCTGGAGATTCCATCGCCGTATATCCGCCGCAAAATGTTACAAACGAACAAAAACAAACATTAATTGACTATACAATCAGATTGGCAAAAGGTCTAAATATTGTGGGACTTCTGAATATCCAATATGTAATCAGTGATGGACAGGTTTATGTACTTGAAGTAAATCCTAGAAGTTCAAGAACTGTTCCATTCCTTAGTAAAATTACAGGTGTTCCGATGGCAAATCTTGCTATGAAGGGAATTCTTGGAGAAACGTTGAAAAGTAAAGGATATGAAACTGGGCTAATTAAAGAAAGTAATAATGTTTTCACAAAAGTTCCTGTATTCAGTTTCCAAAAATTAAAAGATGTTGATACAACATTAG
>CAUUWI010000005.1:0-30968 GCA_963548925.1 uncultured Leptotrichia sp. | reverse complement strand
TTATAGGTTCGGCAGCTGTTGTCCTGTATAACATTGTAGACAGGTTTTTTGTAGGGAAGATTAGCGAAAAAGCACTTGCTGGTGCTGGAATAGCATTTTATATTGTTATGTTAATCATTGCCTTTTCAATGTTTATCGGAGTTGGAGCTGGAACTGTTATTTCAATTAGACTTGGGCAGGGGAAAAAGGGCGAGGCAAAAAAAATATTGGGAAATGCAGTAACTTTATTTGCAATTTTAGGAATAGCATTATATGTTCTTCTGATGTTAAATATTGATACGGTTCTTCTCTATTCTGGTGCAAATAGTGAAACATTGCCATATGCAAGAGCGTATTTACAAATAATTCTATTGGCAATATTGCCTTTGTTTTATTCGTTCGGATTGTCAAATGTGCTAAATGCTGCAGGAGCTCCACGAATTGCGATGTTTTCAATGTTAATTGGTGCAGTTGTAAACATTGTTTTGGATTATGTGGCAGTAATGATTATGCATACTGGAATTGAGGGGACTGCCTATGCAACTTTAATCGGAAATGTATTATCGGCGGTGTTTGTTTTATGGTTCTTGATTGCAGGTAAATTTCCATTTAGAATTGATATGTTTGGATTTAAGCTGGAAAAGGAAAGTGTGATTACTATAAGATTTTCCAAATTAAAACTGGAACCTAAAATAGTAAAGGATATTTTTTCAATAGGAATGTCGCCATTTTTACTGCAAGCTGCAAGTTCCGCTGTAGGACTAGTAACGAATAAAATTGTAGATACTTATGGAGGAACTTACGGTGTGGCTGTTATGACAATAATAAATTCATATCTGCCAATTATGACAATGAGCGTTTATTCAGTTTCACAGGCTGTACAGCCAATAATAGGGTTTAATTATGGAGCAAAAAATTTCAGAAGGGTGAAAAAATCCTTAATGACAGCTATAAATGCTGGAGTTATGCTATCTTTTGCCTTTTGGATAGTAGTAATGCTCATTCCGAAAGAGCTAATCTTATTTTTCAATGAAAAAAGTACGCCTGAAGGCTTAAGAGAAGGAGTAAAAGCAATTAGAATCTATTTTTCACTGGTAATCATTTCATCTTTTGGAATAACTGTGCCAAATTATTTTCAGGCGACTGGACGTTCAAAATATTCAGTTACATTGAATTTACTAAGGCAAGTGATTATATTCCTGTTAATTGTTATAATTTTTTCAAATATATGGAAGCTTGATGGTGTGTGGTATGCACAGCCGTTTACTGATTTACTGTTTTTTGTAATACTTTTAGGATTTTTGTATAAGGAGAAAAAATTTTTTGACAAAATGATAAAAAGTGAAAATAATAGATTAGAATATAAAGAAACGATTGAAAATAAAAAAGATAGAAAAAACAAAAATATTAATTAAAGAGGAATAAAAATGGTTACAATTTTATTAATGGTAATTTCCTATATTCTAGGAAGCGTGCCAAATGCACTTTGGATAGGAAAAGTATTTAAAGGGATAGATATACGTGAGCACGGAAGCGGAAATACAGGCTCTACAAATGCTGCTCGTGTTTTGGGAGTAAAATTAGGTATTTTAACGTTAATATTGGATATTTCAAAAGGATTAGTTCCGACATTATTATCAATTTTGCTAAAAATGAATTTTTTTGAAGAATTGACGAAAATTTCGAATTTGGATTATGTATTAGTTGGAATTTGTGCGATTTTAGGACATGTATTTTCTATTTTTATGAATTTTAAAGGTGGAAAAGCTGTTGCAACGACACTTGGAGTATTTCTTGTACTTGTACCAAAAGCAGTATTGTTTGCTGCAATTGTATTTTTTGTAATTTTTGGAATTTCAAGATATGTTTCACTTTCTTCAATCTTTGCGGCAATATCACTTCCAATTTTTATATATTTTCTGTATCATCAGGGAATATATACCGTTTTGGGCATTTTAATAGCAATTTTGATTACAGTAAAGCATAGAAGCAATATTGAAAGATTAAAAAATGGAACTGAATCGAAGTTTACTTTAAAAAAGAAAAAATAAATAAAGTTATATTTTAATATTTGAGATTTTGAAACAGTAATTAAATTTGTAAAAGAAAGGAAGGGAGATAATGATGAAGAATAAAAATGTATTGGTTATTGGTGGTGGAAGCTGGGGAACCTGTCTTTCAAAATTATTGTTGGAAAATGGACATAACGTGTATTTATGGGAGTATAATGAAAAAGTTAGGGAAGTTATTCGTAATACAAAGGAAAATCCACAATTTTTGCCAAATATAAAATTACCTGACAATCTTAATGTTGTAGATGATTATGGAGAAGTGCTTGCAAACCCTGAAAGATATGCTAAAATTGATATTTTGCTATTGGCAACTCCGACTCAATTTTTAAGAACAATTTTAAAAAGATTGAAAAAATTCTTAAATTATAATATAATACTGGTGAATGTGGCAAAAGGGCTGGAAATTGCTTCAAAAAAAAGAATTTCTGAAATAGTGGCTGAAGAGCTTGAAAATAAGGAATACAGCTATGTTTTGCTAGCAGGACCTACACATGCTGAAGAAGTGGCACAAAAATTGCCGTCAGCCATATTATCTGTATCTAAAAATGAAGAAGCTGCAAAAACTGTGCAAACAACATTTAGTAATCTGTATTTCAGAGTTTACACGGGAACAGATTTAATGGGAGCTGAACTTGCGGGAGCATTAAAAAACTGTCTTGCAATCGCAGCGGGAATTGCCGATGGAATGGGCTATGGAGATAATACCAAAGCAGCCCTTATAACTCGTGGAATTAATGAAATGTTTGAAATTGCAAAATATTATAATGCGAATCCTAAGACATTTATGGGATTGTCGGGGCTTGGAGATATTATTGTAACTTGTACAAGCAAACATAGCAGGAATAGGTATGTAGGAGAAAAGTTAGGAAAAGGCGAAAAAATAGAAGACATAATTTCACATATGAATATGGTTTCGGAAGGTGCCGAAACAATAAAGGCTCTTTATAAAATTATAAAAGAAAATGATTTAAAAGCACCTATTTTTACAGCACTTTATGAAGTAATCTATGAAGGAAAGCCAGTTTCAGAACTGGAATCTACGTTTATGAGCAGGGATTTAAAATCAGAATTTTTAAATTAATATGATATATAAAAAATAAAATTGGAGTGAGGTAATGGAAGATAACAACTTAAACTTGATGTCGTTATATCTAAGTGATATTCAAAAATTTGATTTGCTCTCAAAAGAAGAAGAATATGAGCTGTTAAGACGAATTAGGGAAGATAATGATGAGCAGGCAAGACAGTTATTAATTTTGTCAAATTTAAGATTAGTAATAAGTACGGCAAAAAAATCTCTTGGAAATGGACTTCCTTTAATTGACTTAATCAGTGAGGGTAATATTGGCTTGATAAAAGCTATAAATAAGTTTGATTATGAAAAAGGGCATAGGTTTAGTACATACGCGGTATGGTGGATAAAGCAGGCAATAAAAAAGGCAATCATTAATATAGGACGGGATATACGTATCCCTTCTTACAAATATGAACAATTATCAAAAGTAAATAGAGCCATAAAGGAATATACTGCCATTCATGGTGAAGCTCCATCAACGGAATATATTGCAAAAAAAGTTGATTTGAAGGAAAGTAAAATAATTTTACTTTTGGGTGAATTTCAGGATGTGATGTCTTTGAATGAAACTATAGGGGATAATATTTATCTTGAAGATATTGTCGGAAGAAATGATGATGTAGAGGATAAGATTATAAAGGAAGACCAGTTACTTGAAATGAAAGAGTTGCTGGAAAGAGTTTTAAATGAACGTGAGAGAATTATTCTGGAATATCGTTACGGACTGTATGATAGTAAAATTCATACTTTAAAAGAAATTGGAGAACAAATGGGAATCACACGCGAGAGAGTTAGGCAAATTGAAAAAAAAGCTATTACAAAATTGAAGGAACATTTAGAAGAATATAAAGATATACTATAAAGGAGAGGTGAGATATGTTACATATAATTGTAAACAGAAAGTCATTACTAAAAGCTATAAATATAGTAGAAAATGCAGTAACTGAAAATAAAATAAGAGAAGTTCTTTCTGGAATTTATATTGAAACAAAGGATGAAAAGGCAATTTTAAGAGGAACTGATTTGGAATTGTCAATAAATACAGAAATAGATGCACAAGTGGAAGAAGATGGAAAAGTTGTTATAAAACATAAATTAATTGAAGAATTTTTAAAACAGATTTCCGATGAAAAAATTACCTTAATTGAACAGAATGGAAAACTGGTAATTCAAGCAAGTTCGACAGATACAGAATTTTCTTTATACGATGCAGAACTTTTCCCTGTTCAGTCAACATTAAATAGTGGAGTTGAATATGTTTTTTCTAAACAAAAATTATTAAATAATATTGAAAACGTAAAAATTTCAGCTTCTCCCAATCCAGAGAATCTTGCTGTAAACTGTATTAGAATGGAAATTGAAGAAGACAAGTTAAAACTTATTTCATCAGATACATATAGATTAACTTATATAGAAGAAGAGCTGGAAGAAAGTCAAAAGGGAAAGGAAAATCTTAGTCTAAGTGTTCCATTGAAAACAATTGATGGATTAATAAAAATTATGAAACTAATTGACGAAGAAAATATAACTTTAAAATCAGACGGTTCAAAAGTATTTTTCCAATTTTCAAATGTAGAAATTTTGACTCGTACAATTGATTTACAGTTTCCAGATTATAAATCAATTTTAAATAATTCTCAGCATAATAAAAAAGTATTGCTAAATACAAAGGACTTTTTGTCAGTACTGAAAAGAACAGCTATATTTGTTAGAGAAAATAAAGAAGCCAAAAATGGTGGGATATTCAATTTTGCCAATAACAAGCTGCTGCTTACTGGAACAAGTGAAAATGCACAGATAAAAGAGGAGATTGTAACAATTCAAGAAGGTGATGATTTAAAAATTTCATTGAATGTCAGATTTTTACTTGATTATATTTCCACAATTGAAGGAAAAGTTACAGTTCTGGAATTGTTAAATAATAAGAGTTCAGTAATTGTAAGAGATGAGGATAATGATAAATCACTGTATTTCACAATGCCGCTGGCACTTAGAGAAAGTTAAAAAATTTAATTTTTATTTATTAAAATAAATTAAACAAAAGTTTTAGAAAGGAGAATATGCAATGCCTATAAAAATACCAAATAACTTACCGGCTGTAGATATTTTAGCAAAGGAGAACATCTTTGTAATGGATGAAAATAGAGCATTGTCGCAAGATATTCGTCCTTTAAAATTTATAATAATAAATCTTATGCCTACAAAAATTGAAACGGAAACTCAATTGCTAAGATTACTTAGTAATACTCCGCTTCAAATGGAAGTAACTTTTTTAAAAATGACATCGTATGTATCAAAGAATACTTCAAAAGAACATATGTCCAATTTTTATAAAACTTTTGAAGATATAAAAAATGAATATTTTGACGGTCTGATTATAACAGGAGCACCAGTGGAAAATCTCCCTTTTGAAAAAGTTATCTACTGGAAAGAGCTTACTCAAATAATGGAATGGAGCAAAACGCATGTTTACTCGACAATGTGCATTTGCTGGGGGGCACAGGCAGCACTTTATTATCATTATGAAATACAGAAATATCCTTTAAAGGAAAAACTTTTTGGAATTTATCCTTTAAAAATTGATATTTTCCATACGATGTTGTTGCGTGGGTTTGATGAAGTGTTTAATATGCCACAATCGCGTCATACTGAAGTGCATGCCGAAGATATTGAAAAAGTGCCTGAACTGGAAATTATAGCAAATTCAGAGCAGGCGGGAGTGAGTATTGTAAGAACTAGAGATAAACGTAATATCTTTATTATGGGGCATTTGGAATACGACAGAATGACTCTTGCTAAAGAATATGAAAGAGATGTAAAATTGGGAAAAAATATAAAAGTTCCATTTAATTATTATCCAGATGATGATGCAAGCAAAGAGCCGCTTTTTGTATGGAGGGCACATGCAAATTTATTATTTTCAAATTGGGTAAATCATCATGTTTATCAGGGAACACCGTATGATTTGACAGAACTGGGAGAAATTCCTAATTTTCATATTTAACAAATTTAATAAATAATAAAAAGCTCTCAGAAATATATGGGAGCTTTTGTTTTGTAAATTTTTTAATATTTTTAATAAAGTGAAATATTTTCCAGTAATGGAGAATCCATAATATCAAAAGGCATAACCCATGCACCTCCATTGGAATCAAGATCTACTTCACGTCCAACCTTTTCACCAGCTTTTTTAAATATAATATATATAAATTGTGAACAATATAACCTTTTATCAAAATTTTTATGAAAAGTTATTCCATAAGGTTTTGTAACAGTTTCATCAATTTCCTTGAATAGTGCAGTCTTGAATTCATTGTCAATTCCCTTGAGCCTGAATACAGCAATTTTACGATTTAGATTTTGCCAGCTATAAATAGGGCTTTCGCTGTATCCTGTAGAATACGATGGAAATTCGACAATTTTTTTGTGTTCATTTAGAACAGCCGCATGTCCCCACATTGAATGTAAGGTTGGTTTTTTAGATAAGATTAGAATATCCCCCGTCTGTAGTTTATTTATGTTTGAAATAATTTCTTTTGGAAAATACCATAAATAGTTTTTTTCATTAGTTTTACATATAAGCATAAGACTTAATATTAAAAATAGTAATATTCTTTGTATATTTGATTTTAAATGAATGTTCATAATTATTCCTTTCTTAAATTAATAATAAAAAACTGTTATTATAAAAAATCATTTTGAAAATTTAGAGTTTTTATTTTAAGATAATTTGAATATATTATATAGGAAAGAATGAAATTAGTCCAGTTTATTTTTTGATAAATATATAATTTATTTATAATAACAAAAATATTAATTTTTTTTGAAAAAAATTTAAAAAATGTCTTGTATTTTTTCTAAGTTTATGTTTTAATTAAAATAGGGAAATTAAATAAAATTAAAATATTTTTTAAAGTAAGGAGGAATGAATGCAGACTAATACAGCTTTGCTTGAACGAAAAAAAAGAATTGATTCCAATATGTCCCAAATTAAGCATAAATTATTAGTGATGAGCGGTAAAGGTGGAGTTGGAAAGACAACGATAGCTATTAATTTAGCTTATGGGTTATCATTGCGAGGATATAAAATTGGTGTTCTTGATGCTGATTTGCATGGGCCTAATGTTCCAATTATGTTTGGAAAAGAAGGAATGAAACTTTCAAAGATTTCTGAACCGTTAGAAATAACAGAAAATTTACATATATCATCACTTAGCTTTTTTGTTCCAGATAATTCGCCAGTGATATGGAAAGGACCACAAAAAATTACAGCGATAATGGAAATGCTGGAAGGAGTAAAATGGGGAGAAATTGATTTTTTAATAGTTGATTTGCCACCAGGAACAGGCGATGAAATATTAGGTATTGCACAAAATATAGGAACAGATTCAAAAGCAGTAATTGTTACAACCCCGCAAAAAGTTTCTTTGCTGGATTCTACGAGAGCGATAAATTTTGCAAAATTAATTAACTTGAACGTTCTTGGAATAATCGAAAATATGAGTGGTTTTATTTGTCCTGATTGTCAAAAGGAAGTAAATATTTTTAAAAAGAATGGTGCTGGAAAAATATCCAAAGAAACAAAAACTGACTTTCTAGGTTCAATACCGCTAGATGAAAATATAGTAGAATCTAGTGATAACGGGTTACCGTTTATTTCAAATGATTCTATAGCATCAAGAAGAATGAATGATATGATTACTAAAATAATTGAAAAACTGGAATTAGGGAAGTAAATAGGAAAGAAAGGAGAGGTATAATATTTTATTATTATACAACAATAAAAATGAAAGTATTAGTATTTAACAAAAATGAAAAGACGAGAATGGTAGTCGGTCAATTATTAAAGGAACTAAGCTTTAATGTAATATTGGCAGAAAACGAAGAACAGTTATTGGATGCCTTAAAAACAGAATCACTTGATATTTCTTTTTTAGATATTAGCTCAATAGAAGATTTTCCATTGGCAATAGAAAGAATTCTGAGATATAAAAAACAAAGCTATATTTTAATGGCAATTGAACAAGATGATAGATATTCCAAAACAGAAGCCCTGTTAAAAGGAATAGATGATTATGTGTATAATGACTTCCGTCTGGAAGAACTTTCTGCCAAGTTCAGAGCTATAGTGAGAATTTTGAATAAGAGGCTGACTGAAGATGAAATGGGAATTTTGACAGCTTATGACTTGACATTAAATCCAGCGAATAGAGAAGTTAAACGAAATGGTAAAGAAATAGAGTTGACAAATAAGGAATTTTTGTTGCTTGAATATTTCTTAAGAAACAAAAATAGAGTGCTTACAAGAACTATGATTTCAGAAAAGATTTGGGATATAGATTTTGTTTCAGAAAGCAATATTGTAGATGTTTATGTTAATTTTTTAAGATCAAAAATAGATAAAGGGTTTGATCAAAAAATTATAAAAACTGTAAGAAGTGTTGGATATATTATAAAAGAATAATTATTCATAATTATAATAATAACAAATTTATAAAAAATATAAATTTTTGTTGATTTTATAAAAATAATATGATAAAATGTATCATAACAATAAATTAGGAGTGATAGAAAATGTTTAAACAAATAGAATTGTTTTATGAATTTGACGCATTGGAACCAAATATTGATGCAAGAACGATGAAAATCCATTATGGAAAACATCATGTAACTTACACTAATAATTTGAATGATACATTAAAAAATAATGCACCAGAATTTTTAGAAAAACCTATCGAAGAAATTTTGGAAAATTTAAAAATATTGCCAGAAAGTATACGTAGAGCTGTCAGAAATAATGGAGGAGGTTTCTATAATCATAATTTATATTTTGAAATAATTGGACCTAATGCTGGAGGAGAGCCTACAGGTGAGTTAGCTGAAAAAATTAATGAAGCATTTGGAAGTTTTGAAACATTTAAAGAAGAATTTTCAAAAGCTGCGGTAACAAGATTTGGTTCAGGATGGGCTTGGCTTGTTGTAAATAAAGATGGAAAACTAAAAGTGACTTCGACTGCAAATCAGGATAATCCATTAATTCCAGGAGTAACAACTTGTGAATGTTCAGAAGGGACTCCAATTTTAGGAATAGATGTTTGGGAACATGCATATTATCTAAATTACCAAAATAGAAGAGCGGATTATATTTCAGCATTTTTCAATGTGATAAACTGGGATGCTGTAGCTAAAAAATATGCAGATGCAAAATAAGTAAAATTAAAAAGAATTAGACAATACTTCTACAATATTAGCTGGAAAAATATTAAATGAAAACAACATAGAATTTAACAGATTTATAAAAAGATATAAAATATTTCATATTAAGTTATAAATTTTCTTGATAATATAATTAATTTTGAATTGAAAAATATTTGATATTTAAAGTTGACTAATATAATTTAATCTGATATACTTACATTGTGAAATGATAATTAATGGAGGAAAATTATGGCGGAAAAAATAACAAAAGATATGAATATAATGGAAGCAGTAGAAAAATATCCAATTATTGCACAAGTACTTATGAGATATGGACTTGGATGTGTGGGATGTATTATTTCAAGTGCTGAAACTTTGGGAGAAGGAATTGCTGTTCATGGATTAAATCCTGATATAATAATTGATGAAGTGAATATGATTCTTGAAAAACAGGAAGCATAGAGGAAAAACAGAAGAAAAAATTTTAAGTAAGATAAATTAAGTGTACTAAAATGACAAATAGTCAAGCTAATAGTACACTTTTTATTTTTTAGTTTTAGTTGAAAACTTAAGTTTAAAGTATTAACAGAAAACCATAAATAATATTTGTTAATAAAATTATGCCAACTAAAAATCTATTTATAAATTTAAAGATAGTTTGACTATTAAAAGTAAAACTTAGTATTAAATTTAAGAAAGAATATATTAGAAGCACTAATGAAAAATTCTTAAAAATAAAAAATTTTTGAGTTTTTAGCAGCATTAACATTGGTGGTAGTAAATATCTGAAAGAGATAAAAAAACTATATAAAAATATAGTTAAAACTTCAAATAACAATATAAGTATTGTTATTCTTTCTGCAAATTGAACTCTTTTATCATTTAGAAATAAAAGTGATATAAAAGAGTAAATTCTTACAAAAAGTAATAACAATGTTAAAAAAGTAAACGCATTAATCATATCTGATTCTTCTCCAATTTTATTGTATTTTATGTCCATATTTTATCATATTTAAAAAAAATTCTCAAGAAAAGCAAAAAATAATTTTTTAATATATTTAAAATTATAATAAATTTTTTTCTCTCGCCATTTTTTCCAATTCTCTTATTCTATCACTAGTTGAAGGGTGTGTACTGAATAAGTTTTTAAGATTGTCAAAATGTGAAAGAGGATTTACAATAAACATATGTGCTGTTGCAGGATTTTCTTTGCTCATTGAAATATTATGGCTGTAATATTCCAATTTTTTTAAAGCATTTCTCAGGTATAAAGGATTGCCTGAAAATTCAGCACCAGCTTTATCAGCCATATATTCTCTTTTTCTTGAAATAGACATTTGAATAACAGAAGCTGCTAGTGGAGCCAAAAGGGCAATTAATATTGTACCAGCAGAATTATTTCTTCTGTTATTACGGCTATTGTTCTGAAAATATGGTAAAATTGTTATGATATATGAAATAGCTCCAGCAAAAGTAGCGGCAATGGTACTTATTAAAATATCACGATGTTTTATATGCCCCAATTCATGAGCTATAACGCCAGATAATTCATTATTGTCCATTAATTCAAGCAATCCTGAAGTACAGGCAACAGCCGCATTTTGAGGATTTCTTCCAGTTGCAAAGGCATTTGGCTGACGTTCAGGAAGTACATAAACTTTTGGCATTGGTAATTGGGCATTACTTGCCAGACGTTGCACCATTTTATACAATTCAGGATTATTCTGTAAAGTAACTTCACGCCCATGATATGCCTTAATAACCATTGTATCGCTAAACCAGTAACTATAAAAACTCATACCTCCTGCAAGCAAAAGACCAAGCAATGCTCCTCGAGGTCCTCCAATCGCCTGACCAGCTATCACGAAAAGGACAATTAATATAAACATTAAAAAACCTGTTTTCAAAGTATTCATAAACATAATAAAAAATTTTCTCCTTTCATTTGATATACAGTATTATATTATAAATTAATATATTTTTCAATTAATTAGCTTAATTTTTAATCAAAAGAAATAAAAATAAATAGCAAAAATTAATATAAATCACATTTTTATTAAAAATTATTTTATTTATACTTGAAAAATTAAAAAAAAGATTGTAAAATATACTGAATACTAAATTTATAAAGAAAAGAGATGATGAAAATGGCAATGAAAAAATGTTCAAAATTTTTATTTTTAGCTACAATGTTAGCAGTAATTTCAGGTTGTACAGTGGCACCGATTACTGGAAGAAAACAGTTAAGTCTTGTAACAGAAGAAAGCGTAGCAAAGGAAGCTGCTTCAGATTATAGAAAATTTATTGATGGTTTAGCGGCTCAAGGTATGCTGGCAAACAATACGTCAGATGGACAAAGAATAAAAAGAATTGGAAATAGAATAAAAACAGCCGTAGAACAATATTTAACTGAAAATGGAATGACAAAAAAACTTTCTACTTTAAATTGGGAATTTAATTTGGTAAGAACTGATGAAGCAAATGCATTTGCCATGGCTGGAGGAAAAATTGCTTTTTATACTGGAATTATGCCAATCCTAAAAACTGATGCGGGAATTGCTTATGTAATGGGACATGAAATAGGGCATGTTATTGCTGGACATCAGGCTGAAGACAAGAGTCAACGTGTTTTAGCGGGAATTGCACAAGCGGTAACAGGCATAGTAACAGGTAACCAGATAGAATCACTTGTTTCAAAAGGACTTTCCATCACTCTTTTAAAATTTAGTAGAACTCAGGAATATGAAGCTGATAAATATGGAATGATATTTATGGCAATGGCTGGATATGATCCATCTGAAGCTATAGTAACCGAAGAAAGAATGACTTCTATGCTAGGAAGCAGCGGGGCTGAAATTTTATCAACACATCCATCAGGACCAAATAGAGTTGCGGCAATGAAAAAATTTTTACCTGAGGCAATGAAATATTATAAAAGATAAATAAATATAAATTGAGAATAAAGGAATAAAAAATTAAATTAAAATCTTCTTTCATAACTTATAATGAATAAGGAGATTTTGATTTTTTTATATAAAATTAATTTATATTATGAAAGGAAAAATGTTGTGAAAAATGTAATAAGTATAGCTCCTATGGTGGACAGAACAGACAGAAATTTTAGAAATTTTGTAAGAATGATAAATAAAGATGTTCTTTTGTATACAGAAATGATAACCGCACAGGCTATTATCAATACAGGAGATTTGAATTATTTATTAGGTTTTGATAAAATAGAAAATCCTATTGTTCTGCCAAATTGCGGCTACTAATCCTAAGGAAGCATATAAAGCAGTAAAAATTGCTGAAAGATATAATTATGATGAAATTAATCTAAATGTTGGATGTCCGTCTGATAAAGTTTCTGGAAATATGATGGGAGCTTATCTTATGGCATTTCCAGAAGAAGTGGCGAATATTGTGAAGGCAATGAAAAATGCTACAAGTAAACCTGTTTCCATAAAGCATAGGATTGGAATTGATGGGAAAAATATATTACCTGATTCTTTTGAACGGACATTGCTGGATAAATATGAAGATATGATGAATTTTATTAATATTACTAAAAAGGTTGGTGTGAACAAATATATAATTCATGCACGGATAGCGGTGTTGGCAGGTCTTGATCCAAAGCAGAACAGAAATGTTCCGCCTATTAGATATGACGAAGTTTATCGTGTGAAAAAAGAGAATCCTGATTTACACATAGAAATAAACGGTGGGATAACAAGTATAGAAGAAATTGACAATCATTTAAGACATGTTGATTCTGCAATGCTAGGAAGGGAAATTTATGATAATCCTATGATTTTGACTGAATTTGGGAAATATTACGGAAAAGAAATAAACATAACTCGTAAAGAGATTATAGAAAAAATGCTTTATTATGTTGAAAATATGGAAAAACAGAAACTTCGTCCACATTTATTCTTAATGCACACTCATGGATTATTTCATAACATACGTGGCAGTAAGGTTTGGAAAAGGGTAATTAATGAACCAAAAGCAGATTCTGAAACATTGAGAGAACTGTTAAAGGAAATGGAGAAACTTCATTATTAAAAAAATAATCGTTGTTATAAAATACAGCGATTTTTTTATAGAAAAAAATTAGATAATCAAAATGTTATGATTACAAATATAAAATTATTAATTTTTTATATAGACTTTTTTATATATTTATGTGATAATTTAATATAAGAAATTTTTCACAAATAAATTTAACAGGAAGGGAGAATGTAATAAAAAATAGTTTTATTACAGTAGAAAAGAATGAAGAATAAAGAAACTTTGGAATTAGTAACGAATGCTGCAAAAGGTAAAATAGGACTTTTAAAAGAAAATAAGGGGAAATATTTTTTATCAGCCTTTTTGGCTGGAATGTTTATTGGTATTGGAATTTTATTGACATTTACGGTTGGTGGGGTTAGTAGCGGCTTGCCAACTAATAAAATCCTTATGGGAGTCAGCTTTGGGATAGCACTTAGCCTTGTAGTTGTGTTTGGAACAGAACTTTTTACAGGAAATAATATGATAGGGGTAGCGGGACTTCTGAACAAGGGCATAAGTTTTAAGGATATGGTTCTCATGTGGATAGCGGCTTATGTGGGAAATATCGCAGGATCAGTCGTACTTGCGTGTATGTATGTGTTTTCAAATTCCGCCTCAAAACCTGTTGTGGAATTTATTGTAAAGGTTTCAAAGGCAAAAATTACTGCACTGCCGCACGAACTGTTTTTCAAGGGAATTTTATGCAATATTCTTGTATGTCTTGCAGTTCTGGCCGGGATAAAACTGAAGGAGGAAACTGCCAAGCTGATAATGGTATTCTGGTGCCTATTTGCCTTTATAACTGCTGGATTTGAGCATAGTGTCGCTAATATGACGCTTTTGATGATGGGCATAATGTATAATGGAGCAAAAGAAATAACATTAAATGGCTATTTCTATAATTTGTTATTTGTAACATTGGGGAATATTGTTGGGGGAGGATTCGTTGGTTTTGCCTGTTATTATTTGGCGAAAAAGGATAAATAGCAGTTGAAATAAAAAGCAATATGATAGAGATAAAGCAAAATTTAGGAGGGAAAATGAAAATCAGTTTAAATCGTGAAAATTTTAATCTGGCACTTGAAAAGCTGAAAAAGGAATATAAAATATATGCACCAGTTGAGATACCGTTTCGTGGGACATTTTCAGATACTTCTGTCATCAGATATTCTGAAATTGACAAGATTGATGAAATATGTTTTGACAAGAAATCCAATTTTTCAGCAAAGGAAGTAATGTTGCCAATAACACAGACAATGTTCTATTTTACAGAAGATGGGTGCAAGATGCCTAAGGAGCAGGATCAAAGATATCTTATATTTCTTAGAAGCTGTGATTTACATTCTGTAAAAAGAGTTGATGAAGTTTACTTGAATAACAAGTTTCTGGATATTTATTATAAAAGAGTAAGGGATAAGGTTAAATTTGTAGTGTTTGGATGTCCAAATTCATTTGAGAACTGTTTTTGTGTAGATATGGGCACTAACAAGACTGATGAATATAATATTGGAATAAAAGTTACAGAAGAGGAAATATTTGCTGATATAAGAGATGACGAGCTGAAAGTGTATTTTGATGAGCTTATTGCTGAAAATAATAACAATAAAGTAAAAGAAAATGTGGAATTTGAAATGGAATTTGTCGAAGACAATGAAATTCACGTGGATATTCCTGATAATATTGAGCTTGAGGATATTATAAATCTGGATTTGTGGCGTGAATACGACAATCGTTGTATAGCCTGTGGAAAATGCAACTTTGTTTGTCCAACTTGCACTTGTACGACTACACAGGACATTTTTTACACTGAGAATGAAAATAATGGAGAAAGACGGCGTGTATGGGCTTCGTGTCATGTAAACGGCTTTACGGATATGGCTGGTGGACATTCATTCAGACAAAGACACGGAGATAGGATGAGATTTAAAGTGATGCACAAAATATCTGATTTTAAAAAGAGATTTGGCTATCAGATGTGTACAGGCTGTGGAAGATGCGATGATGCCTGTCCTGAATACATTTCATTCTCAAACTGTATTAATAAACTAAGTGCCGAACTAAAAAAAATTTCAGCTGAGAAGAAGGGGGAAAAATCAGAATGACAGCAATTAACACATTAAATACAATAAATATGGATGAACAGGCTATAGTGGATATGAACGTATATTTGCCAACTGTTCACAAACTTTTGTCTATTGAGAAAGTTACCGGGTTGGAATGGCTGTTTCGTGTGGAATATAAAAAGGGAAGTGTAGAAGCTGGACAGTTTATGCAGATTTCATTGCCGGGAGTTGGAGAAGCTCCTATTTCTATTGCAAATTTTGACTTGGAAGAAGGCTATCTTGATTTTCTGATTAGAAAAGTTGGAAAAGTTACAGACAGGATTTTTGAACTGAAGGCAGGAGATAGAATTTTTTTGAGAGGACCTTATGGACACGGTTTTCCAATTGAACAATACAAAAATAAACATATTGTAATGATTGTTGGAGGAAGTGGAATTGCACCAGTCCGTCCAATTATCGAATATTTTACAAAACATCCTGATGAAATGAAGTCCTTTAAAATCATTGTTGGATATAAAAATTATGAAAGTGTTATTTTTGAAGAGGAATTTTCACGTTGGAGAGAAAATATTGAAATACTTGTAACATTGGATAATGTAGAAACAGCAAGAAATATTGGAAAGACAGAAGACGAAATGCACGAAGGAATGGTTACAAAATATATTCCGAATTTAAAAATTCCTGAAAATATGGATGAAGTCGAATATATTGTTGTAGGGCCTCCAGTAATGATGCATTTTTCTTGCCTTGAAATCCTAAAAACAGGCATTCCAACTGAAAAAATATGGGTTTCATTTGAAAGAAAGATGTCCTGTGCCGTTGGAAAATGCGGACATTGTAAAATTGATGAAACATATATTTGCCTTGAAGGGCCAGTATTTAGATATGATTTTGCAAAAAAACTGCTTGATTAAGAATGAATTTTAAGAAAAAACAAAAGAAGAGGTAAAGACAATGAGCATGGATATAAATAGAAAAACAGTTACTAAAAATGCATTCAGGGTAACAAAGGACAGATCTAAAACGGCATTGCGTGTGAGAGTGCCAGGAGGTGCGATTACTGGGGAAGTAATGGAAATGGTTGCAAAAATAGCTAATACTTATGGAGATGGAAATGTTCATATTACAACTCGTCAAGGTTTTGAAGTATTGGGAATTTCGTGGAACGATATTGAGAAAGTCAATAAGATGGTGCAGCCGATTATGGAAAAACTGGAAATTAATTATAAGGACAAAGATAAGGGATATGCCGCTGCTGGTACAAGAAATGTTGCTGCCTGTATCGGAAATAAGGTGTGTCCAAAAGCCGCCTATAATACAACAGAATTTGCAAAGAAAATCGAAAAAGCAATATTTCCAAATGATTTTCACTTTAAGGTGGCATTAACAGGTTGTCCAAATGACTGTCAAAAAGTTAGAATGCACGATTTTGGAATAATCGGAATGGCAAAGCCTGAACTGGATGAATCAAAATGTGTTTCTTGCGGAATGTGTGAAAGAAAATGTAAAAAGCTTTCAACAGGAGCAATTTCATATAAAAACTATAAACCTGTAAGAGATCACCAAAGATGTATTGGTTGTGGAGAATGTGTACTGAACTGCCCAACAGGAGCATGGACAAGATCTCCTAAAAAGTATTATAAACTTGCAATAATGGGAAGAAGTGGAAAGCAGAACCCAAGACTGGCAGAAGACTGGCTATTCTGGGCAGATGAAGAATCAATAATAAAAATCATTAAAAATACCTACGAATACGTTGACAAATATATCGACAGAAGTCTTCCAAAAGAGCATATTGGTTACATTGTTGACAGAACAGGCTTTGAAGAATTTAAGAAGTGGGCACTAAAAGATGTTAATTTGTCAGAAGAAACTGTTATGGTGAATAATGTGTATTGGGGAAATGGGATAAAGTATCAAGGGATATTGTAAGAATATTTTAATAAAATCAAGGTTATCTGAGACAAATTCTTAGGTAACCTTTTTCTATTTTAAAATAATTTGAATATAAATTTGTAAAAATTTCAAAATACTATTGATTTTTTTTCAAAATATAGTATAATTTAAATAGATTGAGAAAAAAATAATTTGATTTGAAAATTATTGAAATCTGGGATAAAAATTAAAATTTAGATATTGTAAAGGAGAATTTAAAAGTATGAAAGTTGTAGTAATTGGATGTACGCATGCGGGAACAGCTGCGATTGTGAACTTGAGAAAAACAAATCCTGAGGCTGAGATAGTGGTGTTTGAGAGAAATGATAACATTTCATTTCTATCTTGCGGGATTGCCTTGTATGTGGGGGGAGTTGTGAAAGATCCTCAAGGGTTATTTTATTCTTCGCCTGAAAAACTGAGAGAATTGAATGTTGATATGAGAATGCGACACGATGTGAAAAATATCGATATTGAAGGAAAAACAATCCATGTGGCAAATTTGGAAACTGGGATTGAATTTAACGAAACTTTTGACAAATTGATTATAACATCTGGTTCTTGGCCAATTATCCCATCAATTGAAGGAGTTGATCTGAATAACATTTTACTTTGTAAAAATTATAACCATTCAAATGAAATTATTGAAAGAACAAAACATTCTCAAAAAGTTGTTGTTGTTGGAGCAGGGTACATTGGAGTGGAACTTGTGGAAGCGTTTAGGGACAATGGGAAGGAAGTTGTCTTAGTGGATGCCGAAGAAAGAATCTTAAGTAAATATTTTGACAAGGAATTTACAGATATTGCTGAAGAATCGTTTAAACATAGGGGAATTATTATTGCAACTGGGGAAAAGGTTGTAAAATTTGAAGGAAACGATGGAAATGTGACAAAAGTGGTTACTGATAAAAATGTGTATGAGGCAGATATGGTAATTATGTGTGTTGGATTCTTGCCAAACACTTCATTGTTTAAAGGGCAGTTGGAAATGTTACCAAATGGAGCGATTAAAGTTGATGAATACATGAGAACAAGCAACAAGGATGTTATGGCCGCTGGAGATTGCTGTTCAGTATTTTATAATCCTTTACAAAAAGAAGTTTATATACCGCTTGCAACAAATGCTGTAAGAATGGGTACACTAGCTGGAATAAACTTGCTTGAAAATAAAATAAGACATTTGGGAACTCAAGGAACCTCTGGAATAAAAATTTATGAAAATAATATGGCGGCGACTGGTTTGACAGAGGAATCTGCGAAAGAAAATGGACTGGAAGTGGAAAGTATTATAGCAGTTGACAATTATCGTCCTGAATTTATGCCGACTTATGAAAAAGTAACATTAAAAGTAGTTTATGACAAAAATAGCAGAGTAATTTTAGGAGCACAGTTAAATTCTAAAATTGATTTGACACAATCAATTAACACATTGTCAGTATGTATTCAAAACAAAATGACTGTAGAAGAACTGGCATTTGTAGATTTTTTCTTCCAGCCTCATTATAACAAGCCTTGGAATTTCTTGAATTTAGCAGGGTTAAACGCTTTAAAATAGAAAACTATTTATGATATGGAATAGAGATAAATAAAATGAAAAAAGGAGCAATCTCAAATTAATGATGAGAAAACTCCTTTTTTTATTACTTTAACTTTTTAATATTTCAGAAATCACAATTTTATTTATTTTCTTAATTTATGTTACATTTTGAAATTTCCAGTTTCGCCATTGTTGGCCTTATTAATTAAAAAGTTTGACATTTCCTTAAATTCTGATAATGCTTTTGCATCCTTTCCTGTTACGGAATTGACATTCTGAGAACTAATAAGGCTTCTCGAAATTTCAAGAGAAATGTCTCTAAATGAACTTTGACTCATTGAGAATAGTTCACCTTTCTGATTTTTTCTGTCATACTGGGCACCGATTATCTTTCCGTCATTAATTGTTAATTTTACGAATGAATTCCAGTTGCCATCATATTTTTTTTCAACAGAATAAATACCGTTTTTCATTGCTGAAAAACTTAAAATATTTAATAAAAACATTGAAATAAATAATAGCTTTTTCATAATTAACACCACTTTCTTAAGTAATTTTTTTCTTAAATCTCCTTTTCTTAATATATTATAGTCATTTGTAAAAGTCGAAAATTTCTAATAATTACAATGTTTTTACAGTTTTAATTTTTACTATTTTTCTCCAGCATTTTTGCTATAAAATTTTAATATTTTAGATAAAAACACTGTATTTATTGAGTTTTTATATTATTACTTTTACAATTGCCTATTAATATATTATATAACATAAAAAAAATAAATCAAGTTTTTTTAATAAAATCCTTGAGTATCAGTAACATAACCGTCCTGACCATATGAAGTCCACGTTCCATAAGGCTTATAATATCTTAAAGTACCTTGTGTCCTAACTTTTCCATTATCATAATATTGAGTAAAAGTACCGTTTCCATTGTCCAGTTTCATTTCGCGTTCTTTTTTTCCAGTTTTGGAATAACCTGTAATATTTATAATTGTACCATTTTTATAATTTTCAATTAATCTTTTTGTACCATTTTCATAATTCCAAGTCCATTGTCCATCTCGCAAATTATGGATATAATTACCATCTAGGCGGACAACTCCGTTTGAATAGTATGATTTAGTTTTTCCATTTAGCTGTCCATTGGAATAAGTGCTTTCATTTGTAACAATTCCATTTGAAATTTTTGTCTCTTTTCCATTTTTTGCATTATTTGCATATTCAGCCGACAAAGTAAGTCGTCCAAATTCATCAAAATCATAACCATTTCCATTTAGCATGTCATTTTTATAATTTCTAATTGTTCTGGAATTTCCATTTCTATAAAAATCAACTTCTTCCCCATTTTTTACGCCATTTGCATAATTTGAAACTTTTGACAGGTTGCCGTTATCATAATATATAAACATTGGACCGTTTAATGTCCCATTTTGATAGATTCTTACTGCCTGAGCATTACCAATTGTGTCAAATTCAACGTATGTTCCAGTGAATGGTTGTCCAGTATCTTTTGCAGTTGCCTGATTGCCCAAAATTGAAACATTATCAACAGTACTGTAGTGTGAACTTAATATGCGAGAAGCCTGTGATGAATATTCGCTGCTTCTTTTAGGTGGAACTGATAGAGTTGCGGCGAATAGTAAAACATTTGTAGTTGTAAACGAAAATAAGATTATTATTGGTTTTTTGAATAATTTGAACATAACAATACCTCCTTTTTAATACTATCTTATTATAACAATTTAAAATTATATTCTTCTTAGAAAATTAATATTACCAAGAAATTTAAAAATATTTAAAAAAGTAATAAAATATGATATAATCTTAATATTGATAAAACTTTCTTTAATTATTTAAAATTTTTATTATTGATAAATATAAAATTTACATAGAATGTTAATAAAAAATAAAAAAGGAGTGAAAGTTATGAAACTTGAAAATTTGCAAAAAGAGCTATATAGAAAAAAATTTACAACAAGTGAATATTTTAAGGAGACATTTGAAACTTTGAAAGTATTTATAAATGAAAATAAATTATGGACAGTATTTTTTATTATTGCAAATATTTGGAAATTATTTTCAACTTCACTTTCAAGTAAGTTAATTGAAAGTTCGGGATATTCCGTTTATAAATTTCTAATGTTTGTTCCAAATATAGTAGCAACAATATATATTGGAGTATTCTGTATAATTTCAGTTATAAAAATTGGAAATAGAATTGAAAATAAGACATTTGAACATAATTTGAAAGATATAATGAAAAAATATTTGTCAATTATAGCAGTATTTGTAGTTATATATTTAATTTTCTCTGAAATATTTGGAAGAATTTTAGTAGTTATATTTGCCTTGTGGTGGCTGGGTGGAGAATTTGCGATGTCTTTGCATTTAAATCATGTACTGTTTTTGATGATTTTTGGAATAGTTGTTGTGATTATGCTATTAGTAGTATTTAGTATGATAGTATTTTTTATGTCAAATGTTCTTTATTTTGTACAAATATATTGCATTAGAAATATTCCGATGCAGGAAGCGTTTAGGTTAAATTTAGAATTATTGAAAGGCAATAGATTAAGAATTTTAATTCCAGTTATATTTTTTACAGTATTAAATTTCTTATTGACGAGTCCATTTTCTGATATTCTTGTTTTAACGCCATTAAATTTTTTAAGATTTATGCCATTATATGCTGTATTTCCAGTGTCTATCATAATCGGAGTTGTTTCCAGCCTATTAGTTATTCTAATAATAACAATAAGCGTTATAGTATACCTGAATGTGGAATATGACTATATTAAAAAACATAATAAAAATTAGAAAGGAAAAAAATTATGAATTTAGATAATATACAAAAAAAGTTATTTGAAAGAAAGCTGGATACAACAGAATATTTTAAAACTGCATTTGATGTATACAGAGAATTTTTAAAAAATAATAAGTTACTGGTATTTTTGACATATTTATTAATGTTGGTGATTATTGGAACAGATTTTTTTAATAGGTATCTAATTTTTAAAATTGTTATAAATGAAGACAGAAGTCCAAAAATAGTATCAATGCTTATGGTATTTGGAATTTTGGAACTGATATTTTCAATAATTCAATTATTTTTAACTGGCTATTATTTAAAAAAAATAGTAATGGAAATTGAGGATAAAAAGGAATTTAATTTAAAAAAATTTATTTTAAAAATATTAAGGCTTGTTAGTATACAGTATTGTCTGATACTAGGTTTCACGGTTATAGTTGAATCACTAAAAATGGTTTCTTTGGGGATAATTTCTTTAATATTGCAGATTACCGCTATAATTATAGCAGTTAAATATTTTCTATATTTTGAGGTGTATTATATTCAAGATGATACTGGGATTATAAGTTCGATAAATTATAGTTATCAGCTATCTAAGGGAAATAGACTTAGAAAAATTATTCCTGGGATAGTTTTAATTTTGATAAGTATTATTCCGACGTTTGTAATTGCTTTTGGAATATTGCAAGTATTTAGAATAAGTTTTTGGTTTGGAATCATTGTTATTGCTATTTTTATAGTTGGAGTTGTTTTTGTTGGAATATATTTACAGGTTTTAAGTTCCGTAATATTTTTAAATGTGGAATATGATTTTTTGAAAAAGCAGGAAAGTAATAATGAGATTGAAGAAACTTATTATGAAAACGAAGAATAGAAGTTAAAACAATGAATTTATTATAAATTTATAAACTGGAATGAAAATGTGGGATTTTTATTAATCTCATCTTTTTAAGATTTTTTTTAAAAAATATGTAACAAAAATAAAAAAAATGTGCTATACTATTTATGGTAAATTTGTTATACAATTATAATATTGCTATAAAATAATAATTTGGGATAGGAGGATAGAGGATATATGGGGATTTTTGATTTTTTCAAATCTTCTGAGGATAAAGGAAATAAAAATAAAGAAAGCAACTCTGTAAAAAATAGTGAAAAAACTAATCATTATAATAATAATCAAGTTAATAATAAGGAGTTTTTTAATAATAATGTAGATAATGTAAACAATAATGAAATAAAAAATATGAAAAATGATAATTATATAGATGATTTTAAGGAAATTTCCTATTATGATGAATTCGGAAAAGAATTTAAAATGCCCAAAAAAGAATGGCTTGAAAAAAAATTATATCCGTCAATAAGAAAATACTGGGATAATATGGATGGACTATATCCTATAATACAGGATGCCTTTTCAAAAGAGCTTTATTCTGAAATAAAGGAAGCGGTGTTAAGATTTTATGCAGCTGATGAAAATTTTGAAAGAAAGTTAATTTTACTTGGAACTTATTATATAAAAATTGGAGCATACAGAAATGCGGTTGAGCTGTACGAAAAAAACTGGAACGTAAATAATTCAACAGAAGCTCTTTGCATAGCCTATGCAGAAGCGCTCGAACTTTTCGGAATGTCTCTAGAATCTGAAAAGAAATATTATGAGGCATTAGAAATCAATCCAAATTCATCTGTTGCATTCAAAAAATATTTTGACATTGTAAAAAGAAGAAGCAAGGCAGAATATGAAAATAAACTGGAAAAACTTTGTGCAATAAGAGGGAACTGGCGTGCTAAAATGATGCAGGCAGTAGTTTATTTTAAGAAAAATGACAAAGAGACAGGAAATTATTTTTTGATAACAGCTTTAAAGGAATCTGGTTATAATTCTGAAGTGATGTATATAACATCAAGTATTTACATCTTGAATGAGTTATATGACGAATTTAAGCAGTACGTGCTTACATACTATAATCCTGAAAAGCATAATGTCTATACTGCATTAAATGTATTAAAATACTATAAGGCAAGGAACATGTACAAGGAAGGTCTGGAACTTTGTAAATTTACATCTAAGTTCCCTTGGATTGAACATTATAAGAAATTCATGTATTATGAGGAATATTTTTGGAAAATGAAAGTTAAAAATGAGAGTAGTGGAAATGAACAGATTAGAAATAACTTTTTTTCCACAAATAAACCTTTATGGTATTATGAATTTAACCGTCCTGAATTTATGTTGAATCAGAATAAACGTATAAAGCCTAATATCTTAATTTTAACTTTTACATCAATTGGAGAAAAATCAGAATTAGCTGAAAATCTAGCAGTTTCACTACCTCTTTATTTAAATGAGAATCTTCATTACAAAACAAACCTAAATTATCAATTGGCAGTTGCATATAGCGGTGAAAGTCTTTTTGTATCAAAAAAAAGATACAGTACCGATTATATGAAGCTTATACGTAAACAGAACAGCAATTTGAATTTTGTTCTGGCTGGAAATATTTTAAAAATGCCGAATGTTGAGAAATACGAAATTGAAATTTATCTATACGATACTTTTAATGAACAGAAATCTAGCCTTATTAATAAAATTTATGATGAAAACACAATTTACAGTGTACAAAATGATTTATTAAAATCAGTAAATAATTTTTTTGAAAGAAATTTTTCAATAAAATATGAAACAAATTTAAATAACATAGTCTTATTTTCACAAAAAATGAAATTTTTAATACAAAGTAAGAATCACAAAAAGCATCAGTCATGGAGATACAAAAAATTATTATCGGATCAAATTGACGTTGTACTAGAAGATAGAAACAATGATTTAAAAAAAATAAACTTACTTTCACTTTTGTATGAAATAAAGCAGACAAATAGCCAGTTGTTAAAGTTTCAGAAGCCTCTTATTTATAGCATGAATATACATGGTATTTTTGAAACGCAGACATTAAAGATATTAGCACCGATTATATTCAGAGTATATGATGACGATGTGAATTTTCAGGCAAATATTGAGGCTTTAAATATTACAGATTCAAATTATTTGAATTGGATAAATAAATTTTCAGGAGATTAAATTTATGTTTTTTTATTTGAAAAAAGGATTTTCAGTAATAATCTCTCTTTTATATATTTTTGTAAATTATAATTTTTATAATTCAATTTTTCATGAATATTCAAATGATAAAATTTTTCATATAACAACAGAGCTTGCTGTTATTGAAATAATTTTTTGGATTACATTGTTTTCTTCAATTTTTCAATTGGAAAATAAGGAAATTAGTAAAAATAAAAAGATTAAGACTAAAGATATGGAAGAGAAGGAGATAAAAAAAGACAAAATAGAACTAATAATTTGTTATGCAATATTTCTAATAAGTTTAATCTGTGTAAATATTTCACGTATAATTTTACAAAGTTCGCCATATATGAATGATGTAGTTTCAACCGTAAGTTCGTATCTTCTATTTTTCGGAGGAACAAGAGTTATATTTATTTTTTCATCAATAATATTTATTTTTATTGCGATAAGTAGAAGAAATGTCTTTTTAATCTTAATATCGGCATTAAATATCATAATCTCAATAATGATATGGCTGGACATTGATACAAACATAACCTCGATCATGAGAGTTATTATTTCTATTTTTGCTATTATTTATTATTTATATTTAATAGAGGATAATAAAAAAATAAACAAGATAAGGAGAGTGAACAAATGAAAAAAAATGTAACAAAATTATTATTTTTAGTATCATTATTATCCATTGGGAATACATTAAGTGCATACAATGAAAATACTGGCGGTAATAAAAAACCACCAATAGAAATTCGAATTGATGATGGGAAAAAACCAGGTAGACAATCAGGTGAAGAGCAGTCTGGAGAAATGGATTCATCTATTAGAGGAGGAATTCAGAAAATCAAAAATTCTGCTGGTTCAATAACAGTAGATTCATCACATACGTCAAAAGGTCAAAATGAGAGACCAAGCCAAGTAATTCAGCAAGTAATACTGCATTATACTGCACTAAATAGGGAACTTTCTCTTAGAGCATTGACAAATAATGATGTAAGTGCACATTATTTGGTATCAGACTGGCAAGCTGATCCTGTGTTTTATCTAGTAGATGAAAAAAAGAGGGCTTGGCATGCTGGAGTAAGTGAATGGAAAGGCACTAAAAATTTGAATAATACTTCTATTGGAATTGAAATTGTTAATGATGGAGATGTAAGTGGTAGATTTGAGCCATTTAAGGATTTTCAAATAAAGGAAGTTGCGGTACTTTTGAGATATTTAGTTGATAAGTATAATATTTCTGCAACGAACGTCATAGGGCATTCTGACATTGCTCCTCAAAGAAAACCTGATCCAGGTCCATTATTCCCATGGGAAGAATTATACAAAAAATATAATATTGGAATGTGGTATGATAACTCACGTAAAACAGCATATGAAAATCAATATGCAAGTACATGGGATATGATTCCTGCATCAACAGTCCAAGCTGAATTTAGCAGATTTGGGTATGCTATAAGTCAAACAGGAATATGGGATGGACAGACAAAAAATGTAATAAAGGTATTTCAGTATCATTTCAGACCTTCCAGATATGATGGAAAACTTGATTTAGAAACATATGCGATTTTAAAAGCATTAAATGAAAAATATAATAGATAGATTTTTTGCAAGGAATAACAGTATTATTTGTACTATGTTCCTTGCATTACAATTTTTAAAGAAATCTAATTTAAAATCTAGTAATGATTTACATGAAAGGAAATTACAATAATGAAAGATTTTTCAGACAGAGTTTTAAACATGCATTATTCACCAATTAGAAAATTAGTGCCATACATTGATGAAGCAATAAGATCTGGTGTGAAAGTGTATCAGTTACATATAGGACAGCCTGATGTGGAAACGCCAGATACGTTTTTTGAAGGATTAAATAATTATAAGGAAAAAATTGTTAAATATACAAATTCGGCTGGAATAATTGAATTAAGGGAATCATTTTCAAAATCTTATGCAAAAGTGGGAATTGATATTTTGCCTGAGGATATATTGATTACTCAAGGTGGAAGTGAGGCTATTCAAATTACGCTTCAAACTATTTGTAATCCAGGAGATGAAGTTTTGGTTCCTGAGCCATATTATACAAATTATGACAGTTTTTTGAGAGTCGCTGACGCAAAATTGGTTCCAATTGAAACTTCTATTGAAAATCATTATCACTTGCCAGAAAGAGAAGAAATTGAAAAATTAATCACTCCAAAAACAAAGGCAATAATGTTTTCAAATCCGAGTAATCCAACTGGAATTGTTTTTAAGAAGGAAGAAATGGAATTAATAAGGGATATTGCAGTAAAATACGATTTATATATTATTACTGATGAAGTTTATAGACAGTTTATTTATGATGAGGAAATTGAAAAAAATTATCAGTCATTTATGTCAATCAAGGAAATTGAAGATAGAGTAGTTTTAGTTGACAGTATTTCAAAACACTATAGTGCGTGTGGAGCTAGAATAGGAGTTATTGCTTCTAAAAATAAGGATTTTATGGCACAGGCTCTAAAATTCTGTCAAGCAAGACTATCAGTATCAACAATTGAACAATATGCAAGTACAAACTTAATTAATACTTTGGATACTTATATTGACAATACAAAATTGGAATACAAAGTAAGACGTGATATGATTTATAACAATATTATAAAAATACCGGGAGTTATAACGTACAAGCCAAGCAGTGCTTTGTATTTAATTGCAGAGCTTCCAGTAGACGATATTGAAAAATTTGCAATTTGGCTATTGACTGAATTTAGATATGAAAATCAGACGTTATCATTTGCTCCGGGGCCTGGATTTTATACAACGCCGGGGAAAGGTACAAAAGAAGCTAGATTTTCTTTCTGTACGCATAACCTGATTGAAATTGAAAATGGGATGAAAGTGTTGGAAAAGGCGTTGGAAGAGTATAATGGTTAGTTTATTATTTAGAGTATAATTTATAAAGAATTTGGGAGAGAAATTAATTTGATGAAAAATATTGGAAATATTGAACAATTGGAAAATACAGAAAGTACAGAAAGCTATATTGAAAGGAATATAAAAAATGCAAAGGAAATTCTGGAACGAATGAATCCTAATCAAAAAATTAATTATCATACAATTTTGACAAAATTAATTTCAGATTGGGAAAATAAGGGTATTCGTCCAAAAATATTGATTCATAGCTGTTGTGCTCCATGTAGTACCTACACTTTGGAATTTCTTACACAATATGCAGATGTAACGGTTCTATTTGCCAATAATAATATTCATCCAAAAGCAGAATATGAGAAAAGGGCCTTGGTTCAGAAGGAATTTATTCAAAAATTTAATGAGCGTACTAGAAATAATGTTGGATTTATTGAAGATAAGTATAAGCCGATGGATTTTTATAAAATTGTAAAAGGTCTTGAAAAGGAAAAAGAGGGAGGAGCAAGATGTACTGCCTGTTTTCAGATGAGGCTTGACATTGTGGCAAAAAAAGCTCAAGAACTGGGATTCGACTATTTTGGAAGTGCATTAACATTGAGTCCACATAAGAATAGTCAGCTTATAAATACATTGGGACTGGAAATTCAAGAAATATTTGATGTTAAATATCTACCATCTGACTTTAAGAAAAATAACGGATACAAGCGTTCTGTCGATATGTGTGCAGAATATGATGTTTATAGGCAGTGTTATTGCGGGTGCGTGTTTGCTGCGTTGGATCAGGGAATTGACTTGAATGAAATAAATAGGGATTGGAGAGATTGAGAAGTCTCTCCTTTTCAATTTTTAGATAGAAAATTAAATTTCTAAAAATCCTTTTTCAAAATCCTCTTCCGTAAGCACTCTAATTCCTAATTTTTCAGCCTTTTCCAGCTTACTTCCAGCCTTTTCCCCTACAATTAAAAAATCCAGATTTTTTGAAACTGCTGATAGATAATTTCCGCCTTTAGACAGTATAATGTCTTTTATATCATTTCGTTTATATTTTCGAAGTTTTCCAGTCGCTAAAAAATTTTTTCCTTTTATTGGATTGTCGTCAATTTTTTTTATCTCCGATTCATCAAAAGTAAATTGCAATCCAATATTTTGTAAATCTGTGATAATTTTCCAGTTAATTTCATCATTTAAAAAAGCATTTACTGCAATTGCAACTTTTTCGCCAATTCCTTTTACAGCCAGTAAATTTTCAATTGATTGATTTTTTAAATTTTCAATATTTTTAAAAGTTTTTGTCAAAAGATTTGCATTAAATTTTCCAACAAAAGGAATTCCAAGTGCATAAAGGACTTTTGAAAAATCACGATTTTTGCTGGCTTCGATGTTATTTATTAGGTTATCTACACTTTTTTGTCCCATTTTATCAAGATTTTCTAGTTCTTTACGATAATTTTTTAATGAATATATATCGACAACTGTTTTTATTTTTTCAAGCTCAATAAATTTTTCAACGATTTTGTCTCCAAGTCCAGAAATATTCATTGCATCACGTGAAACAAAGTAGGCAATTTGACGTTTAACTTTTTCAGGACAAAGTGGATTATGGCATTTTAAGGCGACAAGCCCTTTTTCATGTGCAAGTTCGCTGTTGCAGACAGGGCAGTTTGTTGGCTCCTGAATTTCAATTTCCTCTCCAGTTCTGTCATCAAACATAACATTTACCACTTGTGGAATAATTTCAGCCGCCTTTTCTACAATGACATTATCGCCAATTTTTATATTTTTTCTGCGAATTTCATCAAAGTTGTGCAAACTTGCCCTTTTCACAACAGAACCTGACAAATTCACAGCTTCCAGTTCTGCAACGGGAGTAATTACACCAGTTCTGCCAACTTGAAAAGTTACATTCAGTAATTTCGTTTTTACCTGTTCTGCTGGGAATTTATAAGCGATTGCCCATCGTGGGCTTTTGGTTGTATAGCCAAGTGTTTCGTAAAGTGAAAAATTATTTACTTTTATTACAAGACCGTCAGTTTCATAATCGAGTGTCTTTCGCTTATCGTGCCATTTGTCAATAGATTTTTCCAGTTCCTTGAAATCAGTATATTTTTCAAAGACACCTGTAGTTTTAAATCCAAGTTTTTTTATGTATTCAATACTTTCCAAATGAGTATTTATTTCGTAATTTTCAGCATCTACTAGATAGTAGAGATAACAGTCAAGTCCTCGTTCTGCAACAATTGTTTTATCCAACTGTCTTATTGTCCCAGAAGCCGCATTTCTAGGATTTGCAAAAACATCTTCCCCCTCGTCTTCACGCTCCTGATTTATTCGGTTAAAGCTCGAAATTGGCAAAATAATTTCTCCACGGACTTCTAACGAAACATTTTTTTTCAATTTTTTAGGAATGCTCGAAATTTCCCTAATATTCTCAGTAACATCTTCTCCAACTTGCCCATCTCCTCGTGTTACAGCCTGAACAAGCTCCCCATTTTCATAAATCAGACTTATACTAAGCCCATCTAGCTTCAGCTCCAGAATATACTCCAATTTCTTTGAATTATCCTCAATATTTTCAGCCAAAATAATTTTTTTCACCTTTTTATCAAAATCTTCAATCTCGGAAATGTTATAAGTATTCGACAAACTAAGCATAGGCACCCGATGTCGTACTTTTGAAAATTTTTCGCTTGCAGTCCCTCCAATTTTTTCAGTAGGCGAACTTTCATCATTTTTCAACAATTCAGGATATTCTTGCTCAAGTTGTTTTAATTCACGCATTAAAGTGTCGTATTCCATATCGGAAATAATAGGCTTATCTTCATTATAGTAAAGATTGTTATGATATTCAATTTCACTTCTTAATTTTGTATATTTTTCCTGAATTTCAAAAAAGTTGATATTTTTTTCTTTTTCTTGATTAAATAAATTCACTTTAACTCCTTCTAAAATTATTAGTATAGTTGTTTAAAGTATATCATTTTTTGAAGAATATTTGTAGATAAAAAAACTGCCTCATAAATAATATAGTCTATGAAACAGTTTAATTGATTTTTAAGTATAAGTTATATGTCATAAAACTTAGTATAATAATTTTCTATTTATTCTTTTTTATAATTTGTGATGTGATAATATATAAATGACCAGTTGTTGTTAATTATTTATTGTTCTTACGTTTATATTCTGACAATGCTGCATTACATCTAGTATATGCTTCTCCTATATAAAAATCTGCCAAATCTTCATATGTTTCTTCATCAA
>CAUUWI010000004.1:0-33507 GCA_963548925.1 uncultured Leptotrichia sp. | reverse complement strand
TCCTTTTTTCAATTTTTTTACAAAAAAAGCAATTCATCTCCCACTTATAGAAGTCATAGAAGTCGGAGACTTCTTGCTGTCTTTTTGTTAAAAAATCTACTTCTATTATTATATCAAAAAACAGAAGTTTTTATCAATATTTATTTTTAAAATTAATGTAACTGGTCAAAACCTTCTCCAAAAACTTTTGTCGTATCTGTGACAGTCACAAATGAGGTAGGATCGTGAGTTTTTAAAAATTTTCTCAATCGGATGAATTGCCTTCTTTCAATAATTGTCAGCAAAATATCCTTTTCAGCACCTGAATATCCACCAACGGCCTTAAGGACAGTGCAGCCTCTGTCAAAGTCCTTTAAAATATAGTTTAACACAATGTCTTTATTTGATGTGATAATCATAATCTGCTTACGTGAATTAAATCCTTCGATAAACTTGTCAGTAATGAATCCAGTCACATACACACTTAATAATCCAACAAGCCCCAGCTCGACTCCAAAAGCGAAAATTGCCAAAATTGTAACAATTGCATCTACAATGAAGCCCGACATTCCGTAGCTAATGTGACAATATTTTGTAAGGATTCTCGCAATGATTGAAGTACCGCCAGTAGAGGCTTCATGTAGATAAATAATCGTTATCCCTAAAGCACATAACGCACTACCAAAGATTGTGGCTAAAATTAAGTCGTCAGTAAGAGCATAATTTGGATAAAATTTTTCAAAATATGAAAGAAAAACCGATAAAAGTACCGTAGCATATATGCTCTTTATACCAAAATGCCCGCTAATTACAATAAATGCAAGTGCAAATAAAATAAAATTGCTAACAGCAACAAATAATCCAGTTGAAATATGAAAAATACTATTGACAACCAATGCCAGTCCTGTTACTCCTCCACTTGCTATTTTGTTTTGGAAAAAGAAAAAATGTAATCCAAATGCCAGAATAAAAGTTCCCAGCCCAACAAAAAAATATTCCTTAATTAATGTCAAAATAATTTTTTTTCTCATAGAAATCTCCTTTATAAAAAATTTACGTTAATTCAGGATAACGTATACTCCTTTTGCTATAGAATTATACAAGATATTTCTTTTTTTTCTCTTTTAATTTTGTAATTATTTCAAATTTATATGTAAATATTTAATATTTTTTATAAAAATTTTAATAAATATATGAATTAAATAATGAAATTTGATTTTAAATACTTAACTTTTCGTCTAAAATAAAGGCTTTCTGCAATTAAGATATATGTGAAAATAAATTTTTACAAGTTATTGAAATAGAAAAAAAATTGTGGTATACTTGTGTCGAAATTTTAGAGGAGTTTAAAATTTCTAATATTATTATAGCTAAATTACTTAAAAAAGAGAACTTATAAATTTTTGAGCTACATTAATAAGTTCACATAGTTTCTATAGTTCATTTTAGGAGTTTGGAATATAATAGAAATAAATCGAAGAAAAGAGAGTGAGTATTATGAAATCAACAAGAAAAATGATTTTGGCAACTTTAATCGGAATTTTAGCCTTTAGTTCCATCGGTTATTCAAAAGGAAAATCTTCAAGTAAGTCAACTTTGACAAGAAAATTTAGCTGCAGCAGCAGAAATGTAACTGTAGAAAATCTTTCAACAAACAAGGTAAGATTGACAGACAGTAATGGAAAAGTATACAATTTGAAACTAACAAAATCTGGTAGTGGAGAAGAGTATACAGGTGGAGGAGTTTCTATCCACATAAAAGGAAATGATGCAGTCTTCACAAAGGCAGGAAGCGATGAAAGCTGTTATATGACGGGAAATGACAACTCAAGCAGCAACAACCAAAGTTCTAGTAGTCATTTGCTAAGAAAATACAGCTGTGATGGATATCAAGATGTAACAGTTGAAAATCTTTCAACAGACAAAGTAAAATTAGCTGATGGTTACGGTGGAGTTTACACTTTAAATTCAGCAACATCTGGTAGTGGAGAAAGATATTCTAATGGAAATATTTCTATTCATATGAAAGGAAATGACGCTGTCTATACAGAAAATGGAAAAGATAAAAGTTGTAGCCTAAAAAGTACTGGACGTGGATCAATAAAAGAATAACAAAGCAAAAGAATTACAATTAAAATTTAACTAACTAAAAAAGCTGTTTATATAATTTTAAAAATTATATTAAATGGCTTTTTTTCTATATATCTATTTATTCAATTTGAGTTTTCATACTATAAATTTAGAAATATTTTAAATTTTTAGTCAGTGCTTTCTAATTTTTTTATGTTTTTTCTTTTTTTAAACATAAAGGGGATCAGACGTTATGCCCTTACGTTAAAAGAAATTAAAAAATAATTATTAACCAAACAATCCTAAAATAAAAATTGCAAGTTAAACTTTTTTAATTAGAGTAATGAATAGAAGCAGATTTTTGAAAAGAAAAGTTGAAAAAAAACTTGTTATATAGTAAAATCATTAATATAGGAGGAGAGATGAAAATTGCTGAATTTATTAATGCGAGGACAATGAAAAAAATGTGTCTGGAAATTGAAAAATCTGGTGGAAATGAAGTGTTTTTTAGAGGGATTCCCAATGGAGAGGGAATTGTTTCTGAGGTTGAGATTATTGCAAGAGGAAATTCCAGTTCTGTTGCCGCATTATTAAATATGATGAAGAAAAATGAGGTTATAATACATAATCATCCGTCTGGAGTGATGATTCCGTCTGATGAAGATGTGAGAATTTCCAGCATGTACGGGGAAGTTGGAGGAGCTTCTTATATTGTGAATAATGCTGTGGATGATATTTATGTGATTGTGCCTTTAAAAGAATTTATAAAAATTGATGTGGATGAATATTTTGGGAAAAATGGAGCCATTCATAGAAATTTTGGCAAGTTTGAGGTGCGGCAGGAACAGTATAAGATGGCTAAGTTTATTGAAAACAGCATGAATGAGAATAAGAAACTTATAGTAGAGGCTGGGACAGGAACTGGGAAAACGATTGCCTATTTACTGCCTACGTTACTTTATGCCATTGAAAATAATCTGAAAGTGATTGTTTCCACAAATACGATTAATTTGCAGGAACAGCTTATTAATAAGGATATTCCGCTTTTAAAGAAAATTATTGATGAAGACTTTAGTTATCAGATTGTAAAGGGAAGAGGGAATTATCTTTGCAAGAGAAAACTTTATAATATAGATATTATTGAAAATGAAACAGATACAGAAAAAGAAAAAATTGAAAAAAATACTATAAAAGATCTTATTGACTGGGATAAAAATGTTACGAGAACAGGTGACAAAAATGATCTAAAATATGAAATTTCAAACAGTATCTGGGAAAAAGTAAATAGTGAAGTGGACATGTGTAAAGGTATAAAATGCCCATATTATTCAAAATGTCATTTTTTTAATGCAAGAAAAAATGTTGCGGATGCAACGCTTCTTATTGTCAATCATCATATGTTTTTTGCTGATTTAGCAATTAGAAATCAGACAGGATTTTATACAAATTATTCGATTTTACCAAATTATGATATTGTTGTTTTTGATGAAGCTCACAATATAGAAGATACGGCTCGAAATTATTTTACTTTTGAAACGTCGAAAATATCGTTTGGACGACTTATGGGACATATTTATAATAGACGTGTTATGATAAATTCCAGTAATGCTGGGGCTATTGTAAGGCTAATGACTTATCTGAATGAAAGCCTTTCAAGTGAAGAATATGAGAAAGTTGATGAATTGAAAGAAGATATTATTACAGAATTGAACACGTTTTATGATAAAGGGATTGATATTTTTGATAAGTTGATTTATCTTTTTTCAGAAAATAATGACAACAGAGAAATCAAGATAAAGATTGATAAACAGAAAATGCGACGAAACAAGGCTTTTCGTGAAGTTATGGAAATTAATAGTCAATTTAAGGAAAGTTATGGAAATTTGATTATAAAAATTAATAAATTTTTGAATAAAGTAAGTAATCATAATCTGGAGGATAAAGAAGGATTTTTATTTGAATTTTCGAGATATTATGAAAGATTGAAGCAGTATTATAAGAAGTTTGAGTTTATTTTGGAGGGGAAAGAGGAAGGCTATGTTTATTGGATTAATGTTACGACAATTCGTCCAAATGTAAAATTATATGCAACTCCTTTTGATATTTCGGATGAACTGAATGATAACTTGTTTACAAAAATGGATAGAATGATTTTTACTTCGGCGACACTTGCCGTTGACAATAAATTTGACTATTATAAAAAAAGTATTGGACTTATGAAGGAAAAACGTAGAAAAATTGATGAAAGAATTGTAAAATCGCCATTTGATTACGAAAAGCAAATGAAAGTCTATATTCCAGAAGATGCACTTGATCCGACAAATATTGAATTTATGAGGGATTTGACTGGATTTATTGAAGAGGCTATAAGAAGTACAAAAGGACATTGTTTTTTATTATTTACTTCATACACTGCCTTGAATTTTTTGTACAATCAGCTAAAATCATGTTTTTCAGAAAAAGAATATACACTTATAAAGCAAAATGATTTTCCACGTCACGAAATGATAGAAATATTTAAAAATTCTAAAAATCCAATATTATTTGGGACAGACAGCTTTTGGGAAGGTGTCGATGTGCAAGGAGAACAGCTAAAATCGGTAATTATCACAAAATTGCCGTTTAAGGTGCCAAATGACCCTGTGACGGAGGCAATTATTGAAAATATTAAGAAAAATGGACAAAATCCGTTTAATGATTATCAGGTTCCGCAAGCTGTGATTAAATTTAAGCAGGGGGTTGGGAGGCTTATTAGAAGCAAGACGGACAGCGGAAATATTATAATTCTTGATAATAGAATAATTAAAAAAATGTATGGAAAGAAGTTTTTGACGGCTTTGCCACGAAATATTATAGTAAGGAGTAAAAACGAAATTTTAAAAATTATGGAATAAAAGACGAATATTAGGTAAAATTTAAGAAAGGAAAGGAAAAATGAGAGTAAATGTACTAGGGCGGGAATTTGTTTTTGAAGTAAAAGAAAAAAAATCAAAAAATAATGAAATACAATATAATGTCAAAAATAGATTTATGTTCAGATTTATTCTTTTAACAATAACATTTATGATATTTGGTATAATTATCGAAATGTCAAGGCTAAATGTGAACTATGTTGTTGGAAGTATCGCACAATCAGATATTGTGGCGTATAAAAATGTATCTTATTTTGTGGATATTCTGGATGACAGCATTGAAGAAAAAATAACGAAGACGACACAGCCTGAATTTGATAAAATAAAGAATGTAAACAGGGAAACGGTAATTTCACTTAATAAATTTTTGCGTGATATACGAAATATGAAGCCATTTGATGATGCGACAATTAGTAGATATATAAAAGAAAATAAGTATACATTTACAATTGCAGATATTAAGGAAATAGCTGCAAGAACTGAAAATATTGAATATTCTGTAAATCTGACGGATATTATATCTGAAATTTATAGCAATGGAATTTACAAAATGGAAAATTTATCCAAAATAATCCGAAAAAAAGATATAAAAGCTGATAATGTTGATTTGAAAGTCCTTCAAAACTTTATAAAACCAAATCTGGTTATTAATGAGGAAGCTACAAGAAAAAAAATTGCAGACAATATGATGTCATTACGGGACAAGGAAATTAAGATTTATAAAGGGGACATTATCGTAAAAAAAGGTGAAATCATTGACTCAGACACATTTTTGAAGCTAGAAAAATTGAATCTTGTACGGAATGGGGATAAATTTAGAAAAACTGTTGGACTTGTTGCCACCTTTTCGTTGCTTATGACATTGATTTATTACTTGCTGCGAAAAAATGCAAGAAAAGTCATGGAATCAAAGGCATTTTATCCGACACTTATTACAATAATATTTGTAAATACAATTTATATTTTATTTTTGAACAATGAATTTTTTATTTACTTACTTCCCTTTGCAATGCTTCCGATTATTTCCACAATTCTAGGAAATAGAGTTTATGCAATTATAATGACATTTTCAAATATGATTATTTTATCACGGGAAGAGTCTTGGTTCCTAGTTACAATAGCAGTTTCACTAGTTGCTATTTATAAGGCTGCAAATCTTGTAAGCAGAAGTGATATTGTAAAATTAAGTTTTTTTTTGGGGATATTTCAGGCTTTAATGTCGTTTAGTTACGGATTGGTTAATCAGTTGAGTTTTGGATTGATGATGTTAATGATAGTATTTTCAGTATTTTCAGGAATTCTAACTGGAATGTTGTCGCTTGCGGTATTGCCATATTTTGAAGATTACTTTGAAATTTTAACAACAATGAAGTTGCTTGAATTAAGTGATTTTTCACATACACTGCTTAAACAGCTGCTTATGAAAGCACCGGGAACTTTTCATCACAGCATAATGGTTGGAGCGTTGGCGGAAGGAGCGGCTGAAAGTATAGGGGCAAATGCCACATTTGCAAGAATAGCCTCATATTATCACGATATTGGTAAAATGAAACGGCCAGAATTTTTTGTGGAAAATCAGCGGGATGGAATAAACCCACATAATAAGATAAAACCGTCATTAAGTGCATTAATACTGACTTCACACACAAAAGATGGCTACATTATGGGAAAAGAAAATAAACTGCCAAAAGAGATTTTAGACGTAATACTGGAACATCACGGAACAACCTTGACACAGTATTTTTACTACAAAGCGTTGGAAAGCGGAGAAGAAGTTGTAGAAAGCAACTTTAGATACAGCGGGCCTAAGCCTAGAACAAAGGAATCAGGAATAATTCTGCTGGCAGACACAGTGGAGGCGGCTACAAGAACACTTGAAAATAAAAGTAAGGAAGGAATCGAAAATTTTATTAGATATTTAGTAAAATCAAAAATGGATGATAAACAGTTAAGCGATTCTGACTTGACTTTGGGAGAAATAGAAAAAGTGGTACAATCCTTTATAAATACGCTTCAAGGCGTTTACCACGAAAGAATAAAATATCCAAAAATGGATGAAAAAATGAAAAAAAATTAAAACAAAAAATGGAGAAAACTATGTTAGACATTGATATAACTTACGATATTGAACAAATTAACAATTTTTTTGATGAAGAAAAAATAAAGGAATTTGTCAGTTACATTTTAAAAGACGAATACAAGGAAGAATTTAATAAAAATGAATATTATTTATCATTATTAATTACAACAAACGCACAAATTCAGGAAATAAATCGGGAATATCGTCAAAAAAATGCTCCAACCGACGTAATCTCCTTCGCTTACAATGAAACCGAAAACTTTGGAGCAGTAAATATGCTAGGCGACATTGTAATTTCAATCGAGCGTGTAAAAGAGCAATCTAGCGAATACGGACATTCTGACGAGCGGGAATTTTATTATGTCTTGTGTCATGGGATGTTGCATTTATTAGGATATGATCACATTGAAGAAGAAGATAAAGTTGTTATGAGAAGACGGGAAGAGGAAATTTTAAGTAAATTTAATTATAATAGATACTTATAAAATTGTTTATCTAAGTTGTTTAAAAATAATCGGAATATAGAAAGGAGTGAAAATTTTGGAAAAAAAAAATAAAAAAAGGAAAAAATCGATATTTTCATTGTTTCATAGAAAAGATAGGTATAATTGGGATATAAAAAAAGAACGAGCAAGAGATAAAAGACTTGTAGACAGCTTTAATTTTGCGATTGATGGAATGATTTCAGCTTTACAAAATGAAAAGCATATGAAAGTTCATATACTTGCGGCAATTATTATTGTAATTCTGGCAATTATGATAAATGCGAGTAAAGTAGAAATTCTTATAATTTCGCTATCTGTATCTTTTGTAATAATTACAGAGCTTATAAATACAGCAGTTGAGGCTCTTGTAGATTTAATTTCTCCTGAACGACATCCGCTTGCAAAATTAGCTAAAGATGTGGCGGCTGGAGCAGTATTAGTTGCAGCAATAAACGCACTTTGCGTGGGGTATTTGTTGTTTTACGATAGATTGCTGGATATTTTTGATGGTACGAATAAATTGCATGTTATAGCAGGGCGAAAAGGTAATATTTCAATTTTGATATTAATTTTGGTTGGAATTTTAGTAATTGTCCTAAAATCATTTTTTCAAAAGGGTACGCCACTTGAAGGTGGAATGCCAAGTGGACATAGTGCAATAGCTTTTGCGGCTTTTGGGATATTGCTTTTTATGACATCTGATATAAGAATATTGATTTTAGGGTTTTTCATGGCTGGATTAGTTGCACAGAGCCGTGTTAAATCTGGAATTCACAGTATAAGAGAAGTTCTGGCGGGTGGATTGCTTGGATTTTCAGTTGCATTTATTATATTATTTGTGATGTTGCAATTTGGGATTTTGTATAATTAAAAATTGAAAAAAGTTCAAAAATATGCTATAATACTTAGCGTTGAAAGTTATTTAACTTTGAATAGTTTTACTAAGAAAATTAATATAAAAAGTTCAAAAATAATTTGAGTTAAGAATTATTTAAATAAAATAGAAAATTTAGGAGTTGAAAAATAAATTATGTTTCAAAAATTAGACGATGTTGTCTTAAAACATAAGGAACTTACAGAAATGCTTATGGATCCTGAAGTCGTTTCAGATCCAAAGAAAATTATGGAGTATAATAAGGCTTTAAACAGCATTGATGAAGTTGTACAAAAATATACATACTATAAAAATCGTAAAGAAGAAATGGAAAGCCTGAAAGAAGATCTGAAAGCTGAAAAAGATACGGAAATGAAAGAAATGATGCATGAGGAAATTCATTCGATTGAAGAAGAAATTCCACATCTTGAAGAAGAATTAAAAATACTTCTGCTTCCAAAAGATCCTAATGATGATAAAAATGTTATTATGGAAATCCGTGCTGGAGCGGGTGGAGATGAAGCAGCATTATTTGCGGCTGATATTTTCAGAATGTTTACTAGATATGCAGAAAGAAACCGTTGGAAGACTGAAATCATTGATAAAAATGAAATTGGTGTTGGTGGGCTAAAGGAAGTGACATTTTTAATTAAAGGGCATGGAGCTTATTCAAGATTAAAATTTGAAAGTGGAGTTCACCGTGTACAAAGAGTCCCAACAACAGAGTCTTCTGGAAGAGTTCATACATCTACAATTACAGTTGCAGTATTGCCTGAAATAGATGATGTAAGCGAAGTTGAAATTAATCCAAGTGACTTGAAAATCGACACATATAGATCAAGTGGTGCAGGTGGACAGCACGTAAATACTACTGATTCTGCTGTAAGAATTACTCACTTGCCAACAGGACTTGTGGTAACTTCGCAAGATGGACGTTCACAAATAAAAAATAAGGAAGCTGCTATGAAAGTATTGGCTTCTAAACTGTATGAAATGGAATATGAAAAACAAAGAAGCGCAGTTGAAAGTGAAAGACGTTCGCAGGTTGGAAGTGGAGATAGATCTGAAAAAATCAGAACTTATAATTTTCCACAAGGAAGAGTTACGGATCATAGAATTAAATTGACGCTTCATAGACTTGAAGGCGTTCTAGACGGAGATTTAGACGAAATGATTGATGCTTTGATTGCTTATGAACAGGCAGAATTGTTAAAAGAAGTTGGAAGTAGTAATGAATAATTTGCTGGATATTTTGAATAAGTCGGTTAATTATTTGGAGAAAAAAAATATTAAGAATGCGAGATTAGTGGTAGAAAGTATAATTTCAGAAGTGATGGGGATGGAAAGAATTATGCTTTATGCTGAATTTGAGCATTTAATGTCAGAAGATGACTTGACAAAAATCAGAAAAAAATTAAATGAAGCAATAAACAAAACATCTAAAAACGATATTTTTGAAAATGTGGAAGAATCTAAAAAACAGTTAAAATTTTTACTTAATAAAAGCATTTCCTATTTAGAAAAAAATAACATTAGTGAAAGCAAGTTAATTGCAGAAATTGTATTTTCACATGTTCTGGAAATTGACAGAATGATGCTTTTTACAAAATATAGAAATAAAATTGAAGATGAGAAGATTGAAAAAATCAGATATTTTATAAAAAAAATTGGACAGGAAAAATTTCCAGTTCAATATTTATTAAACGAACAGGAATTTTTTGGAAGGAAATTTTATGTTAACAAGGGAGTTTTGATTCCACGCCAAGATACAGAAATTCTAGTCGAAAAAGCAATTGAGATTTTAAAAAATGAAAAAAATTCAAAAAATCAAAAAAAAATACTTGATATTGGCGCTGGAAGTGGTATAATAGGAATATCAGTTGCATTGGAAATAAAAGATTCTTATGTACTGGGAGTAGATATTTCAGAAAAAGCCCTTGAAACTTCAGAGAAAAATAAAGAGATTTTGAATGTAAAAAATATAAAATTCTTAAAATCTAATTTATTTGAAAATGTGGAGTTTAGAGAGTTTAATATGATAATATCGAATCCTCCTTATATTTCTTTTAATGAGGTTGGTATTATGTCAGATGACACTTTATTGCATGAGCCAAGTGATGCACTTTTTGCAGAAAATGACGGATTATATTTTTATTATAAAATTTGTCAGAATGCACTTGATTATTTAGCTGATTCTGGATACTTATTATTTGAAATTGGCTATAAGCAAGGTAATAATGTTGCAAAAATTATGACAAGTTCAGGTTTTAAAAATGTGAAAGTTATAAAAGATTTAGCTGGATTAAATAGGGTTGTTATAGGACAAAAAATTATAAATAAAATTGAAAATGAAAAAAATGATTAAATATCTTTATTTTTTAAAAAGTTATTTAATTAAAAAAGAATGGAGATGAATTGATGATTAGTGATAGGAAATTTTTAAAAAAGACAAAGATACTATTATTAGGTTTAGTATGTTCAGTAGTATCAGTTGGAAATGAGGTTAAAGAAATAGTATTACCTGGTAGAGAAAGCATTTCAGCTGCAACTGTAGAGAAAACAAAACCTGCAATGACAGTATCAGCAAAAAACGATAAATCTCAATTGGAAAAATTAATCAAAAATCAATATAATAATAAAAATATTGATTTAAATGTAAATACAAGTTTAAAAAATATGCGTGATAGTGGAAGTTATGAAAGGCCTAATACAAATGGTTACACAGCAAATAGAAAAACGCAGCAGGGAACACCTGATATGAAATTATCAAGAGAGCAGTTGTTATCTGTAGCAGAGAAAATTTTCCAAAATGAGACAGGTGGAGTAAGAAATAATTTGGTCGACTGGAATGATGGGGAAAATTTCCCGTCGCTTGGAATTGGTCATTTTACATGGTTTAAAGCTAGTGGTGGAAGAAGCGGTTTTGGTGATAGTTTACCTGATATGGTTGCCTATTATAAACAAAAAGGTATTCAATTGCCAAAATTACTTGCAGAATTTAGATATTCACCTTGGAACAGTAAATCAGAATTAATGGCTAAAAAAGCAAGTGGAGATCAAGATATTCAAGAGCTAATTACATTTTTTGATAATACAAGAGATATTCAGGTAATGTTTATTTACGATAGATTAAAGGGTTCTCTTAGTAAAATGATAGAAGCTTCTTCAAATAAAGAGAACTTGAGAAATCAATTTGAAAGAATGATAAATACTCCTAATGGACTTTATGCTTTAATCGATTATGTGAATTTTAAAGGAGAAGGGTTAAAAGGAGTTTCTTCATACAATAATGTTGCCTGGGGACTAAGACAGGTGCTTGAAAATATGAAGGGAACAGCAACTGGACAAAGTGCATTAGTAGAATTTAGTAATTCCGCAAAATACGTACTTGAAACACGTGTGAGAAATGCTCCAAGGAATGAAAGAAGATGGTTGCAAGGATGGTATAACAGAGTAGATACTTATAAAACATTTGAAATTGGAAAGGCATATTAATTAAATAACAAATGTGGCAGGGAATTGTTAAAGATTCCCTGTTTCTTTTAGAAAATAAAAATAATAAGAAAGTGAGAAAATAATTTAAATGAAAATTTCAGATTTTGATTTTGAACTTCCTGAAGAACTGATAGCACAAAATGCTATTGAACCAAGGGATCATTCAAAATTGTTAGTATTAAATAAAATGGAAAAAACTTTGGAACATAAAAAATTCTACAATATTATAGATTTTTTAAAAAAAGACGATGTCTTGGTAATTAATCGTACAAAAGTTATTCCAGCAAGATTGTTTGGGCATAAGGAAAATGGGGTTATATTGGAATGCTTTTTATTAAAAAGATATGATTCGTACACTTGGGAAGTTTTGTTGAAACCTGCCAAAAAATTAAAAATTGGGCAGAAGATTATATTTTCAGCTGGAATTCTGGAAGCAGAACTTTTGAAAATTAAGGAAGATGGGAATAGAATCATAAAATTTAATTTTGAAGGCAGATTTGAGGAAATTTTGGATAAATTGGGAGAAATGCCACTTCCACCGTATATTATGGAAAAGCTGGAGGATAAGAACCGATACCAGACTGTTTATGCTAAAGAAGGGGAATCAGTAGCTGCACCAACTGCAGGACTTCATTTTACAAATGAACTTTTGGAAAAAATTCATGAAAAGGGAGTTATTATTGCAGAAGTATTTTTGGATGTAGGACTAGGGACATTTCGTCCAGTGCAGGTAGAAAATATATTGAATCACAAAATGCACAGCGAAAAATACCGAATACCCGAAGAAACGGCTAAAATTATTAATGAGGCTAAAGAAAAAGGAAATCGTGTAATTGCAGTAGGAACGACATCAGTAAGAACGCTGGAATCTTCTATTGATGAAAATGGTAAATTAATAGCCTCTGAGAGCGATACAAATATCTTCATTTATGGAGATTATAAATTCAAAATTGTTGATGCAATAATTACAAACTTTCATTTGCCAAAATCCACATTAATTATGTTAATTTCAGCATTTGGAGGAAAGGAATTTGTTTTTGAGGCATATAAGAAAGCAATTGAAGAAAAGTATAGATTTTATAGTTTTGGGGATTCGATGTTTATTTATTAAAATATTAATTTTAATGAAAAAAATAAAAAAACTGTTTCATAAAATTTATAGAATTAAATCTATGAAACAGTCTATTTTCAATTTAACTAAAATTATTATTTGTGTAGGATTAAATTACTAAAATTATAAAATACTAAATGTTGTCTAAAATATCAAAACAATAATTACAACTTATAACTAAAATCTAACCATATATATATTATAACCGTATTTAGATTTTGCTTCTTTTACTATTCCATTAGATGAATCAGTTATATCAGACGCTCCCGCCATTTTTAATCTTTGATACATTGAGTAATCTCTTACATATATTGTTTTACCTCTTATACTACCTACTACAGATTTAATATCATTAAGTATTTCTTCTGGCTTCCATGCAGTAGATGTATATTTAGTAAGGTAATTACCATCTGCTACAAACATTGCATTTTTTAAATTAGATCCTCTACTTATATCTTCATAACGTGCAGATGAAGTAGACATACCTGCTAATCCAATAGTTACTGAAATTAAAAATATAGCTAATAATTTAAATTTTTTCATATCAAACTCCTCCTTAAAATAAACACTTAATAAAATTAATTTTAGATAATTAAGTTATGTAAAACTTTTTATTAAAAGAAATTGTTATAACTTCTTTTCAATACAAGTATATCACAAAATTTTATTAAAGACAATATAATTATTTTTTTTATAAAATTTTATTTTAACGTAAAAAGGATAGAATAAAAATCTACCCTTTTATCTTCAAGATATACTTGACTTCTGTTAATATTAAATTAATAAAATCAAATAATACAGAAATTATTATAACCCCAATATTAAAAATTAAATGCTTTCTTTAAATTATCATAATCCATTATACTTTCAACAATATTTTCTATAATTGACTTTTGTATTATTATATTAGTTGGAACATTTTTAATTTTAAATCCTTTCATTAATGATTGGTTTGCATCGTAGTAAACAGGGAAAGTAAACTTACTTTCTGTAACATATTGTTTTACTGCTGTTAAGCTTGATTTTCTGTTTGTAAATACAACTACTACATTTACACTATCCTTATTTTCTTCATAAAATTTTTGCACTTCTGGCAATTCAGTATGGCAGTGCGGACACCATTCCGCAGCAAATACTAATAATGTAGATTTACCATTATTTAATATCTTTCGGCTTTTTGTATATTTTCCGTTAAAATCTCTTAATTGAAAATTAGGAATTTTTGCTCCAACTTCCATATTCACATCAAGAGAGGTTGTTTTCCCATAACCAATTAAAAATGTCATAAACATTGAAATAATAATTAATAATTTTCTCATTTTTCTTCTTCCTTTCCACGTATTTTTCAAAATTTTAAATTATAATTTTGAAATCTTCGGATACATTATACAACAATATTTAAAAATTGTAAAATTTTTTATTTGACATTATTTGCAAAAATTATTATAATTATATGACATACAAAAATTAAATGAAATAGAATTTTTTTGTTTGTAAAATAAAGGAGGAATAATAGGAATTGTATGAAAAAAATAGGGATAATAATAGCAATAATGCTAATTCTTGTAATTGTGTCATTAACAACGGGGAAAGTTGAAAAAAAATCAATTAGCGGAATTTCTAAAGAACAGTCTATATTAATTAAAAATAAAGAAAAATATAATAAACACATAAGATTTTACAATAGAATATTAAATATTGACAAAGGGCTTCTGTATTATTTTGAAGATGCAGGAATGGATAAAAAATTTAAAGTTATTCAAAATGAAGATATTAAAGCTGATATTACAGTAGATAAAAATTTTATTGATAAATTAAAGGAACTAGAAAATAATAAAGAAAAAAAGGATGAGTTGGATAAAAAAGCTATAGCCATGCTTCCAATATTTGAAAAAATGTTACCAATTACTAATGAAATGAGAATTTATTATAAAAATAAAGAATATTTAAAAGATAATTATGTAAAAGCACAAAAATTACATACAGAACTACTTGCAATATTAGATAAGTATAATCAAGTTACCAAGGCTTATAAAGAAGTATTTGAAAAAAAATCCAATGAAATCAAAAAATTAATGATAAAAGATTATGATAAACGAAGACAATTTATTACATATAACCAATTCATGTTTATTGAAGAGGGGGGGAATCTTATAGGAGAAATTCATAAACAGCGATTGGATGCAAGTGATTTTACTGTTAAGGGAAATTTTAAAAAATTTAAAAAAATAGAAGCAAAGATGGATAAAGCATTTATAAAATTTGAAAAATCTCTAAAAAATACGAAACAGATTAAAAAAGAAGGATATGTAATTGGAGAACATAATAATTTTATCCAAAAAGCAAATAAATTTAAACAATCTGTAAATGTATTTATCCAAAAAATAAAAAAGAAAGAAAAAGCTTCATATTCCTCCATAAGTGACAGTTTCTTTGCTCAGACTGAGGAGGGAACACCAGAGAACGTACTTGCGAATTTTAATGAAGTGATAAAGGAACATAATAAATTATTGGCTAAAAAAACTAAAAAATAATATCTAAAGAGAGAAAAAGAGAGATTTGATTTTATCAGATTTTTCTTTTTTTTATTTTAATGAAAAAATTGGATAGGAAAAACTTTATATTTTAAAAATATTTTTTTAAATAAAAAAATCTACTTTACCGAAATAAAATAGATACAATTAATTTTTCTAGAATGGTGCCGCTTGTCGGACTCGAACCAACCACCTACTGATTACAAGTCAGTTGCTCTACCAGATGAGCTAAAGCGGCAAAATTAAAATTTACAAAAGTATTATAACGAATTTTTATTGAAATGTCAAGAAAATTTTATTTTAAATTAGGGCAATCCACATACGAGTGTGTTAATAATAGTACAACATTAAAATATTAAAAAGATTCAAGCATATTTTCGCTTACAATAAAATCTAAAATTATATCATAATTTTCTGTCGGGACTTCGTCAACTATCTGAAAATCATAACAAACACCAACAAACAAAACTTTTTTATTTTTTTCTCTAACTTTTTTCAAAAACGTATCATAATATCCCCCTCCAAATCCAATTCGATTTTTCTTCAAATCAAAAACAACCGCAGGAACAATTACAATATCTAAAATTGTTTCATCAAAAAAATCATTAGACGAAGATTCATAATACCCAAATTTATGCAAAACAAGTTCATTTTCCCTATATTTATTAATTTTCATTTCTCTATTTTTACTATCTGTAATTTTGGGAATAAAAAAACTTTTCTCAGGATAAAGTTTCATCAATTTTGTGATTTTTACTTCATTTTTCATATCCATAAAAATCATTATATTTTGAGCATTTTTTATAAATTTTTCCAAATTTTGAATAACTAAATTACTTTTTTTTTCTACTTCTTCAGTGGATAAATCATTTCTTTTTTTCAAAATTTCTTTTCTAATTTTATCTTTTTCTATCTGTAAATCCGTTTTTCGATTTTTCATATTAAAATTCTCCTTTAAAAAAATAATTTTGATAAGTTACTTAATTTTCATCGGAATGCCAGACACCACAAAATAAACTTCATCAGCCCTTTTTGCCACAGTCTGATTCATTTTTCCTGCAATTTCACGAAAATAACGTCCCAATGGATAACTTGGCACAAGCCCCAATCCCAGCTCATTTGACACAATTATCGTATTTTCAAATTGATTTGTTATATTCAGCAGTTCATTTACTGTGTTTTCCACATTTTTGTCCAACTTTTCCACAATTTTCACATAAGATTTTTTGTCAAAATTATCCCAGTCAACATCCTTTTCCTCAAAAATTATATTAGTAATCATATTTGTAAAACAGTCCACAAGCATATTATTCTTAATGCCATTTTTTGTTTTAGGAAAATATTTATTCAAACTGCTTTCAAAATTTTTATAAGTTTCCACAGTTCCCCAATCGTTTTTCCTTCTTTCCTTATGCAGCCTCACCTTTTCCTTCATTTCCTCATCAAACACAAGCGATGTTGCCAAATACACATTCTCCTGCTTCCCATTATTCAAATTTAAAATTAGCTCTTCAGCAAATTTACTTTTCCCACTTTTAGCTCCGCCAGTAACGAAAATTAATCTCATTTTTCGACTCCTTTTTTAATTTTATAGATTATTATACATCTAAAATGATTCAAAATCAAATTGTCAAAACAAAAAAAGAGAAAAATATATTATCAAATTTCTCTCTTTTCCAAAATTATTAAAAAATATTTTAGTTAAATTTTATTTCTTTCTGCTGTCAATTACTTTTTGTGCCAAATCTCTCATTAATTCTTCATATCTTACAAGTTTCATTTCAAAATATCCACGTCCCTGTGTGATAGCTTTCAATTCGTTGGCGTACTTGAACGTTTCTGACATTGGAGCTTCAGCTACTATTTTTTGCTTTGTGCCTTTGTGGGCTTCCATTCCCATTACTCTGCCACGTTTTTTGTTGATATCGCCCATTACATCTCCGATATATTCTTTGGGAATGATAATTGTAAGTTCCATAATTGGCTCAAGTAAAATTGGCTTTGCTTCCAGCATTCCCTTTTTGAAAGCCAAGTTTGCTGCAATTTTGAAAGCTAATTCTGAGGAATCTACGTCGTGGTATGAACCGTCATATAAAACGGCTTTTATGTTAGTTACTGGATAACCAGCTAAAACTCCTTCTTTTAGAGATTCCCTTAATCCTTTTTCCACCGCTGGAATGTATGATTTCGGAACACTTCCACCTGTGATTGTTTCTTCAAAAACAAAGTCATCATCTATGTGTGAAAATTTAATTAATACATCTCCATATTGCCCGTGTCCTCCTGATTGTTTTTTGTGTTTTCCTTGAACATCAGAAGTTCCTTTGATTGTTTCACGGTATGGCACTTTTAGTTCGATAGTTTTTATTGATATTCCAAATTTAGCTTTTAATTTTTCGATAACTGTTGCAGAATGAAGTTCTCCTTGCACTCCAAGCACTGTCTGTCCTGTTTCAAGGTTTCTATGCCAAGTGAAAGATGGGTCTTCTTCCATCAGTCGATTTAATCCAGATGACATTTTTTCATCATCATTTTTGTTTAATGGCTCTATTGCTACGAATAGCTGTGGTTTTGGGAAAGTTATGTCTTTTACTGAAGCTTCTTTTTCATTAGTTGAAAGTGTATCGGAAGTTTTTGTGCTGTTAAATTTTGAAAATACGACAATATCTCCTGCAATCGCCTTTTGAAGCTCGTCCATTTTATTTATTACAAATGTATGAATTTTTCCAATTTTTTCCTTTGTTTTTCTATTTACATTAAAAACTTCGCTATCCTGCTTGATTTCACCAGAATAAACCTTTGCATAGGAAACTTTTCCTAAAAAAGAATCGATTGTAGTTTTGAAAATTTGGCATACAAATGTATTTTTTTCAGGCTGAATTTTTTCAACGTCAATTGGTGCTGGCAAATAGTCCTTTACCATATCAAAAGTCGTATGAAGTCCAATATTTTTCAATGTTGAACCACAAATAACAGGAATTACGGAACAGTCAAGCACTCCTTGTCTAAGTCCATGATGAATCTCAGCTGTTGTAAATTCTTCACCATTAAAATATTTATCCATTAATTCTTCATCAGTTTCAGCAACCGCTTCCAAAAGCATTTCACGAATAGGATTTATTTCATCATCCATATCAGATGGCATTTCTACAGTTTTACATTCATTCTTATTTTTGTCAAATTCTCTTGCAAACATATCAACTACATTAATATGCCCCCTAAACTCGTCTCCACGTCCCCAAGGTACATGAAATGGCGCAATTCTTTTACCATATCTTTTCCTCAATTGTGAAAGAATTTTTTCATAATCGGCTTTTTCATTATCAATTTTATTTACAAATATAAATCTTGGAATATTTCTGCTGTCTGTCAATTCTAAAGCTGTTTCTGTACCAACTGTTAAATCAGTAGTTCCATCAACAATGATAATTGCCCCATCAACTGCCGCAAGTCCAGATTCCACTTCACCAAAGAAATCCCCATATCCAGGAATATCCACAAAATTAAATTTTGAAGTCTGATATTCTATTGCGTGCAAACTTAAGGAATTTGTAATTTTAGTATCATTTTCATTATTTACAATACGATTGGTAAGTCCAGCCGTAAATTCCAGCCCTTCCACCATATTACTTTTTCCTGAACCGCTATGTCCTAAAATTCCGACATTTCTAATGTTATTGCTGTCATATATTCTCATAACATTTCCTCCTGTAATTATTATTCAAAAAATTTACTCTATATTAAATTTTAACTTGAAATGAAAAAAAATCAAGTTAATTTTAAAAAATAATTTTAAAAAATAAAGATTATAAATTAAATTTAAGTTCCATTTTAAAATAATTATGAAAAATAAAAAAAATAAATTTTTTCCTTGAAATAATAAAAAAAAAATGATAACATATATTGTTAAATTAAATATAAAAAATTTTAAAATTAAAATAGTCGAGATTTATTCTAAAAGTAGTAATAAAAATAAGCTTTTTAGAGTTTTTGGGTATATTGGTCGAAAATTTGGAAATTATTTTAGAATAATAGTATTATTATAAATACAAAAGGGGAAAAAATGGAGAGAAAAGTAAAAAATGAAAATAAAGGATTGGAAGGTTTTGGAAATGATGAAATTTTTGATGTTATTAAGAATAATTTGAAAAATGATAAGGAATATAAAGTAAATTTTGGATATATGAATGGTTTTTATAAAAGTAAAGTTGATAATAGCCAAAAACTTTTCAAAAATTCTTCATTTAATCAAAATACTTCTGATTCAAGTGAAAAAAATCAGTTTAATTTTTCATCTGAGAACTCAATTCCTTATGTTATAATCAATCTTTCTGATGATTTTTCATATGAGAACAGCTCTAAATACATTGCTCAGATAAAAGAAAATAATAAATTAGGCATCCAAAATCTTGGATATGTTACAACAAATGAATATATGAAAAATATTAACAAAGTTTATTCTGAAATTGATAAATATATGGAATTTCTAGGTGAAAATTATATTTCAGGAATTTTTTTTGATGAATTGTCTTCTGGAAAAGATTTGTCAGAAGTAAAATATATGTCACAGCTATACCATTACGTCAAAACTAAATATCCTGACTTATTAATTGTTGGAAATCCTGGTGGAACTATTACAGATGAGATGTCAAAATATGCTGATTTATGGCTGACAAGCGAAGTTTCTGCTGATGATTATATTAATAACTGGACTTCCAGGACTTATGAATTTGAAAATAATCCTGCAAATGCCAATCATATTGTCCACGTTATTCATTCTGCAAAGCCTGAACAATATGAAACTCTCATAAACTTGTCAAAGGAACGGAATGCAGGATTTTTAATGATTATAAATACTGATGAAAATATGGAAAATAAAAATTTAATTGAGAAAGATAATCTTGATGAAGAAAAATTAGGATTAAAATTTGATTCAGAATTAGTTGATAAGGAAATTTTGGATTTTGATAAAATGGAAATTATCGAAAATAATGAAAATATTTCACATCAATTTGTATTATCAGGAAAGTATAATATTATAGGAAATTTAAAAATAAGTGATTTGGATTTGTTCACACTTTTGAGCGATTATTATAAAAATGGTATAAAAACTTTTTCAAAAAGAATACTTAATAATAATTTTGATTTTGGATATAATATTTTAGATGAATTTAAAATTGATTATTCGTATAAAATAATAGATGAAATTGGAAATTTTGAAATTAAATTAATAAAAAATAGAAATTCTAGTTTTTTTTATTCTCCGATTTTTAAAAATTTAACTGACTTATTTGATAATGATAATTAAAAATTATAAATTGTATAAATTAACGGAAATGTTATCTATAATTATATATCATAGATTATATAATATATTGCGACAAATTTAAGAAAAATAATTTTATTATAAATATTAACTTTACAATATAGGTAAACGATGTAAAATATCTAAAATCTAAGCTAAATTTTAATAATAAAAATTAAATTAAAAAAAATTATATAAAAGCTAATAAAAGCCAATTAAATTGAAAGGAGAAATTTAAAATTTTTAATTTTAATTATTAATGAGAATATGAAAATAAATGAAGTTTTAGAAAAAATTTTTAATATGAGAACAATTGATAAAAGGATAACTAAAGAATCTTTAAATCAAAATAATGAAAAGTTGAGAAAAATTTATGAATTGCTAGGAAAACCTTGTAAAAATAAAAAAATTATTCATATTGCAGGAACGAATGGGAAAGGTTCAACAGCTACATTTTTGGAAAATATTTTTTTTGCAAAAGGGTATTCTGTGGGAAAGTTTACTTCACCACATATTTTAAAGTTTAATGAGAGAATTTTGATAAATAAAGATATGATTTCTGATGAAGATGTTGTAAAGTATTATGAAGTTGTTATGGAAATTTTAGAAAAAAATTTGTTGCAGATAAATTTTTTTGAAATAACAACTTTTATGGCATTACTTTGTTTTGAGGCAAAAAATCCTGATTTTATATTTCTGGAAACTGGGCTTGGAGGAAGATATGATGCTACAAATATTGTAAAATCGACAATTGCGGCTATAACGAATGTGAGTTTTGATCATGTTAGTCTGTTGGGAGATTCACTTGAGAAAATTGCAGACAGGAAAGCTGGAATTATAAAGGACGGGCAGTTGTGCGTTTATGCTCAAAATTTAACTGAATTGGAGAACGCTGTAAAAAAAGAAACTGATAATTCGGTAAATGTCTTGAAAAAATATGAGAATTTGCAAGTTGAACTAGATATCAAAAATTACAAGACAATTGTGAAGATTTTTGGAACTGAAAATTTGGAAGAATTTAAAAATATTGAAGATAAAAAAAATAAACATAATCTTGAAAAAATATTTATATTGCCACTTTTTGGAAAATTTCAGGCAAATAATTTTTTGATTGCTTATGAAATTGCTAAAATTTATAGTATTAGTGATGAAGTTATTCAGAAGGGGCTTGATGAAATCTCGCTAGCTGGACGGTTTGAGATTTTTTCACAAAATCCAGTTACAATTCTGGATGTGGCTCATAATGATGATTCTGTAAGGGTTCTTGTAGAAAATTTGGATGAACTTTTTAAAAATGATAAAGTAATTTTTATTCTTTCGATACTTGGAACAAAGGATATTGCAAATATTTTTGAAAAAATTTTGGAAAAGAATTACAAAATTTTTATAACTTCTCTAAAAGAAGTAACTTACGGACTTTCTGCCAACGAAATAAAGAAAAATTTAGAAAATGCAGATATTTTGACAAATAATATTATTTTTGAAGACAATATTTTGGATGCCTATAATCAAGCAAAAGAGATGGTTTTGGAAAAGAATAGTCGGTATAAGGCGATAGTGATTTGTGGCTCTTTTTATGAAATTGCGAAATTTAAGAAGTTGTTTTTGTAGCAAACGAAGTTTATAAAAATTAGGAAATGCAAGGAGAAATGGAATTGAGATTTTTTCTTGTGTTTTTTTAATTTATAAAAAATTTAAATAAAACTTTCTATCTCTTTTCTTTTATAAAAAATATGTTATACTTATAATGAGAAATTAAATAATATTGGAATTTAAGTTAAATTTTAAAATGATTTCATAATAAAATTGCTTTAGAATTAAATTTAAGAACTATATCTATTTTATTCAAATAATAGATTTACAAGAAGTTTGAATATATGGTAAAAAGAGGAAACTATGGAAAAATATGTGATGTTTAGAGGAAAAGTTATAGATAAATGGTATGATTTTGATAAAAGGGCACACTATCATATTGTGGCAACGGATAATAATGGTAAAAGATACGATTTGGCGGTTAATATTGGAAGCATTTATGAGAAATTGAATGAAATTATTTCTTCAAATTTAAAGGTTTACTATGATGAAAATTACAATTTGAAAAAACGTATTATTCATAAAATATTATCACAAAAAATCGGTGTTACAGAATGTCATAAAAATTTATATTTGGACTATGTAAAAATGAAGCTTTTTCCACATGAAAAAATGGTTCAAATGAAAGGATTTGATGTAAAAAATATCTATTTAACAGGAATCATTGAAAAAAAGGTTGTACAGGCTATGGACAATGATGACTATGAAGTAATTGCATTTGGAAGGCTTTATGCTAACGGGAAAGGGTTGCACGATATTCATATGAATCAGGGAAGTACAGGTAAATTCAAAAAAAACGATGCTTCATATTCTGATGGAGGATTGTTTTTTAGAAACAAACAAGATAATAAAATCACAGCAATTTTTATTGCATTTATTACCCAAAATTTAGATACAAAAAATAAAAAATAAGAAAATTGTGAAAAATATAAAAGTTAAAGAAGAGCGAGGTGTGAAAATGTCTATAAGAAGTCTTAATCCAAAACTTAAAATGAAACGGAAAGATTTTTGGAAATACATTTCCATATCACATAAAAATGCCAAAAATAATAATGAATTTGTAGATTATCTAATAAATATTCTGTCTAAAAAAACAGATGAGGAAATTTTTGATTTTGAAATAATTACTTTTGAATTAATGCAAGAAAGTTACAATGAAAAATTATGGTGTGCCTCATATCTTGTAAACGGCGACACAGCAAGCTGGAGTTTTGACTTTTTTCGGCTCTGGCTAATTTCACAGGGTGAAAAAATATATTATTCAATTATTGAAAATCAGGATAATTTAGCAAAATATATAAACATATCTTTTGAAAAAAAGCTTTTGACAAATTATTTTGAAAATGAAAATTTTGCTTTTATTCCAGCTTATGCCTTTTCCAGAAAAAATTATTCACACAATATTTTGAACAAAGAAAATTACAAAATTAACAATAAAACTATTTTTCAAGATAATTTTATTGACAACTACAATAAAAAATTGAATACTTATAAAAGAAAAATAGGCTATATTAATAAAAAATATCCAAAAATAATATTTCACTGGTGTGCACAATTTCCTAATAGCATGAAAAAAGTATGTCCAACTTTATTTAAAAAATTGTATTCCTAAAAAAACAAGGGAGTGTCTTAATTTACAGAACATTCCCTGTTTTTTTCAATTATTAATGCAAAATAATCAATTCCTTATTACTTTTATTTAATGCTTCACTTCCACCTTTTTTAACTACAACGTCATCTTCAATTCTAACCCCGCCCCATCCGTCAAAATAAAGCCCTGGCTCAGAAGTTACAACCATATTTTCTTTCAGTTCAATATGCGAAGCACTTGATAAGTAAGGTAATTCATGAATTTCAGCACCAATTCCATGTCCCAGCCCGTGTCCAAAATATTCTCCATATCCTTTTTCAGTTAAAAAGTTTCTAACAACTTTGTCAACGTCATCTGACATAATGCCTTCTTTTATAGTATTTACACCCAATAGTTGAGCTTCTAAAACAGTATTATAAATTTCTACGTGTCTATCAGTAATGTTGTCCCCATAATAGACAGTTCTTGTCATATCAGACACATATCCTTCATAATATGCCCCAAAATCCATTGTAATAAATTCTTCTTTTTGGATTTTTTTGTCAGAAGCTACTCCGTGTGGCATAGCTGAACGGTATCCGCTGGCAAAAATTGTCGTAAATGAACGGTCATCAGCTCCTAATTTTCGTTGAATATATTCCATATACGAAGAAACTTCCTTTTCAGAAACACCTTCCTTTATAATTTTTAAAGCCTCTGAAAATGCCACATCACTAATTTCCACCGCCTTTTTAATAAGTGCAATCTCCTCTTTGGATTTTACCATTCTTTCCATCACAAGTTTATTTCCAACTGGCACTAATTCCACTTTGAAAATATCTTTAATTGTCTGATAAAGAGAAAACGACACATTCACATCTTCAAATCCGACATTTTTCAATCCAAATTTCTTTATATATTCCCCAACTGTCTGAAGTGAACCACGTGAAACTTCCACAAATTTAAATCCCATTTCAGTAACTTCCCTAGTGGCCTGTGTTTTATATCTAAAATCTGAAAAGAAAAAATTTCCATTTTTTGTCGCAAGTGCAACTCCAGTTGTTCCAGTAAATCCAGTAAAATATCGAAGATTGTACAAATCAGTAATAAATAACCCGTCAATATTCAGTTCATCTAAAATTCTTGATAATTTTTCAGTTCTTTTTTCCATGTTTTTTCCTCTTTGTTTATTATTTTTTTTACTTTTAAAGTGTAGCATAAATCTAAAATTTTTTCCATTTATTTTTTCTAAATTTAAACAAAATTTTGAGTTGAATATAATCAAAATAACTGTTATAATAAGCTAGATATTATAATAAATGATATTTTTAGAAATTAACTAAGATTTTTATAATCTTTAAATAAATAACTGGGCTAAAAATATATTATTAAATTTTAACAAAAGATAGCAAGAAGCTCTCACTTCTAAAAGCGGGAGTAGTTCACTGTTCAGATAAATCTAAAAATAGAATATTATAGCAAATATTATTATTACTTATAAAAATGTCTTTATATTTGAAAGGAAAAATATGAATAAAATTATAAAAAATAAAAATAAATATTCATTATCAAAAATACATAAACAGGCTGAAAATTTTTCACGTGGAGAAGAAATTGCAAATTTTGTTAGCCATACTGTAGGTGCTGGTCTTGCCATTGTTGCTCTCATTATTTTAATTATCCGTGCAAGTTGGTCACATAATATTGGAACAATTATATCCTTTATGGCATTTGGAAGCGGTCTTATTGTTCTTTATACGATGTCCTCAATATATCATGGATTAAAACCAGGAACTGCTAAAATGATATTCGAAATTTTTGATCATTCTGCAATCTATATTTTAATTGCTGCTTCATATACTCCCTTTTTGTATCTTGTGGTAAATTCTCCAACAAATAAAATTATACTGATAATTCAATGGACAGTATGTTTTCTAGGAATTATTTTTAAGGCATTCTTTACAGGAAAATTTAAATTCTTCTCAACATTGCTGTACTTAATAATGGGATGGATGATTGTATTTGCGTGGGGTGATTTAATAAATAATATAAATCGTGTTTCATTGGTTTATTTAATCGCAGGCGGAGTTTTGTATTCGCTTGGAACAATATTTTATTCCTGGAAAATATGTAAGTTCAATCATATGATTTGGCATATTTTTGTTATTTTAGGAAGTGTTTCACATTTTCTAGCAGTGTATTATTTAATTTAATAATTATAAAAAATATTTTTTTAAGAAAGGGGAATTCAATGGGAAGAAAATCGAAAATATCTAACGAACTAAGAATCGAACTTGTAAAGAAAATACTGGAAGGAAAGCAGACTATACAAAGTCTAGCAAAAGAATACGATGTTGCAAAGTCTTCATTAATGACTTGGAAAAAAAAATATCTTGAGCTTGGTGAAAAAAGCATAATCGTAGATAACAAAAATAAGCACTATACTCGTGAAATTAGGGAAAAAGCTGTTAAAAGTTATTTAAATAATGAAGGCTCTTTATTTGAAATATGTAAAAAATATGGCATAACTTCAGTAAGTGTATTAAATTACTGGATTAAAGACTATAAAAAAAGTCTTGATAAAAATGGAAATTACAGAGTATTAAGAAAACATGTAAGAAAAACTATAGAAGCAAAGATTGAAGCTATAACTTATTGTCAAAATAATGATTATGATTATAACTTGGCTATCCAAAAATTTAATATTTCTTATCAGCAAATTTATTCCTGGGTAAAGAAATATGAAGCAGGTGGAGCGAAAGCGTTAGTAGACAATCGTGGAAAAAGGCGTGGAAAACAAGTTTAACAAATATGAAAAGAACTTAATTTAATAAAATAGGTTCTTTTCATTTATTCTCTTACTTTATATTTTTATTTCCCCACCTCCAATAATTTCATCATTCAAATAAAATACAATATGTTGCCCTTCAGAATTTTCATGAGTTTTTTCATCAAATTTAAAAATTATCCTATTTCCCTTATTTCCCCTATTTTTCATAATTTTTAATTCCCCGCTCAATCCCTTTGAAGAAAATCTCGGACGTGCAATCAATTTTTCTCCAATTATCTTTTCCAAGTCATAATGAAACTTATAATTTACAACTTCAATTTCCTGAATCAATAATTCCTCAAAATCTCCTACAACCACTTCATTAACTTCAGGACAAATTTTTAGCACAAAAAATGGCCGTCCCAGATTTAACCCTAATCCACGCCGTTGTCCAACCGTGTAAAACTGATAACCAATATGTTCTCCAATAATTTTTCCATTTCTATCTACAAAATTTCCTTTTTTCACATCATTACCAAGTATTTTTTTCAAAAATGGAATATATCCACTGGGAGCAAAGCAAATTCCTTGACTATCAGGCTTGTTATGAGTATGAATCCCATTTTGTCTAGCAATTTCACGAATTTGAAATTTTTTATATTCTGAAAGTGGAAATAAAAATCGTTCCACAATTTCCTTATCCAGCCGATAAAGCATATAAGTCTGATCTTTTCTATTATTTTTGTCCCACAAAAGCATATTATTTGGACTAACTTTTGAATAATGCCCTGTTGAAATGTATTTTATTCCCATTTTATCAGCAAATTCTACAAGCTTTTTTATTTTTACCTTTTCGTCACAAATCACGCAAGGGGACGGTGTTTTCCCAGCATTATACATTTTTACAAAATATTCCATTACATCTTTTTTAAACTCTTCCACAACATTCAACACATAATGCGGAATACCCAAATTGTAGCAAGTATATCTCGCATCATTTATATCATCCAGCGAGCAGCACGTTTTTCCCGGATTTTCCGACAGTTCGTCAGACAAATGCTTCAAAGTAACTCCTATCACTTCGTAGCCTTGTTGTTTCAATAAAAGAGCAGCGACAGAACTGTCTATGCCACCACTCATTCCAACTACTACCTTTTTATCATCTAATTTTTTATTCATTTTGTATTTTTTCTCTTTCTTAAATTTCCAATTTCTCTGTTTCCAAGCTCAAAATCTTATTTTTTATTTTTTTCCTTTTGCCACATATATTCCCCAATTACCATTCCCAGAAGTAAAAACAATTTATTTTTACTTTCCTTAAAAACTTTCTTAAATTTATATCCTGCCACCTTGCAAAACTTATAATAAACAGCATTATTCAAAATTTTCTGCTTAAAAGTCAAATTCTGAAAATTAATTTCATTGTGATAAAGTGTTTGCCCCTTTGGATTTCGCAGTAATAAATTATTATATTTGGCTGTCAATCCATCTTCCTGATATTCCTTTATCTCAATTTTCTCATTCACATAAACCATTTTATATTTTTCACAAATTCTGTTATAAACAACGGCTTCCGTAATAAATTTTTCATCGTCAAAAACTGGAAATTTATATTTTTTTATAATTTCAGTCCGAAACATAAGCCCTTTATCGCCCTTAACACTATATTTATTGTAAATATCAAATTGAGTTGAAATCATTTCTTTCTCTGGAAAAGCTGAACCTATAATTTTTCCATCTGGATACGTTGACAAATATCCCATTCCAGCAATATTGCCATTCTTCTCATACTTTTTCCAATATTTCAAAATAATCTCAAGCCCATTTTTCACATATTCATCATCAGAATCAAGACAAATGAAAAGTTCTCCATTCGCTTTCTCAGTCGCAAAATTATAAGCTCGTTGTTTTCCGCCATTTTCCTTATAAAAATATTTTATATCAAGTTTTTTTTCTCCAAGAAATCCTTTTACTTTTTCTTCAGTTCCATCAGTTGAGCCATCATCTACAATAAGCCACTCAAAGTCTTTATAAGTTTGTTTTTGAAGTGATTTATATAATTTTTCAAGTAGTTCTTTTCTGTTAAAAGTAGGTGTAAAAATCGTAAATTTCATTTTCCTCCTTTCATTTTTTTAAATTTTAATGGTTATTTAAAAACTTTTCTTTTTATTCCGTTCACAAGATTTGCAATTTTAGCAGAAACTTCTTTATTTACAAGTAATTTTGTAACTACTCCAAGATAAATTATTTTAAATCCAAATTTTACCCACGAAATTTCATCATTTGACAAATAAAATATTATAGGATTCATAATAACTATTAAATATAAAAATAATTTTTTGTAATTAAAGGAAATTTTATATTTTCTTTTTATTATCACCATTTCCATTATTGCCCTAAATAAAAACGCGAGTAATGTTGTCCACGCTGCGATAATTGGTCCAATTTCTGGAAATTTCGGTATAAAAATTATGTTTCCAACTAAATTAAATATCATTGCAAACATTGTAAAATAAAAGATGTATATACTGTCTTCGTGAAAGTGAAAGAAATAATCCAGGCAAAATAATGCTTGAATTACAATTCCCGCTAGAATTAATGCCATATAATTTATTGCTTGATAATATTTTGATGGAAAAATCAGTTTTATTCCTTCTGGAGCGAATAATTGTGCTATTACACAGGCAAAGGAAATAATTGCTATAAAATTTTCTATGCTTCGTGTTATTTTAGGATTTGTCCTGTCTTCTTTCATAGCTTCATAAAACTCCGGTGTCCAGCTGTTTACAAAAGAGCCTGTAACAACTGATAAAATTCTCCCTCCTGTAAATGCCAGTGTGTAGCCCCCAACTACCGCAAAAGAAACAAATTTTGCCAAAACAAGTCTGTCACTTAAATTTACTACCTGATCTGTAAGTTCTATAAAAATCAATGGTAATCCATTTCTAAGAGAATACTTAACATAATTGAGATTTAGCTTAAATCTGAATTTTCCAAAATAATCCTTGAAATAAAACAAAAATACTATTAATAATGCTATTAAATTTGCAAATTGATTTCCAAAAACTCCCCATTTTAGATACTGTATAAAGTAAATTGCCAGAATATATGTGGTAAAAAGACTTACTACACTTCCTATTGCAACTTTCATGTACATTCTTTTCATTCTAAATAAAGTTACTGCAAGATTGTTCAAGGCGTTTGACGTGGCAATCAAAATACTGACGATTATTAGCGGATAGTAGCTCACCTTGCTTAAATCGACAATGTATGAAAATAGTTTCTGGGCTGGCGGAGTAAATAAAAAAATATATGTCAATACATTAAAAACTACTATTATTAAAGTTGAAGAAAACATATAGCTTCCAAATTCATCTTCATTTTCCTTTAAGTCAACATATTTTTTCATCTGGGCGTTATACAGTCCCAAACCTAAAATTACTGTAAATAATGAAGTAATCGGAGCCAAAGTTCCAACAATCCCAAATTCCTCCTGTGTCAGCAATCTAGTAATTATTGGTAAAAATATAAATGACCCCATTTTCGTGACTAAATTCATTAGAGAATAAACCATAGTCCCTTTCAGTAAATTTTTATTATCCATTCAAAAAATGCCCTTTCTTATCTCAATCCTATCAAATCATGTACTCTTATAAGTCCTATAACATTTCCATTTTCCACAACTGGAAGAACACTAATCTGACTTTTTCTATTTTCCATCAAATGAAGCGCATCAAGTGCCATAGCCTCTTTACCAATCGTTACTGGAGTCGAAATCATTATATCTGAAGCTTTATAATCAAAAAACTTCTCTTTATGCTCCAATGCACGCCGAATATCTCCTTCAGTTATAATTCCAAGCAGTTTTCCATTTCCAAAACCTGTGTCAGAAATGCATACGGCTCCCAATTTTTTCTTAGTAAGTGTCATTAATACATTTTCAATTTTTTCATCTTTTTTTACAACAGGCAATTCTTCTCCAATGTGCATAAGGTCTGAAACATGTAATAACAACCGTCTTCCAAGGCTTCCACCAGGATGATATTTAGCAAAGTCGTTTTCTGTAAAATCCTTTAACTTCATAAGGCATACAGCTAAAGCATCTCCAGTTACAAGTGTCGCAGTAGTTGAACTCATCGGAGCCTGACCTAATGGACATGCTTCTCTTTCCACACCAACATTGATTGTTATTTCAGCATATTTTCCTAATGTTGAATTTGGATTCCCTGTAAATGCAACTATTTTTCCTCCAATTTTTCTTATTGGCGATAAAATACTTAACACTTCATCTGAATTTCCACTGTTTGAAATAGCAATTACTACATCTCCAGCACTAATCATTCCCAAATCCCCATGTAATGCTTCCGCTGCATTTATAAATATTGCAGTTGTCCCTGTTGAGGCTAGTGTGGCTGCAATTTTTTCTCCAATTATTCCAGATTTCCCTATCCCTGTTATAACAATTTTATTATTATTTTTTAGTTCTAAAATCATCTGAACTAATTTCTGAAATTTATCTCCCATTTTATTTTTTAATTTTTCAAGTTCTACAATTTCAATATCAAATACACTCTTAGCTTCTTTTATAATATCAATATTCATTTATACTCCCTTTTCTTAATTTTTCTAATTTTTTTTCAATTCAATTTTATTCAATACTTTCTTAACTTCCTGACTTTTATCCTTGTGGCAGACAAGCAAAACATCCTTTGTATTTACAATAACAATATTTTCTATCCCAATTGTAGCAATAATTTTATCATTTTCCTTATTAATCACAATATTTCCCTCAGATTCAATCTGCTCAAAATAATTCGTCTGAACCACATTATTGTCTTCATCTTTTGGAAAAATAACTTCAAGCGACTTGAAATTTCCAACATCATTCCAGTCAATATCCACAGGAATCACACTCACAGATTTAGTATGCTCCATTACTCCAAAATCTATCGAAATTTTCTCAAATTTTTCAAATTCATCCTTCACAAAATTGCTTAACTTTTCCCCATAAACTTCATTCAAATCTACATTTTCCAATAATTTTTCAATGTTTTCTAAAACAACCTTATGAGTTTCCATATGTTTTTTTATTTCATGTAAAATAAATTCCGTTTTCCAAAGAAACATTCCACTATTCCAGAGATAATTTCCCTGCTCAATATATTTTTCAGCCAACTCTTTATTCGGCTTTTCTCTAAATTTCTTGACTTTATATGACTTAAATTTTTTTTCAGTTTCCTTATTTTCAGAATTATCTTTCTTGTCTTTTTTTTATCTATATACTCGATATATCCGTATCCCGTTTCCGCATAAGTCGGCTTAACTCCCAGCGTAACAATTTTATTTTTCTCAGCTTCCTGAAATGCAAATTCCAAGCTTTCCAAAAATTCTTTTTCCTTCTTAATCAGATGATCTGACGGTAAGACAGTCATAATACTATTTTTATAAATTTTTTTTATAATACATGATGCATATCCGATACAAGCCGCCGTATCCCTTGCTATAGGTTCAAAAATAATATTTCTGTCAGCAATCTCAGGTAATTCTTTTTTTATTATATCAAAATATTTAATATTTGTAGAAATAAATATTTTTTCTACAGGAATCAAGTCTTTTATCCTGTCAATAGTTTCTTTTATCATTGTCTTTTCTGATACCAGATCTAAAAATTGCTTAGGTTTATCATTTGTAGACAATGGCCAAAATCTAGTTCCGCTTCCTCCCGCCATAATTAAAGCTACCTTATCCATATTTTTTCTCCTGTCTTTTATTTTAAAATATTAATTTCTAAATTTCTTTAATTTATAATTATTTCACTCAAAGTATAACATAATTTATCTGTTTTATCAAAAGGAATTATTTTAAAATACAGTAAAGAAGTTAAAAAACTAACTTGTGCATTTTCAGAAAAAAATTAGCAAAAAATGTAATATTATGATAAAATGAAATATAAGAAAATTTTTAGGAAAGGATTGGTATCATGTTGATAAATAAAGTGAAAAAAGTAAAAATTACTGATAAAATTACAATTGGTAATGACAAGATTTTTTTAATTGCTGGACCTTGTGTAATTGAATCGGAAGATCTGGTTATGGAAGTTGCTGGAAAAATGAAACAAATCACTGATAAATTAGGTATTCAGTATGTTTTTAAAGCTTCATTTGATAAAGCCAATCGTTCTTCAATTTCCTCATTTAGAGGACCTGGACTTGAAAAAGGGATGGAGATTTTATCAAGAGTTAAGGAAAAATATGGTGTAGCTCTTGCGACAGACATTCACGAACCTTGGCAATGCAAAGAAGCTGCAAAAGTGATTGATTTACTTCAAATACCTGCATTTTTATCACGACAAACCGACTTGCTTGTAGCTGCAGCTAAAACTGGAAAAGCTGTAAATATAAAAAAAGGACAGTTTTTAGCACCTTGGGATATGAAAAACGTTGTGAAGAAATTTGAAGAAGTTGGAAATGAAAATATAATGCTTTGTGAACGTGGAGCTTCATTTGGATATAATAATTTAGTCGTAGATATGCGTGGTCTCCTGGAAATGAGAAAATTTGGTTATCCTGTTGTATTTGATGCAACACATTCAGTACAAATACCCGGAGGACAAGGGGAAACTTCAGGGGGAAATCGTGCCTATGTATATCCGTTAGCAAGAGCGGCTGTGTCTGTTGGAGTTGACGGAGTTTTTGCAGAAGTTCATCCTGAACCTGACAAAGGACTGTC
>CAUUWI010000003.1:0-36110 GCA_963548925.1 uncultured Leptotrichia sp. | reverse complement strand
TTTGTAAATTCTCAAGCGTACCTTTTTCCTCCAGAATTGTATACAAATCAAGCAAAGTTTGGCTTGGGTGCTGATTTGAGCCATCTCCCGCATTAATTATAGGTTTTTTGGAAGTTTCTGAAGCAAGTCTTGCCGCTCCGTCAAATGGGTGTCGTACAACAATTACATCTGAATACGCTTCCACCATTTTTATCGTGTCAGTAAAAGATTCTCCCTTTTTTACAGATGATTGCTCCACAGGCGGTAATGACAGGACATTTGCCCCAAGTCGCATTGCAGCAGATTCAAATGACATTTTAGTACGTGTACTTGGCTCAAAAAACAAAGTTGAAATAATTTTTCCATGCAAAAACTTCAATTTTTCCTCTTCCGAACAATTCTCAATTTTTCTTGCCAGCTCTAAAATATCAAGAATTTCATCTTTTCCCATATCATTCATAGAAATAATATTTTCCACCACTATCTCTCCCTTGAACTTTAATATTTTTTCTTAGATTTATGATAACAAATTTTAATGGCATTTGCAAACTTTTATTTTATTTCAGATATATAAAATTCTGAAAAATTACCACATTTTATTAAAAAAAAATTAAAAATATATGGAATATTACAATATTTTTTGGTATAATTAAAAATAAATAATAAAAAGGTGGGAGAATATTATGAAAAATTTAAAAATAAAAATTTTAGCATTACTTTTTTGCTTAATTTTTGCATGTACAAAGGAAAATATTGAAACAAACTTTTCTCAGATAATAAAACAATAACAATTGCGTCATTTAACGCTCTTCGGCTTGGAGAAAAGCAGAAGGATTATAAGGCATTTTCAAAAATTCTGGCAAATTTTGACTTGATTGGGCTGGAAGAAGTTATGAATGAAAAAGGGATAAAAAAGGTTCAGGCATATTTGGAAAAATTAACGAAGGAAAAATGGGATTATATAATTTCAGAAGATTCTGTTGGAAGTGAAAATTACAGGGAATATTATGCTTTTATTTATAGGCGTGATAAATTTTTAGAAGCAAAAGGACTTGGATTTTATAAGGAAAAAGATGAAAATGAGTTTATGCGTGAGCCTTATGGAGCTTATTTTAAGGCTGGCAATTTTGATTTTGTCTATATAATCGCTCATTCAGTTTTTGGAGACAAGGAAAAGCAGAGATTACTGGAAGCGACAAATTATGTGAATGTTTATGAATATTTTTCAAAACTGACTGATGAAGATGATATAATTATCGCAGGGGATTTTAATACAGCAGCAGACAATATGGCATTTAAAAATCTTTCTGATAAATACAACGTTTCCTATATTTTAGAGCCGAATGAGAATTTAACAACACTTTCAGACAATAAACTCGTAAACTCATACGACAACTTTTTTATAAATTCAAAAAAGACAAAAGAATTTACTGGAAATTCTGGAGTATATAACTTTATAAAAAATAATAATTATAGCACAGTAAAGAAATATATATCAGATCATCTTTTAATTTTTTCAGAATACTCAATAACAAAAGATTTGGATTAAATTCTTTATCATAAAAAATTTAAGGGAGCTAAATATTCACTCCCTATTTTGCATTATTTCTCCAATTCTTCTTTTAATCCTTTAACCTTATCCAATTTTTCCCAAGGCAATTCAATATCAGTTCTTCCAATATGCCCAAATGCTGCTAAATCTTGATATCTGAACGATGGTTTTCTTAAATTTAAAGATTTTTGAATTCCATTTGGAGTCAAGTCGAATAATTTTGCAACAGCCTCCTCAATTCTTGTTTCCTCAACCGTTCCAGTTCCAAATGTTTCTACACGGATTGATACCGGTTCTACAACACCGATTGCATAAGACAGCTGAACTTCACACTTTGTTGCAAATCCCGCCGCAACAATATTTTTAGCAATCCATCTCGCCGCATAAGCTGCCGATCTATCAACTTTTGACGGATCTTTTCCAGAAAATGCTCCTCCACCATGTCTAAAATACCCACCGTATGTATCAATTATAATTTTTCTTCCAGTTAATCCAGAATCTCCGTGAGGCCCTCCAATTACAAATCTTCCAGTTGGATTAATATGGAATTTTCTAACATTTTCAATATTTAAGTTATATTTTTCCAATACAGGTTTTATTACAAGTTCTTTTAAATCTTTTTCAATCTGTGAATTTATAACATCTTCATTATGCTGTACAGACAAAACGACTGTATCAACATTTAATAATTTCCCATTTTCATCATAAGCCAACGTAACCTGAGCCTTCGCATCCGGTCTTGCCCAAGCAAGCGTACCATTTCTTGTTATTTTAGTTAATTTTTGAATAATTCCACGTGATAATACAAGTGCTAAAGGCATTAATTCTTCAGTTTCATTAACTGCCCCTCCAAACATAATTCCCTGATCTCCAGCACCACCTGTATCGACACCCATTGAAATATCAGGTGATTGTGAATGAATAGTATTTAACACGCCACAGTCAGAGTCGAATCCCATTCCAGGACGATACCCAATTTCATAAATTTTATCTCTAACTATTTTCTGCACATCCACATAAGTCTTAGTCGTAATTTCCCCTCCGACAACTACAAGTCCAGTAGTTGCAAACGTTTCACATGCCACTCTTGAATTTTCATCATCTGCAAGACAAGCATCCAATATCGAATCTGAAATTTGATCACAAATTTTATCTGGATGCCCCGGTGATACAAATTCTGATGTAAAATAAATTTTTTTATCCATTTTATTTCCTCCTAATTTTTCTATTTCTAATTCAAACTTATATAATTTTAATTCTAAAAATATAAAATTATAAAAAAAACTCTTCCAGCAAGGAAGAGAATTAAAATTCTTATCTTTGCATTCATATGCCGGATTTAGCACCTTGTTAATACAGGTTGCTGGATACTCATAGCGGGCCGGTCCCTTATATCTCTCTTGATAAGTCATATTAAATTGTTTTTATAATTTTAAGATTTATATAAATTTTTAAATTCAAATTATTTGTGTAACTAAGTATACACTATTTTATTTAAAATGTCAATATTCAAATTATTTATATTCTTCCTGTTTTCTTTTCATAATATCATCAACATTTTGAGATTTTTCCTGTTGCTGTTTTTCAGTTTTTGGCTGTTTCTGTCCTTCTTCAGTTTTGGCTTTCTCTTCAGTTTTATTTTTATTTCGGATATTATTAAGCGTACTTTCTGTTAAACTTGAAGAATTATTCTTTCTTAAAATTCCACCCGTTTGTTTATCACCTGCTCCTCCACCTTTTTCAATTTTTTCAATAGCTGCCGCCGCATTTTTATCTCCATTTTTAGCAGCAATTTTATACCATTTTAGAGCTTCTGCTGTATTATTTTGTTGCTGGTATGACATTGCAATAGGCATAGCTAACTCTTTATTTCCTGAACTATATGATTTTAAAAGGTATGGACGAGATTCTTCATGTTTTCCACTGTCATATAGAATTGCTCCAATTTCATAATTAGCTTCTTTTACTCCACGATTTGCAGCTTTTTTAAACCATTTTACAGCATCAGAATCATTTTTTAGTTCTTTATTTAATATCGCTATACGAATATCTGCTTCCTTTATTCCAGCATTATAAGCCTTTTCAAATTCTGCTTTAGCTTCCTTGTATTTTTTTGCTTTTATTAAATCTATCGCTCTATTATATGCTTCAGCACCTGGACGCATTTTTAACTGTCTCATTTGCATTTGCACGCGCTGTCTTCCTCCTCCAGCTGATGTCACCGTCGTTCTTGGAAGTCTTGCCATTAGCTTGTTAGCTTCTGCCACATTCCCTTCCTGTTTAAGGATTACGGCGAGGTTGTAAATCGCTTCAGGATAATTTCTATCTACACCGTATTGTAAAATTTGCTTCACTTTTGCAATATTTTTCATATTATAATAAAGCTGCGCAAGTGACATAATTGCTTCCTTATCTCCATTTTGAGCTTTTATTAGCGCTTCTGAGACTTTTGCAGGATCAATCTGATTATCAATTAAAGTTTGCTGTTCTTCTGGCGTTAAATTTTGTATATTAGAATTTCCCTGAGCTTGTCCTCCAAGGTTAAAAATATCTGTATTAATTTCCTTATTTTGCTGTTGTTGAGACTGAGTATTCTTTTTATCATTTTTTTTCTTTTTAAAACAAGAAACTGACATCATTCCAATAGCTAAAATTACAATTACAAACATTATTTTTCTTTTCATTTTTATATTAATCCTCTCTTTACATAATTTTTATTTTTGTCTATTTTATTTTAGAAACATTTCATCTAATAATATCTTTAAAATGATCCTAACTGTGTAAAATCCAATATTTTGTACATAAAATCTGTACTTGATTTAGTAGTTGGTTCATCATCAAAATTTATTGTAAATAAACCATCTGTATTTTCCCATAATCTGTTAAAATATGTATAAATATCTTTTGTCAATTTAGAATTTTCATTTGTTAATATTCTAAAATTGGCATCCATTATAAATCCACGGATATTTTTTTTAATTAAATTTGCAGAACCAGTATGTATTATAACATTTCCGTCTGTTTTTTTTATTAGTGTTATCTTTGTATGATATTGCTCATTATTAGTAAAATACCATTTTACTTCTATTTTATTTTTAGTTTTTTTCTTTAATTTCTTAGACACTGGTTTATTTGGAAGTCCATTAGTGCTCATTCCAAAAGCATCTCTGCTTCTGTCAAAAATAATTCTTATGTTCACTCCACGATTTGCAGCTTTTATTAATTTATTAACCACACCTTTGTCAGCAAGAAAATACATCCCCATGAGAATTTCATCCCCTGCTTTTGCATTATCAATATCCTTGTCTAAATGTTCCCCTATTTTCGCTTCCGTTACAAATTGCAGCTGGTATTTATTATTTTCATCATCAAATCTGGTTAAAGTATCTCCATCTGTTAAATTGTTTTTATTTTCAACAGAATTTTTAGGATTTAAATTTTGTTTTTTTTCAGGAAATTTTTCATTTTGGGCAAATCTTTGAGTTTCCTCTTCTACAAATTGAACTTTTTTCTTTTCAATTTCTTTTACCTGTTTTTCAGTTTTTGTTTCATTTGTATGAGAATTATTTTCCTGACTATTTTCATTTTTACTCAAATTTCCAAAGTCAATATCCTTATTGCTTTTTTGAGCTTCATCATCAGCATTGACATCAATTTTTCCATCCGAAAAATCAGCTACCAACTGCAATCCATGCAAGATATCATTCTTAATTTCCCCATTTGCCGATATTGCTACATTTTCATGAAAATAACTTGGATCATGAATATTCGCGCTTGAAACCATGACATCATTCTCGTTCAAAAATATTTTTCTATGATCTGCCTTTACATTTAATGCCCTGAATAAATTTCTCAATGTTAATTTTGGCCACATAGGACCATAAAAATTACCTATCCATCCTTTATTCTGCGGATTTCCAAATGGTCTTATAAATGTTCTCCAGACTGGCGAATACCATGGAAATGTATCTTTCAATTTAAAAATATCAACTAATACGATATTAATTCCAGCATTTTTCATCTGTGTGATAAAAGGATGTTCAAAAGCTCCGTATAAATTATTATTTTCATCTAGCAGCACATATACTTTTAGGTTAGGATTTTCCATTTTTTTCTTAACAAGACGTCTTGTATACTCTTTTGCAAAGGCGGGGAAACTTTCCTTATCCTTGTTATAAATATCATTAAATAGAAACATTTCTATGATAAGATAATCTTTTGCCTCATCCACAATTTTATAGCTTGCCTCCCAAATTTTCCTGTCATATCGAATATTTCCATCCTTGTCCAGATATGTCAAATCATAATGAAATTCAACATTATTACTATTTCTTAAAGGACTTTCATAGTTAATCCCTAAAGGAGGAGTTTTAATTGTGGAACATGAAATAATCAATGTCATTAGACCTATTATCAAATTTTTCTTATTTATAATTGTACTTTTTAAATCCATCGTTCAATAATGTTACCTTTCTATATTGCTAATTGTAATCTTAAATTAATTTTTATGTTTATTTTTTTACAACAAATTATTTAATTTTAATTGAAAAATATTGATAAATTATATTAATTATTTACCAAATTATTTATCCATTTTTTACTTTTTAATCTTTTTACACACGGAATAATTTTTATAACTTCATCGCTGCATGAAATCAGATACACCACAGCAACTGGCAATCCTAAGTGCAATCCTGAAAAATATGTGATTGGAATTGCAATAAACCAGAGCGGTATCAAATCTGCAAACATTGTCCAAAGCGTATCCCCTCCAGAACGTAAAATTCCCACAAGAAGCTGCAGACTTGCAGCCTTTACAAATATTACAAACACTTCCATCATTACAATTTCCCTTGTTAGCGGATAAATTCTCGGATTGACGTTCATTAATATCAGTAATACCGGACTAAAAAGAAATACAAAAATTCCAATGAGTACTCCAGAAACTAGAGCCACCTTTAATAAAATAACCGAATAACGATAAGCATCCTCTTCTCTACCTGCTCCAATTTCATTTCCAATTATAGCAGATGTTGCACTTGAAAGTCCAAACAACAGTGTTAAAACAAGACTACTTACCGATTTTACAATCTGAACCGAAGCTGCAAAATCTGTTCCCATTCTTCCAAAAATTACAACATACATGCTCGCTCCGAGTACCCATAATATTTCGTGAATAAATACAGGTAAAGATATTTTCATAACCTTTACAAAAAATTCTACTGATAAATCAAATAATTCATTCATTTTTCCAGCAATTGGCAACTCTAATTTATAAATTATGAAGATAATGTAGCCTGTGCTTATAATTCTTGCGATAACTGTTGCAATTGCAGCTCCACGTACTCCCATCGCGGGAAATCCAAAACGACCAAAAATTAAAATATAATTTATAACAGCATTTATTACAAGTCCAATAATACTCGAATAAAAAGAATATTTTGTTTTTCCAATTGCACGAAGCTGCATATTAAAAGCAAAGCCAATTCCTACAAGCGGATATACCCATGCCACTATTCTTAAATAGCCGGCTCCTGTTTCTATAACTTTTTTATCCTTTGTAAATATTGAAATTACAATTTCTGGTATGAATAATCCAGCAAATAAAAATAACAGAGAAAACAAAAAGCCTACAATTATTGTTATTCCAAGACATTTTTTCAAATTTTTATAATCCTTGTTTCCAAAATACTGTGCCGCCAAAATTCCACCGCCACTATTCATTCCAAAAAGTGAAGTCATAAAGATCATAAACATCTGATTTGCAAAGCCTAATCCCGCAACTGCAACTGTCCCAAGCCCAAGTGCCATATTTTCAGTTCCTACCATAAACATATCAATAAAATTCATTAGTGCATAAACCATATTTTCTATTGCAACTGGCAGTCCAATAGTCAGCACCTTTTTGTAAACCAGCTTCTTGTTTGAAATTTTCTTTTCCATCAACTTCCTTTCTTAAAATATTTCTATATTTTTTTATTTCATACACACATTATATTTATTTTTACAAGAATAATATTAACATTATTTCAGTTTTTTTTCAATCATATTATTAATTATCTAAATACCATTATAATTTTATACTAAAAATTACGATTAAATTTTACAATAAATTTTGTCCCTTCATTTAACACACTTTCAACTTCAATAACCGCATTATGCTGTTCTATAATTTTAGAAACTAAAAAAAGTCCTAATCCAAAACCTTTATTTATTTTTTTATTTCTAGAATCATTAATTTGATAAAATCTTCCCCAAATAAGATTTTTAAATTCTTCAGGCATTCCAATACCATTATCTTCCACTTCTAGAATACAGTTTTTATTTTCTGAATAAAGTTTTATCTTTATCTCATTTTTTGTAAATTTCATTGCGTTATTCAGTAAATTGTCAAGCAATCTTTCAATCATTATTTTATCTCCAATTATAAAAATGTTTTCTTCTATTTCTTTTGATATTTTAATATTTTTTTTATCAATTAAATTTTTATAATCTTGCAGTATTTTTTCTGTTATTTCTGAAAAATTTATTCTTTGTGTTGGAATTATAATCTGTTTTTCTATTTTGGAAAGTTCCATAATCTGATTTATAAGTTCCGACATTCTTTTTGCTTGACGCTGAATTACAGAAAATGAATCTCTTGCTTCTTCCAAAGTATCTGCATATTCAAGTGAATATTGGCTTTCTGTGAGTATAACGCTGACAGAGGTTCTTAATTCATGTGATACATCCGAACTGAACTGTTTTTCATGCAAATAAAAATTTTCCAGCGAATTTAACATTTCGTTAAAAGCGTTTGCCATCTTGTGTATTTCATCTTTTCCGTTGTCTATTTCTATTCTTTTGGAAAAATCTCCATTTTTTTGAATTTCTGTCGCTATATTTGAAATTTTTTCCACAGGATTAAGTGCCTTTTTTATAATTTTATAACCTCAAACAATTATTGCAAGCAACAATGGACTTAAATTCAATATTATTAGAAGCATTCTGTTTACTTCATCGGATAATTTGTTTACAGGAACAATTCCTCTGACCCATTCACCTTCAGCAGTATTTATTTTGTTATTTAAATGGGGTTTAGCATTAGTACAGTTTTTCTTTGATTAGAAAAAATTCTAATCAGATAACTGCAAGAAATTAGAGAATTTTTAATTTGGAGAAAAAAAAAGCTGAACTCAAAATTTTAATCATTTTGAGACAGCCCCTTTTATATTAATTAATTTATATAATTATTTTTTCACTCTTCTTGATTTTTTATCTTTCTTCTTATCTTTTTTACCTCTTGAAGATTTATCAGATTTTTTTTCAGAAGATTTTTTTCTTCGTTTTCTGTCTCTATCTCTTTTTCCAGATTTTTTATCACCTTTTTCACTGCCACCATTTCTGCTTCCAGTAGCTTCTTCAACAAGCGGTTTTGCATCTTTTTTAGAATTCAATGCCCGCATTATATACTCCGCTTCCTGTAACGGTACTGTAATGAAAGAATATTTGTCCATAATTTTTACATCTTTTACTTTTCTTCCAGGTGTTCTTGCCTTTTTATTTAACAAATCAAGAAGTCTTCCCACGTTATAGCCGTCTTTGCTTCCAAGTGCAATGAATAATCTTGTCTTGTCATTAATTTTTACTTTTACATCGGCAATTTCATTGTAATTATCTGGTAAAAATTCATCTTCATAAACGTGCCTTAAAACAGAAGCAAGCACTTGTCCAGCTTCCCTTCCATCAATTAATCTTTGAGCAAGTTCTTCATAAGCATTAAAATCATTTTCTTTGATAATTTCATCTACATAAGCAATCAATGCTTCTTTTTTAGCTTCCAAAATTTCTTCCACATTTGGAATATCTTCTCTTTTAATATCAGTTTTTGTAACTCGTTTAATTTGGGCAAGTTTGCTTGCTTCTCTTGGAGTTACAAAAGTTATTGCAATTCCCTTATGACCAGCACGTCCTGTTCTACCAATTCTGTGAACGTAAGATTCCGCTTCCTGCGGAATAGAATAGTTAATAACGTGCGTCAAGTTGCTTACATCAATTCCTCGAGCCGCAACGTCCGTAGCAACTAATATTGTCAATATTTGTTTCTTGAACAAATCAAGTGCCTTTTGTCTTAGAGCTTGGGTAATATCTCCGTGAATACATTCTGCATCATAGTTTCTTGCTTTCAATTTATTTGTAACATCGTCAACTTCTGATTTTGTACGGCAAAATACTATTCCGTAAAAGTTTTGTTCATAGTCTAAAACTCTACACAATGCTTCAAATTTATCTTCCTGTTTTACTTCATAATAAATTTGCTCTGTCAAGTTAGTCGTAAGTTCCTTTTTTTCAACTTTCAGCAATTTGTGTTCAGGCATAAATCGTTTTGCAATTGCCATAATCGCTTTAGGAATTGTGGCTGAAAAGAATAACATCTTTTTCTCATCATTAGTTTTTTCCAAAATTTCTTCAATATCTTCCAAAAATCCCATATTAAGCATTTCATCTGCTTCATCCAACACGAAATAGTCCAGATTATTTACTTTCAAAACTTTTTTATTCATCAAATCCATAACACGTCCTGGGGTTCCCACAACAATATCTACTCCAGCTTTTAATCTTTTTATTTGATTTTCAATAGACGCTCCACCATAAACGGCAAGAACTTTTATTTTTTTTTCTCCTTTTAATGAATAAATTTCATCAGAAACTTGATTTGCAAGCTCCCTTGTCGGCGCTAAAATTAAAGCTCTGACTGTTTTATCAGCGTCAATAGTTTCCAATATTGGAATACCAAAAGCCGCAGTTTTCCCAGTTCCTGTCTGAGCCTGTCCAATCAAGTGAGTTCTTTCTTTCAATAATTCAGGAACAACCAGCTTCTGTATTTCACTTGGTTCTTCAAATCCTTTTTTACTTAGGGCATTAAGCATCTCTGTACTTAAACCGAAATCTTCAAATCTTTGCATTATTTCTTAATTTACCTTCCTTTACTTTTCATAGTTTAATCTTATACTCATATTTAAAAAAAATTTTACGTATATTATTATACCACACTTTTTTAATTTTTGTATGTAATTTATTTTAAAATTTATTACTATACTTCAAAATTATTTTAAAATCAATCTATCTAACTATACTTTAAACAAAGTATAAACACCAATAAAAAAGAATTATTCCAAAATTAAATTCAAAAATAATTCCTTCATTATATAATTACTATTAATTTGCTCTTTCAATATATTCACCTGTTCTCGTGTCAATTTTGATTTTATCTCCAATTGCTACAAATAACGGCACTTGTAAAGTATAACCTGTTGATACTGTTGCAGGTTTTGTTGCACGTCCAATTGTATCCCCCTTTAATCCTGGCTCTGTGTAAGTTACTTCTCTAACTACAGTATTTGGTAATTCCACGCCAACTGGAGTTCCTTCGTACATTAGAACTTGAATAATCATTTCTTCTTCCAGGAAATTTACCGCATCTCCTAAATCTTCAGTTGATAAAGCAATCTGTTCAAAAGTTTCCTGATCCATAAAGTTGTATTCGCCATCAATTTCATATAAAAATTGCATTTGATTTCTATCAAGAATGATGTCATCCATAAGTTCAGTTGCCAAAACTGTAATTTCCTGAATTTTTCCAGAAATTAATTCTTTTGTTTTGAATTTTACTTCGGCTGCCCTTTGTCTTTTTCCAGATGTTGACTGATGTCTTTCCGCTTTTAATATTAAATATGGGATATTATCCTTTCTGTATGTACTTCCTTGTCTCAATTCTGCTGCTGGTTTCATTAATTTTTTCCTCCTAATTTATACTTTATTATAGTCATTTGTAAAAGTCGAAAATTTCTAATAATTACAATGTTTTTACAGTTTTAATTTTTACTATTTTTCTCCAGCATTTTTGCTATAAAATTTTAATATTTTAGATAAAAACACTGTATTTAGTTGAGTTTTTATATTATTACTTTTACAATTGCCTATATACTTTATTTGTGAACTTTCATTTTTAAATAAGAGTCTTCTAATATTTTATTAAATATGTTGCAGTTACTACTAATCTTAATTTTTTGTAAATCTGGTTAGCTTCATTTTCATTAATTTTTTTTATATCTTCTGTATCTTCTACTATTTCAAACTGCCCCTGACTCATGTTTTTTAATCCGCTAATTTCATTATTGTTTACTTTTAACATCTCTATCGCACGAATTTCAGCATTTCGTGAAGCATCCACAATTAAATCTCTTTTATATTTTTCCAAATTTGTAATAAAATATTCTGGCATATTTATTTCAATATTATCATTTTTAAGTTTTAATTCAGCTAATTTTTCATAAAATTCCTCAACTTTATCAATATTTTTTGTAATAATTGTAATTATTTCAGTTCCATCGTAATTTGAAATTTTATTTGTTATTTCAGACGATGTAACAGGAGCTGAAGAATTAGCAGATGTCTGTTTTATATCTGACGAATTTTCCACATAATTTGGCTGAATACGTAAATTTCCTATGCTATATTCATTTTCACTAATTTTCAAATTTTTAATCAAATCAGTAACTATTTTTTCCCTTTCCAACATTTCCTTTTTTAATTCATCAAGACTCTCACTTTTTTTAGAAATCACTATATTTATAAGTGCCTTATCCGCTTTAATTCGACGTTCAGCAACACCCTTTACCGTGATTCTGTTTTCATTTTTATTAGCCTTATCTATAGCATTTGAAATTAATGCTGAAGATATAATCAGTCCAAAAGATAATATTGTAGGAATTATTATAAATTGTATCTTTTTCAATTTTTTACTCCTTTGCTAAGAGTTCGCAATCCAATTTTAAAATTGAATAATAAAAACTTCTCTAAAAATGAACTTAAAAAACTCCCTATGAAAATTTTTCTTTTCAATCACACAAAAGTTCTATCAAATTATAGTTTATTTTACAAAAAATGTCAATTACTCAGTCAAAATTTTTTTCTAAAACTATTATAGAATCTGTTCATACATCAACTAGCCATTAAATGTAAGAAAACATAACATTACTAATACGAAATTTATCATTTTTTCATAAAAATACATCTCCTTTTAATAATAATTGTTATTACTTGTAATTTATTTATTTAAAGCATATTTTCTAATTGCTTTTGCTACTCCATCATTTTCATTAGTATCTGTTGTATATTTAGCAGCATTTCTTGCTAACTTAGTAGCGTTTCCCATTGCGACACTATAATTTGCATATTTAAACATTTCAACATCGTTATTTCCATCACCTATCGCCATCACTTCTTCCTGCTTTATTCCAAGATTTTCTGCTAAATCCTTTAATCCAGCTCCTTTATTATTTCCTTTTGGTAATATTTCATAAACATATGGCTGGCTTAATACTCCTTCATATTTTTCTTTCAATGTGTCTTCATATTCCTGCTGAAATTTTGTCATTTCCTCTGGATTTCCTAAAAACATTGCTTTAACTACCCTATATTTTCCACTTTTAACTTCTTCCAAAGTTATATCCGTAATATCTGAAAAAACAAACTTCGCATCCATAATAAGCTCTTCAGTTGGTTTTCTACCAATATTAAAATAATGTGTTTCATCAACCAATGTAAAATTTACATTGTATTTTTGAGAGAATTTATATAAATACTCAATATCATTAGAGGTAATTTCTGCACATTTAATCAATTCCCAATCTTTTGTTTTATGAATCGAACATCCGTTATTTAAAATAACGTATCCTTCCAAATCCAGCTTATACAACCCAAGTTCCTTGTAAAACGGCAAAATCCCATATAAAGGTCTCCCTGTACAAAGTACAATTTTTATCCCAGCTTCTATCGCTTCGTGAATCGCTTCTTTTTGTGCTTTCTCAATGTGCTTTTTTTCATTTAGCAAAGTTCCATCCATGTCAATTGCAATTAATTTTATCATTTTTTTCCCTTTCCTTATCTATTTAAAATTACAATATTAGTATACCTTATCTAAATTCAATATTCAACATCTCTATATACAAAAAAATAAGGATTATCTTATAGCTAAAACAATTTTAATTAAATTATTTCAAACTTATTTGATACCCTTATTCTCATTATTATGCTTTTTCAGCCATCATATCCTTAACTTTCATAAGCCTTGTAATGCTTGATCTTTCATTTTCATCAAGTTTCATCTGAATATAACGGATTGTTTCTTCAAGCTGTGGAATTGTCATATATTCCAGTGCATTTACACGACGTCTTGTTTTTTCCACTTCATCTGCCATAAGCTGACATGCCTTTTCAATTTCTGCCAGTTCCAGCAAGTCTTTCATTACCCGGTTCAAGCCGTCAACAGCATCATCCAAGTCAGCAGATGTTTGTGCATACCCATAAGGATAGGCTACTTCTGTACTTTCCAGATCCCTGTTAAAAGTCATTTTTGGTACAATTACGCTCATTACATTTTTAGTTTCTATATTTGCAAAAAGTTTATCTTCTGAATATGCAATGGCATTTTCCAGCATCTCATCAGACATTACCCCTCTTGCAAGCAGAAAATCCTTAAACGAATCCTGCAATTTCCCTTCCACTTCTTCACGTAATTTTCTATTCTGTTTTATTAAAATAATAAATTGACGCATAAGTTCATCTTGCTTGTCCTTTAACAGTTTATGTCCACTTTTAGCAGTTTTTAGACGTATCTTTAAACGGCTCAGCTCCATTCTTGTAGGATTTACATTTAATCTTGCCATAGTCTATTCATCTCCTGCAGGTAAATATTTTTCCAAATATTCATCTCTAATTCTTTTCAGCTCTGTTCTTGGTAGTATTTTTAGTAAATCCCATCCTAAATTTAAAGTATCCTCAATAGTTCGATTATTCTCAAAGCCTTGAGCCACGTACTGTTCCTCAAATGCAGTTGTAAATCTGACAAATGCCTTATCAGTTTCAGATAATGCCGATTCTCCCAATATCACAGCCAGTTCCTTCGCTTCCTTACCAGTCGCATAAGCCGCAAACAATTGGTTCATCGTATCCGCATGATCCTCTCTTGTCTTTCCTTTTCCAATCCCTTTATCCTTCAATCTTGAAAGTGACGGCAAAACGTCAATTGGAGGCATCAAATTCTGTTTATACAGATCTCTTGACAAGATTATTTGCCCTTCTGTAATATATCCAGTCAAATCTGGAATTGGGTGAGTCTTATCATCTTCAGGCATTGTCAAAATAGGTATTTGCGTAATTGAACCTTCACGCCCTTTAATTCTTCCCGCTCTTTCATAAATTGTTGATAAATCGGTATACAGGTATCCTGGATATCCTCTTCTTCCTGGAACTTCCTTTCTTGCTGCCGATACTTCACGTAACGCTTCACAATAGTTAGTCAAGTCAGTTAAAATTACAAGTACATGCATTCCTTTTTCAAATGCCAGGTATTCTGCACAAGTAAGTGCCATTTTTGGTGTGGACAGACGCTCAATTGCAGGATCGTTAGCCAAGTTCATAAACAATACTGCTCTATCTATCGCTCCTGTTTTTATAAAGTCTTCCGTAAATGTCTGAGCTTCCTCAAATGTAATTCCAATCGCTCCAAATACCACCGCAAATTTTGAATCTGTCCCCAAAACTTTTGCCTGTCTTGCGATTTGCAGCGCCAATTCTGCATGCGGAAGCCCTGAACCAGAGAATATCGGTAATTTTTGCCCCCTAACAAGAGTATTTAGCCCATCAATGGCAGAAACTCCTGTTTGGATAAATTCTGACGGATAATCACGTGCAACTGGATTTATAGCCGTTCCATTTATATCCAATGTCTTTTCAGGAATAATTTTCGGCCCGTTATCTTTTGAACGTCCAAGCCCATCAAATACACGTCCAATCATATCTTCAGATACTCCAAGTGATAAAGGCCTACCCAAGAATCTTACTTTTGAATCTTTCAGGTTAATTCCAGCCGAATTTTCAAATAACTGCACTACAGCTTTATCTCCATTTACTTCAAGCACACGTCCACGACGAAGTTCTCCATTTTGAGTTTCAATTTCAACAAGCTCTTCATATTTGATGCCTTCAACACCTTCAACCATCATCAATGGCCCTACAATTTCCTTAATAGTTTTGTATTCCTTAAGCATTTGCCACACCTCCTTTATTTACAAGCTCATCTATTCCTGTTTCCAATTCTTTTGCAATTTCTTTAATTTTATCTAATTCCGCTTCCGGCAGATATTTTGCTCTCGCAATTCTTTCTCTTACGGGCATTGCGATAATTTCACTTAAATAAGCTCCATTTTCAAGTCCTCTTAACCCTTCATCATAGAATTTTAATACTAGTTCCAGCATTCTGTCCTGTTTTTCAAGCGAAGTATACGTATCTGATTCCATAAACGCATTTTGCTGCAAATAATCTTCCCTTATTGATTTTGCAATTTCCAATTTAAGTTGATCTTTTTCTGACAATGTATCTTTACCAACTAATCTAACAATTTCCTGCAAACTATTTTCTTCTTGTAACAATGACATTGCACGAGCTCTATTTTTGGAAAACTCAGGTCCTACATTTTGATTCATCCAATTATCAACTTTTGCTTGATATAAAGAATAAGAATTTAACCAGTTAATTGCTGGGAAATGACGTCTATATGCCAAATTCGCATCTAGTCCCCAGAATACCTTAACAATACGAAGCGTTGCCTGTGATACTGGCTCTGAAATATCTCCACCTGGAGGTGAAACTGCTCCAATGACAGTCAAGGCTCCTTCTCTTCCATCTTGCCCAAGACAGATTACTTTTCCTGCCCTTTCATAAAATTCAGCAGCTCTTGAACCTAGATAAGCTGGGTATCCTTCATCTCCCGGCATTTCTTCAAGGCGTCCAGACATTTCCCTAAGAGCTTCCGCCCATCTTGAAGTAGAATCTGCCATTATTGCCACTGAATATCCCATATCCCTAAAATATTCAGCAATTGTAATTCCTGTATAAATACTAGCCTCTCTGGCCGCAACCGGCATATTCGAAGTATTTGCTATAAGTACAGTTCTTTTCATCAATGATTGCCCTGTTTTTGGATCTATAATTTCTGGAAATTCCATAAGAACGTCTGTCATCTCATTTCCACGTTCTCCACACCCTACGTAAACTATAATTTCTGCATCTGCCCATTTAGCCATTTGGTGCTGTACAACTGTTTTTCCAGATCCGAAAGGTCCTGGTACACACGCAGTCCCACCTTTAGTTACAGGGAAAAATGTATCAATTACCCTTTGTCCTGTAATTAATGGAGCTTCTGGATTTAATTTCTGCTTATATTTTCTTCCACGTCTTACTGGCCATTTTTGCATCATTTGAACTTCTACTAATTCACCTTTTTCAGTTTCAATAACCGCAATTGTGTCAACTACTGTGTAATTTCCACTTTTAATAGTCTTCAAAGTCCCTTTAATTCCAGCTGGTACCATAATTTTGTGGCTTACAACCGAGGTTTCCTGAACAGTTCCCAAAATATCCCCAGTTTCAACTGTTGCCCCAGCAGACAGGACAGGTTCAAATTCCCATTTTTTCTTTCTGTTTAAAGGTTTAACTTCTACCCCTTTATCCAAAAAGTCCCCTGCTATTTCCCGATATTCCTTTAACGGACGTTGAATTCCATCGAACATCGCTTCAATAAGCCCAGGCCCCAATTCAACACTCAAAGGCTCTCCAGTTGTAAAAACCTCTTCTCCTGGCCCAATTCCCGACGTTTCCTCATATACTTGAATAGAAGCCTGATCGCCTCTCATTTCAATAATTTCACCTATCAATTTTTTCTCTGAAACTCTTACCACGTCATACACATTGGCATTTTCCATACCTTCTGCAACAACAAGAGGCCCAGATACTTTTATTATTCTTCCTGTTTTCAATGAATTTTCTCCTTTCATCTAAAATATGTTCGATCCTATTGCTTTTTCAACGTATTCATCTATCTTTTTAAGTCCAATCCCCAAACTTCCCTGATTATTCGGAATCAAAATAACAGCTGGAAGCACTTCACGGTTATATCTTTCAATGGTACTTTCAACCAATGTGGCGACTTGCTCTGTCACAAAGATAATACCATAGTCATTACTTGCCATTTCATCAATTGTACTTCTGGCTTCTTCCTTCGTAATGACTGGATACACATCAATTCCCAATGCCTTAAATGATAAAATAGAATCCTTATCTCCAACTACACCTATTTTATGCATAAGTTTCACGCAACCTTTCCCTTATTTTATCCGAACTTATGTTGTTAATCTTGCTTACCATTATCATTCTGACTGCATTAATTTCACGCTCTTTTGCAACTAAATATGTAAATAATGGTTCTGGTCCAAACACAACATATTTTGATTCCTTATTTAACTCCATCAGATAATTATCCGAAATTTTTTCAAGTTCTGATAATCTTTTTGTTTCACTAAATGTTTCTAATCCTTTTGTCAGATATATTCCCAATTTTTCTTTCTTAAACTTATTCAAAATGGTATCTATATTATCATTTATCGACGCGACAATTTTATTTTTTGAAATTGTCCCCCCATCAAAAATAACAGTTTCCAAAAATCTCACATCACGATTTTGCTTCTGAACTCTAAGTAAAGTTATCATATTTTGAAAATCAATTAAACCTTCAACATAATCAGTAATAACTTTTACATCAATTTCTTTTGCCAGTCTTGATAAATTTTTAAAATAATGCTTGTCTACAATTATGTCAATTCTTTGCGGATTATGATTTTCTTCAAAGTCCTTCTGCACTTCATTAATTGCATCCAGAATTTCCTGCGGCAAATCATGACTTTGCAGTTCAAACTTTGTCTTAAATTTTCCGGCATCAATCGTTCCGGCCTGCATAAGCAAATTTGAAAAATCTTTTCCTGTTATTTTACTTTTTAATAACACCTTTAAATTATGATAATCATATTTAAGAGATAAGATATCAACAATTACAGTATTTTTAACCATGCTTCTCACAATGGAAAAAACACGCTCCGTTTCTCTTTTCAGTATTGTTTCATAATCTTGACTGCCATGAACATCAGCCATGTCTTGAGAATATTCCGTTTCTCCCAATAATTTTAACACTTCTTCGGGAGTCTGGGCTTCTATCATACGTTCCAGCCTGTTTCTAGTCAAGAGCCTCTTTTCCAGCACTCTAATAGTTACGACACTTTGTCCGTAATCCATTCTATTCATTTTTTTCTCCCTTGTTTACAAATTCCAGTTAATTATAAAATTTATTTTGTAAAAGAAAATATAAAACTTAAATTTCTATAAATTTTATTTACATTATGAAAAAAGAAGTTTTGAAATTTCAACTTCCAGCTCATCTCTCATAAAATCCAATTTCACTTTAAAAGTGTAATTTTCTTGAATTCCATTTTCTTCAATGATAAATCCTGAAGTTACAAACTCATTTTCCTTCACTTTTGCATTTGGAAATTCTTTTTTTACTTTATTTAAAAATTCTTTTTTTACAATTAATTCTTTTCCTGTTATAGATTTTTTATCAATATTTTGATTCAAATAATTAATATATTCCTTCTCATTCATATTAACAAGTTTTGTTTTTAATTTATTTATAACTTTGTCAATTACTATCTGTTTTGCCTTTAATTTTTCATTTCTAGCCTTTAAGTTTGCACTTGACTTAATTCTGTCGGAAAGCAGTTCACGTTCTCTTCTTGCATTTTCAAGCAATGTTTGTTTTTTTGTAGCAATTTTTTTTATTTCCAAATCGTATTTTTGCTTTGCTTTTTCTTCAGCACTTCTTACAATTTTGTCCGCTTCCTCTTTAGCATCATTTAATATTTTTGATATTAAATTATTTAAATTAGACATATTCACTCCTTACCATATTTAAGGGGTATAAATACCCCTTTTAAAATTAGAATCTTCCTAGTAGCATAATTGATACAACGAATGCCAATAATGCATAAGTTTCAACCATTACTGAGTAAATAATACCTTTTGTATTTTGCTCTTCATTTTTTGCAAGTAAGCTGATACCAGATGCGGCAACTCTTCCTTGTGCGATTGCTGAACCATAACCTGCAATTGCAATTGGCAAACAAGCCATTAAAATTCCTAATCCAGTTTGTAAAGGCATTTCAGGTTTTAATTTTCCTAACACCATAAGTCCAATAACGAATCCATATAATCCTTGTGTTCCTGGTAATAATTGCAATACTAACGATTTACCAAATTTTTCAGGTTCCTCACTCATAAGTCCAGTAGCTACTTCCCCAACGATACCTACACCTTTTGCAGACCCAATACCTGCTAATAATGTCGCTAATGCCGCACCTAATGTCGCCATTACGATTCCTCCATTTTGTACTAAAAATTGTGAAAAATTCATTTTATTTCCTCCTAATTTTTTCTATTTTATTTATTAATAATTTTGACTAAACTTAAATTATAAAACTAATCATCAAGATTTACATATTTACTTTCTGTTCTAAAATCTTTAAACGGCTTTCCTCCACCTTCATAAAACTTACCAAAATATTCTACATACATAAGTCTCGAAGTGTGAACATATGCACCTAGGAAAGATAAGAACATATTAAATAAATGTCCTGCTACCAGTATTACTGGAATAAATATCATTCCAACCCAGCTTCCGCTAATCATTCCGGCAATCATATTTATAGCCGACGCAATAAATCCACCAGAAAGCCCTAAAGCCATAAGTCTTGAATACGATACGAAATCTCCTACATAACTTGAAATTCCATAAAGGCTGTAAAGCCCTCCACCTAATTTTGCACCTACTCCTTTAGCTTCACGTCCACCAGTAAGTACGATTCCAACCATTCCAGCAATCATTACCCACATTGACACACTTGTTACAACAGGCGATAAATTCATCAGTTTGAATATTAAATAAACTATTCCGCCCATAAGTGCCATATACCAGAATAGCACATCATAAACCGCATCCAAGGACTTGCCATCTCTAATTAACATATACGCTTTTATTGCCAATCCAACAAAAATATGGACTACACCAAATACAATTGAACCTATCAACAAGTCATTATATTGCGAGGACGGATCTATCAATCTCCACATTCCCGGAATTGTCGCTCCAAAATACGAACCATATAAAAGTCCCCAGAAAATAACTGAAAAACTTAAATAAAAGAAAAACTTGACAGATTTTCTCATTTGAGAACTTAAATTTACTACTTTTAAAACAAACATCGTTGCCAAAAGCAATACAAGCCCATAACCTACATCCGCTCCCATCATTCCAAAGAATAAGATATAAAACGGTGTAAACAATGGTGTCGGATCAATTTCATTATATCTAGGATAAGCATACATCCCTGTTAAATTTTCAAATGTACTTGCAATTTTCCCATTTTTCAACTTAATCGGTACTGTTACATCATCCTTATCCGCTTCTGTAAATGTCAAATAATAATTATCCCCAGCCTCATTTTTTACCACTTTCTCAAATTCATTTACCTTTTCAGTAGGAATCCATCCCTTTATCAAAATAGTATTTTCAGTTTGAGCCAATTTTTCTGATTCAACAATTCTTAGCTTTTTATTTTGCATATACTCATAAACTGCCTGTAAATCAGTTAAGTCTTCACTATAAGTTTTGATTTTAGCCTTTAATCTACGTTTTTCCTTTTTCAGTCCTGAAATTTCCTTTTGCAGTTCATTTTTGTAATCCTGTGGAACTGCATCAATATCCAGATTTTCCACTGTAAAACTGCTGTTTCTGAAAACTTCAGCCAATTTTTCCTTTTCACTTTCATCAATACTTGAAATTACAAGGTAATACACTTCATCTTTTACTATTTTCAGTTCCTCATAATAAGTTTTATCAAGTTTAAAAACGCCATCAATAAAAGTCCCCTTTAACTTTATCGGCACTGTTCCCAAAAATGTATTTACCTTTTTCAAGTTCTTTAATTCTTTCGGATTTACATCCAGCCGTTCCCACAAATCAATTTCGTCATAGCGTGCATATTTTTTAGAAATTTCCGATTTTATTTGTGAATACTGCGCTCCAATCTGGTTTAGCTCAGAAGAAATTTTCTTCCAGTCATAAGTCAATGCTTTTTTTGCTAACTCATCAAACGTATAATTTTCATTTCCATGAATGACATCCCTTAAACGTGTTTTTCTCTCGTCATATTTTTTAATAAGAGAGATTGCACTGCTTAACTGATAAAGACGCTCATCAATGTGAGTCAGTTCCTCATTGTTGACATATTTTGTAACCCCTTCAACAGCATCCTTGCTAACTTCCCCATTTTCATCACGCAGCTCAATATCCACAAAATTTACTTCCTTAAATTTTTGAAGTTTCTTTAACACTTTAGCCCTTTGTTCTGCGAAAACAACTAAATCAAACTTGCTCATTTTAACTATTGCCATTATTTCACAATCCTCTCTGCTAATAAATTAACAACTTCATCTATTTTTCTTTCATCAATTTCGAGAATTTTATTTACATTTTCCTCTTCACTGCTTAAAAGAGATTTTACTCTTTTTTCGGCATCATTCATTGACTGTTTCTTCAAATTTTCCACTTCAAGATTTGCCTCAGAAATCATTTTATCGCCGTCATCTTTTATTTTCTGCTCAATATTTTTCAAAATATCTTTTGCCTTTTCATTTGCATCAGCAATAATTTTATCTGACTCCCCTTCAGCATCTCTTATTTTTTGTAAAACTTCTTTTGCCAAGATATAACCTCCTTCAAAATTTATTTTTAAAATCAATTTCAATTAAAATACATTTAATTTTAAATTAAAAAATGAACTCAAATTGACCGGTTAGTCACCATATCTATTATGTTATCAATTTTTTTCAGTATTGTCAAGAATTTTTGTTTTCTCACTTTCTTCAAATTTTTCTCAAAAAAAAATATAACATTACTGTCAATTATGTTATATTTTCCGTTTCATTATTTATTCAAATTTATGTACGTTGGATCATTAGGAATAGTAAAACCTGTCGCTTTTGCTTCTTGTTCTTTAGTCTTTAAATCATTATTACTTATAAATTCATTATCTATTCTTGCAATTTCTTTTTTCAATTCAATCAGTTCCTTTTCTTTCCTAGTCTTTATTTTTCCTAAATCAGCAATGTCATATGCAACAAAGGATCTCAATAAAGCTACTGCCGTTACAATAGTAACATAAAACAAAACAATTCTTATAGCTTTCTTATTAAGCCCAGCTGTTCTAGAAAGTTGTCTTCTTATTTCTTTAGGAGCTACTATTTTTTTTCTTTTTGTATCTTCATACGATCTTGCTGAATTTGTGATTTTTGGAACATCAAGTATTTCCATTTGCATTTTTTTATTTTTTGAAACACTATTCATAACCTATTCACTCCTTTCAAAAATTCTCAATTTTGCCGAATGTGCCCGATTATTTTCTTCTAATTCTAACTTTTTAGCAATAATTGGTTTTTTTGTAATTATCTTTCCCAAACTTTTTTTATTACATACACAAATTGGAATATCTGGTGGACAAGTGCAAGGATTTTCATATTCACGAAATTTTTCCTTTACAATTCTATCTTCCAGTGAATGAAAAGTAATTACTAAAAGTTTCCCGTTTTTATTAAGTAATTTTACTGCCTTATCCAGCGTTTTACTCAATATTTCAAGCTCTTTGTTTACAAAAATTCTAATAGCCTGAAATGTTCTTTTGGCAGGATGTCGCTTCATACTTTTTCCTATTGATTTTATTACAATATTAGCAAGTTCCGTTGTAGTTTCAATCGGCTTAGTTTTCCTAAATTCTACAATTTTTTTCGCAATTTTTCTTGATTTTGGTTCTTCACCATATTTATAAATAATATCAGCTATCTCTTTTTCTGAAAAATTATTAATCACTTCATATGCACTTATTTTTAAATTACTATCCATTCTCATATCAAGTCTTGCTTCAAATCTGTACGAAAAACCTCTTTTCGCATTATCCAGCTGATTTGACGAAACTCCAATATCCATAAATATTCTGTCAACTTTTTCAAATCCAGTAAGATAAATTACCGTATCAATATTTCTAAAATTATCCTGAAATATTTCAAGCTTATTCCCATACTTTTCCAATCTTTTCCTAGCAAAATTAATAGCTTCCACATCCTGATCAATTGCAATAACTTTAGAACCATCTGAGGAATTTTCCAGAATACCTTCAGTATGTCCGCCACCGCCAAGTGTACAGTCAACATAAACTGCATCTTCATCTGTTATTATATTGTCTATAACTTCATCAAACAGCACCGGCTTATGATACTCCATAAAAATTCCTCTTTCCTGATATTCTAGTTATTTTAAAATTATACAGTATTTTAATCAATAGTTTTATTTTTTTCACTCCTTTTTTAATCACTGGAACATTTTAGCACACTTTTCTTATTTTTTCCATATAACTTTTTAAAATTTAAACTTTTATTTGCAAACAATTTCTTCTGAAATTTTTTCCGCTGTTTCCTTATTCAAAAGTTCACCAATAATTTCGAGAGCAAAATCAAGAGCGGTTCCCGCGCTTCTACTTGTGATAATATTCCCATCTTTAACAACCCGTTCTCTTGTCAAAATTGGATTACCTTTTAATAAATCTTCTTCACAAGCTGGAAAACAAATCGCTTTTTTTCCATCTAAAATTCCTAAACTTGACAATACTGTCGGTGCAGCACATATAGCCGCTACTTTCTTATTTTCCACATCTTTTGAAAACTCCACAATTTTATCAAGTAGCAATTTTGAATCAAAATAATTCTTAAATCCAGGTCCTCCTGGCAATACTAGCATATCATATTCTGAAAAATCAATCTCTTTAATCACTTTATCCGTCAATATTCTTACTTTTCTTGCACTTTCAACAAGATTCTCTTCAGTAATAGAAACTATATCCACTGTAATCCCAGCCCTTTGCAACAAGTCAATTGGCGTAATCGCCTCAATCTCTTCAAATCCATTTGTTAAAAAAATCGCTACTTTCTTTGTTTTCATATATTTTCAACTCCTTTATAGTTTTAAATGAAAAAAAGAAGCTATTTCATAAAATTAACCTTATGAGACAGCTCCCTCTAAAAAAAATTATAATTTTGCTACAACATCTTCAGGTGTATTTTGTTGTAAGATTAAATCTCTAAATTTTTGTGCGTCTGCATAACTACTATTTCTAATTATTTTCTTAACAGTCAATCCAGATGAAGCACTCATACTGAATGAATCAAGACCCATTCCTAATAGTAATTTAGTTGCTCTCTTATCTCCAGCAAATTCTCCACACATACTAACACTTATATGAGCATCGTGCGCAGCATCAATTACTTTTTGAATAGCTTCCAATACTGCAGGGTTAAATGAATTGTATAAATTAGCAACCATTTCATTTCCTCTATCTACAGCAAGGAAATATTGTGTCAAGTCATTGGTTCCAATTGAGAAGAAGTCAACTTCTTTTGCAAATTTATAAGCAATAATAGCTGTTGAAGGAGTTTCAACCATTATTCCTACTTTTATATTTCTATCATAAATTTTTCCAATTTCGTCCAATTCTTTTTTACATTCTTCCAAGATAGCATTCGCTTTTCTAATTTCATTAATTGAACTAATCATTGGATACATAATTTTAATTTGTCCATATTGAGACGCTCTTAAGATTGCTTTTAACTGAGTTTTAAACATATCTTTGTTTTCCAATGAAATTCTGATCGCTCTATATCCTAAGAATGGATTTAATTCCTTTGGCAAGTCTAAATATGGTAATTCTTTATCTCCACCAATATCCATTGTTCTGATTGTAACAGGTTTTCCTTGCATTTTTTCAGCAACAATTCTGTATGCTTGATATTGTTCTTGTTCAGTTGGAAAATGGTCAGAATTCATAAATAAAAATTCAGTTCTGTATAATCCGATTCCAGTTGCTCCTGATTCGATTACAGCATCAACGTCGTTAGGACTTCCAATATTTCCCCAAATATCAACTTTTCTTCCATCAGTAGTAACTGCATCTTCATGAATTAATTTTCTCAATTCTTCTTTTTCAACTCTTAATACTTCTTGTTTTTTAATGTATTCACTAACTAATTCTTCAGATGGTTCCAAGAATAATTCTCCAGTTTCTCCATCCATAATAACAACTTCTCCGTCTTTTACTTCACCTAATACTCCTTTTACTCCAACTATTGCCGGTAATTCAAGAGATCTTGCCATAATCGCAGAGTGAGCTGTTTTTCCTCCAACTTCTGTAACAAATCCGATACAGTTTTCCAAATCCAATTGTGCAGTATCAGACGGAGTTAAGTCTTCAGTTATAACAATTGTTCCTGGTTCTAAGTTACTCAAGTCGTGAATTTTAATTCCCAATAGGTTTTTAAGCCATCTTTTTCCTATATCTTGCAAATCAGCGGCTCTTTCTCTTAAATAAGGGTCATCTAACAATGAAATCATATCACGGTATTCATCTATTCCATCATGTAATGCTTTTGCAGCTGGGAATCCTTCTTCTTTAATTTTGTTTTCAACTTCCATAATCAAATCTTCATCTTCAAGAAGCATAATATGACCGTCAAAAATTGCTGCTTTATCTTCTCCCATTTTCTCTTTTACTTTTTCTCTGATTGCAATTAATTGAGTTTTAGATTTTTTCAACCCTTCTTTTAATTTTGCTAACTCTGATTCGATTGTTGAATCTTCTGACTTAATTTCTGGAACAACAATTTCCTCTGTGATAAAAAGTAACACTTTACCTATAGATACTCCTTCAGAAGCACCAATTCCTGTCATTCTTTTCATTTTTTTCTCCTCTATATATAATTTTTTTTATTACAAACAAATTTAATTAATAAATTTAAAATTCTGTATTTTCAATAATTATATTTTTTTCTGTTAGCCTTTATGTTATCCCTTAATAATTTTACTATTTGCCCTTTTCCAAATCTAGTTGCCATATCCATAGGAGTTCCGCCATGTTTATCAGTAATTGTAGGATTAGCACCGTATTCCAACAGCAATTTTACAATTTGATAATTCATCTTTAATGTCGCATCTTCAAGTGGCGTCCATCCATCTACAGTACTTCCTACATTTATAAGTTTAGGATCTTTTTTTAATAAAATTTCTACTGCTTCAATATTTTCATAATATGCCGCTGTTCCTAATGTCGTTCTATTAAAGACTGGATGTCTTTCATACAAATTAGCACCATTTTGAACTAAAAATTTTAAGATTTCATTGTTTCCAGCTTCTATTGCAACAATAATTGGACTATAGCCTTCCTGACTTTTGGCATTCACATCAACTAACTCAACATCTCCCTCATATATTGAATTTTTATCAAGATCAACTCCGTACACTCCCTTTTTCCTATTTAAAATCTCATTTTCCAATCTCTGTCTATTAATAATATTATCTTTAGTAGCAAGATAAAACTGCACAATTTTATTATTATGTTTCCTAATGGAATCCAATATTAGCTTTATACGTTTTTCCTGAGCGTTTTCTTTTTTTATTTTTTCAACCACATTTTCTCCCGTATTATATTTAAAATTTAACGGAAATAATATTTGATTAAAAAATAATGAAATGATAAGAATTATTCTATAAAAAAATTTATTCACTTTTAATACCTCACTATATTTAATATTATACCATATGATTTTAAAAGTGCAAATATTTTTTCAAATTTTTCTTTATTTTTTTTATCAAAATTAAAAATTTAATGTTTTTTAAAGCTTAAAAATAATAGTTATGAAATTCTTAATCCCATAACTATCAATTTTTATTTTAGATTTTTTATTTTTAAACATTTAAACTCTATTTAGAAAGTTCATCATATTTTTTTGCTAATTCCAAGGCTCTATCTTTTGTCATTGATAATTTTTCTCCAGCAGTTAATTCTCCTGCCATTCTTGGACCTTCTTCTTCAGTATATTTATCATAAACTTTTTGTACTTGAACTTCTCTATTTTTTAGCCATTTTTGCTGATCTGCTTTAAATTTTGATTTTTCTTTCGCAGGTAATTTTTTTAGAATCAAGTCATAAACTTTATTTACTTCCTTTTCCCACTCAGCACTTAAATCAACTGAAGCATTAACCATATCAGCTCTTACTCCACTTTCCCAGCCAACTTCAGCTTTTTTTTCTACAACTTTCATTCTTTCTTTCAATTCATTTTCATAATTTCCTGCAAACGCAACAGCTCTCACAAACAATAATCCTATTAATAATAATTTTTTCATTTTTATCAACTCCTGTTTTTTATTATTTTGTTTATTATAATCATTTTTTACAGCTCTAAATATTAATTATATCCTGTTGGACAAAAATCCTTTAATATGAATGGATGAATTATATTTCCATCTTTATCAATTTCCACCATTGTCTGAAGGTTTGTATCAAAAGTAAACCTTCTGTCATCCGATTTGTCATTACTGTATTCAATCGTAAATCCATCTTTTGTTACAGTTAAAGGATAATCTCCTTCACTATCCTCATCATCATAATGTAAGAACCATTTTCCATTTTTCTGAACAATCTCGAATAATTGATCACACCAGTACCCTTTTACTTTATTCATATTAAAGTTTTTATCTACTGCAGCTTTTGTTTTTCCCTCAGGTAATTCGATAAAGAGTATCTGATCCAAATCATTTTTGGCAAGTGTTACCAAAGTTTTGAGCCTTGTATCATAAGCATAAGTTTCTTTTTCACGATTTTCATAATTTGCTGAAAATGTTCCATTTTTTTCTAAAATTAAAGGTGCTGTTTCCTTTTGTTCCAGTCCATATGTTCGTGTCGCATACCATTTTCCATTTTTATTGAATATTTCAACAGCCTCATACTTTCCTGCCACCTTATCCAGATGATGTTTCCCATCTATTGTAACCTTTATTGCAAATATCGGTATTGCCATCAATGCCATAATTAAAAATAATGTCTTTTTCATAATTTCTCCTACACTTTCCGATTAAATTTAGTATTTTTGATTTTTGCTTATGATTTATTTGTATAATTTATAATCATCACGATATAATTTATACATTTTAGCATTATTATCAGAGAATCTCTCTAAAGTTTCAGGATCATCAACTTTAATGTAGTCCTCTTTATGTACAATACTTATTATTCTTTTTGTTTTTTTATTCGAAATTACTGGTTCTTTTAACTTTGTATCACATCCCATACAAATATGTTCATCACAAAGCACATTTTTTCCATAACTACATCTATAATTTGCGATGACTCATTTTCATCTCCTCTAATTTTATTTGTAAATATTATTTTTTACATGCAACTGATCATATCTTTTTGCCAACTCCAAAGCTCTTTTTTCTGTATTGCCTAATGCAGTTCCCGATATACTAAGTGTTTCTATTATCTCTCCTTCTGATTTTTTGTTATCCTTTGCAATCTTTTCTTTAATTTTTTTTGCCCATTCTTCCTGTTCCTTTTGTAGTTTTATTTTTTCATTTTCTGACAATTCTGATAAAAGCAAATCATAAACTTTTCTCATTTCCATTTCCCATGCTTCACCCAATTTCTGAGTTGCATTATTCATATTCGCTGTTACTCCTGATTCCAAAGCTGGTTTTACTTCTTTTTTTAGAACTTCCATTCTTTCCATCATTTCCGCTTCATAAGTTTTTTCCATTTTTTGATTTGAACTCACTCTTGTATTAACTGTTTCTGAAGACTTTTTATCTGATTTTTCATTTTTATCCGATTTTGAACAGCTCATAACTCCTATTAGCAATATTGCTGTTATTGATAAAACTAATCTTTTCATATAAATTCCTCCATATATTTTATATTATACTTGAACCCTTTTAATATCAAACTATTAAAAACAAAATAAGAAATAGAAAAACAACAAGACTTTTATATCAATTGCCATTTTCCTATTTTAAATAATTTTTAATTTAAATGCTAAACAAATTTATTCCATAAAACTAGGTAATTTAAAATTATTTTTTCTTTTTTTCTTTCTCTCAGAATTATCATCATTATTATTTTCATCATCTGGATTATCTCCATCATTTTCAGAAGAATCATCTGAATCAGTACTTTCATCATCATTTCTATCATTATTATCTATTTCTGTTTCAAAATTTTCTTCTAATTTGGTTTCACTAGTGATTTCCTTTACAGCTTCTTCCAGTTTTTCAACATCACTTTTTTCATTTGAATCATCTGTTTCGCTTTGTGTTGTAATATTTTTCTGAAATTCTTCTGTTTCTTCAATTATTTTTATTTCTTCTGATTTTTCCTGAATATCATCAGTTTTTACTTCAAATTCCTTAAAAATATCTTCTGCTTTTTCTCCAGAAATAATTCTTCTAACTTCATCTCCTGTGATAGTTTCCTTTTTCAATAACAATTCAACAACCTGTTCAAGTTTTTCCCAGTTATCCTGTAATGTATTTAGCGTATTAAAATATTCTTCTGTCAAAATTTTTCTTATCTCTAAATCAATTTCACGAACTGTCTCATCACTTTTATTTGGTGTAAATGAATATTCATCATCTGAATTTTCAAAATTAATTGGTCCCAATTTCTTGCTCATACCAACACTTTCAACATAAGCTCTTGCGACCTTAGTAGCGCGCTTTATATCAGAATAAGCCCCTGTACTTATATCATCCAGTCCAATTTCTTCAGCTGCACGCCCACCAAATAACACTTTTATTTCAGCCAACATTTGTCTGCTTGTAGTTACTAATTTTTCTTCAGGAAGTGGCATCATAAATCCACCAGCCTCTCCTCTAGGAATTATTGTAACTTTATGAACAGGATCAGCTCCCGGTGTCAATTCAGTCATGATGGCATGCCCAGCTTCATGATAAGCCAATAACTTTTTCTCTTCAGGTTTAATAATCTTACCTTTTTGTCCAAGTCCCATTCCGATTTTGTCTACAGCCTCATCCAAATCAGCCATTTTTATTGTATCACTTGCTCTTCTTGCTGCCAAAATTGCCGCTTCATTTAATAAATTTGCTAAATCAGCTCCAACAAATCCTGGAGTTATTTTAGCTATATCTTCTAATTTAACATCTTTTGCCAATTTTTTATTTCTCGAATGTACTTTTAATATCGCAATACGCCCTTGTAAATCAGGTGCATCAACAGTTACACGTCTGTCAAAACGTCCTGCACGTAATAATGCCGGATCTAGCACATCTTCCCTATTTGTTGCTGCAAGTACAATAACTTTTGTATCTGTCTCAAATCCATCCATTTCAACTAGTAACTGATTTAAAGTTTGTTCCCTTTCATCATTGCTTCCACTATTTTTACCAACACTTCTTTTTCTTCCAATAGCATCAATTTCGTCTATAAAAATAATTGATGGACTCGATTCCTTTGCTTTTTCAAATAAATCTCTCACACGTGAAGCTCCTACTCCAACAAACATTTCCACAAATTCTGAACCTGAAATACTAAAAAAAGATGCTCCAGATTCTCCAGCTACCGCTTTTGCAAGCAATGTTTTTCCTGTTCCTGGTCTTCCTAATAAAAGTACACCTTTTGGCACTCTTGCTCCAGCTTTTGTATATTTTTCAGGATTTTTCAAGAAATCTACGACTTCCCTTAACTCTTCTTTGGCTCCGTCAACACCTGCTACATCGTCAAATTTAACATTTGGTTTTTTATTAATCTTGTTAACCCTTGATTTCCCAAAGCCAAAAATATTTCCAGGTCCTCCACCTTGCGAACCGCCCACCATTTTTTTTGCTAAATAAACCATAAGACCAATCATAATAATCATCGGTAAAAATTGTCCTAAAAGTAAAAGAAAAAAACCTCCACCTGATGGTGGCAATGAATTTAATTTTACTTTTTTCTGTCCAATCGCATTAATTATATTTGGTTCATTTCCAACACGGTCTGTTATTTTTTTAGTATAATACAGAACATCTTTTCCTTTTTCTTTTACTTGTGAAATTAGTTTATCATCTTTTTCATTAATTTCAGTAAACTCTCCTTTTTGCGTTTTACTTACAAATTCTGTATAAGAAATTTCTCTTTTTTCTTGAAAGTATGTCTGTATATCACGATGAAACAATAATGTAAAAGTAAATAACAAAACTACAAATATAAAAAATAAAAATCCTGAAAATGGAGATTTATTACCATCATTTCGTCTGTTATTGTCTTTTCGCAGTTCTTCTAATCGTTTTCTAATATCATTTTTATCTCTATCTGCCATTTTTCCTCCCAATTACTAATATCTTACTATTATTTCCCAATTTTTCAAAATCATTATTATGAATTTTTTCTAAAAATTTTGAAAATTTTATATCTGAAACTGATAAAATTATCTTTTCTTTCATATTTTCGTTTTTAATCTCAAGACAGTTGGCACTTTGCAGAATTTCAGCTTCTATAATTGGAACCAATTCTCTTTTCCATTTTGTAATTTTTTCATCAATTAATATTTTTTTTACTTTTTTATGTCCCAAATTTTTTATAAAAATTCTGTCCCCGTTTCTTCGATTTCTCACAATAATTTTTTCATCCAATATATTAACGATCTTAAAAAATGTATAATTAATGTTTTTATTATTCATAAAGTAGTTTTTAAAATCATTAATATTTTTATAAAATGCTATTTCGTAATTATACCACTTAATACTTTGTTTTTCCTTTAAAATTTGTACTTTTTCATATAACTTATCTGTCTTTTCATTCCAATTATCATCAATACCATTTTTCATAGAATTTACAATTATTTTAAATTTTCCATATTCATTTCTTAAAATTCTATTTTTACCTAAATAAAATTCTTTTGAACCTTTTATTTTAATATTTCCATTTTCATCAAAAAAACTTTCAAAAATTTGGTTAATTTTATCTCTCGAAATTTTTACTTGATATTTTTTTAAAAATGAAACTAGCTCATCTTTTTTTATTATTTTATTTTGATTTAATCTTGCTGACTGTACTTCAAAATTTTGTTTTTCAATCTTGCTGCCCTTAGTCTCTTCAGTTTCCCTGTCGTTTATTTCCTTTATTAACATATGGACTTTTTGTCTGAAATCTGGATTAATTTTTATAAAATCAGGAAAAATTTTGTTCCTAATAAAATTCCTTGTATAATTAATTTCATTATTTGTATAATCAATTATATATTTCTGATTTCTATTTTTTAAAAAAGCCAAAATTTCACTTTTTTCAAATTCTAATATTGGTCTTATAATTTTTTCACGTTTTTTTGGAATACTTTTCAAGCCATTTAATGAAGTTCCTCGTAAAAGCCTAAAAATAAAAGTTTCCACATTATCATCTAAATTATGTCCTGTTGCAATTTTATCATAATTTATCATTTTTCTAATACTTTCAATCGCTTCATATCGAAGTTCTCTTGCCGCTAATTCGATAGACTTTTTATTTTTTATTGCATATTCACTTACATTTACATTTTTGATGTAATAATTAATATTATTTTCTGTTGAAAATTTTTTTACAAATTTCAAATCATTTTCGACATCATAACGTAAATTGTGATTAACATACACAAGTGAAAGTTCAATTTTGAGCTTTTTTTTCAGAAAATTAAGAAAATAATACAAAAAGACCGAATCTGGACCACCTGAAAATGCAATTAAAATTTTATCATTTTCAAAAATTAAATTACTTTTTACTATTTTTTTTGACTTTTCCAAAAAATTTTTTTTGAGTTTTTTTATTTTTTCGTTTTCCATTAAATTTATTTCCAATTTTTATTTATTTAAATTTTTTTGTTATAAAATTTTTATTTTAACTGCCCGCTTTCACGACGCTTTTTCAAATGTTCTTCGTGCGTTTTTGAATAATAAGTTTTTCCTTTATACGTAAAGAAAAACAGATTGTCTGTTTTTTCTGCATTTAAAACTGCTCGGAAAGTTTCTATCGGAGGGTTGCCAATCGGAGTTGGTGGCAATCCTTTTACTTTATATGAATTATAGACAGTATTTTGCGATTTTAATTCATCTCTTTTAGCTTGTCTGCCTAATTCATATTTCAAAGTGGCATCAGATTCTAATTTCATCCCAATTTTCAGCCTTTCTATGAATATTCCAGCGACTTTGGGTTTATCCACCATATCTGATACTTCTGCTTCTACAATTGAGGCTAATTTTAAATTATCATAAAATTTTTGTTTGTCAGGATATTTTTCAGGTGGAAATTTTTTCAGAAATTCATTCAGCATTGTTTGAACAACTTGTTTTGTTGTTACATTTTCAGGAAAAATATAAGTTTCTGGATAAAAATATCCTTCAAAATTGTTATTTGGATGTGGATATGGAAAATTCACCTCTTTTAATACTTTTTCAATTTCTTCCTTAGAACCCAATTCCAATGCATCCATTCGTGTAAATACTTGCCTTGAAGTAAATCCTTCTGGAATCGTCAATCTAACTCCATTAGTTTCACTATTTTTAATTTTTTTAATGATTTCATATTTCGAGAATTTTCCATTAAATTTGTAAGTTCCAACTTTAAGTTTCACATTTCCACCATTCAACTTTAAATATCCCTTATCTACAATCCCATAATGTAATTTTAAATCTTTATAAATTTGTGCAAAAGTTGTTCCTTTTTTTACGTTAATATTGACATTCTTGTAATTTTTCCTTGCAACAAAAAAATTGTAAAAAAATGACAAGAATATAAGCAATACCAAAAATATTAAAACATAGATAACTTTTAACATATTTTTCATTTTTATCTCCTAAAATACTTAATAACTTTATTTGTTACAGTTTTATCTTAAAATTATGTAGTTTTATTAAATTATCATAAATTCAGAGTTTTAAATTTTTATATATTCAAAACAGTTATATTTTAAAAATCCTCATAACCTAGATATTATACTAATTTCCCCTATTTATTTCTGTACTATTTTTATTTTCTATTTCATTTTTTAAATCTTTATCATCAAGCTCAATAACTTCTACTTTTTTAGTACCTTTTTTTGTTTCAAATTTCACATCTTTACTTTTTATTTTCCCTTTAAATGCTCTTTTTGCACCGATTGTATCAATCTGAAATACAAGTTCAGGATTTTCACTTAGCTGTCTTTCAAGTTCATCCGTCTTTTCCTTTAAAATCTTCTTTTTCTGCTCGGCTTCAATTTCCCTGATACTTTTTACATTTATATCGTAATAAATATTTTTTAGATTTGATTTATTGTCTACAATATGATTAAATTCAGCCAGTTCCTCATCTTCAAGTGATATTTTTTCATTATTTGGATAACGGGAAAGCACTCTTATGAAACCGTCATCAAATTTTATAATCATATACCGATAATTTTTATCAAAAAATAATATTTCATTTTTTTTATTTTTAAAATATTTTTTTTCAACTTCTAAATATACATTCCCTTTTTTTTCCTCAATCCAAGCTCTTTGACTATTTTCACTCCAAATATTGGATTTTGGATCAAAATAACTTTTTACAATCTTATAACCATTTTGCTGCTGTATAAAATCATAACGGATATTTCCCAGATTTGTTTCTAAAACATCCTCTGTTTTCAATAGATACCAGATTCCATAACTTTTTGCAATCCAAAATTTTCTTGTTGGATTAAATTTTTCATCAATTTTTTTAATAAATCGCTCAATCTTATTTGGTTTGGCTTTTTTTTTCTGAATTTTTTCCTCTTCCTCATCCTGAATCTGATCCAAATAAATTAAATCTCCTGTTTCATTATTATAAGTATCTTCCGTATCCTCATCTTCAGAACGCACAATATCGTCCTTATTAATAATAATATCAATTTTTACCGCATCATCTCCAATTCTTCTTTTATCAAACTGATTTGTCTGATTTTCGGCATACATTGACAATGAAAACATTCCAAAACAGGCTATAACATATAATTTTAATTTCTCATATCGACTGTATTTTTCCTTATTCAAAGCATTCACCTTTTATTTCTAAAATTTATATTTAATTTTAAAATTAATTAAGCATATTTCAGCTTTCACTAATTATATCATACATTTTTTAAATTGCAAATTAAATATTTTTTTTAACTATCTATAAGCTTGATTATAAATCAATTTCAAAATAAATTAAAACCTAATTTTTCAATTATTTTATAATTTTTAACAAAAAAGACTGTCCTAAAAATTAAAACAGTCTTTTTTATCATTATTCTATTTTTCTCTGAATCTTCCACCAATATCTTTTCTAAAATACATTCCCTCAAAGTTTATAGTTTTCAAAAGTTCATAAGCCTTTTTCTGTGCTTCCTCCAATGTATTTCCCAAAGCTACAGCATTTAATACTCTTCCACCATTTGTCAACAGTTTCCCATTTTCAACTTTCGCTCCACAAATAAATACTTTTTTGTCCTCTGTTTCATTAAAGTCAAGAACTCCAGTAATTTCATCGCCTTTTTTGTAACTTTCTGGATAACCTCCAGCAGCAGCTACTACACAACATGAATGTAATGGTTTCCAATTCACTTTAACTTCCGATAATTTTTTGTCAAAAGATTTTTCTATTAATTCAAGCAAGTCATTTTCTAGAAGTGGCAATACCGCCTGAGTTTCTGGATCTCCCATTCTCATATTGTATTCAAGCAGATAAACGCCTTTTTTCGTAATCA
>CAUUWI010000002.1:0-41213 GCA_963548925.1 uncultured Leptotrichia sp. | reverse complement strand
TTCTGCTACATTATCAGCTAATTTTTTACCTACTTTAAATTTAACAACTTTTTTTGCAGGTATTTGAATTTCTTCTTTAGTTTGTGGATTAATTCCAGTTCTTGCCGCTCTTTCTTTTACTTCAAATGTTCCCCATCCAACAAATTGAACTGAATCTCCTTTCAATAATGATTCTTCAACTGTATCTAAAAATTGGTTTACCAATTCTTCAGCTCTCTTTTTAGTTTCTCCTGTAGCTTTTGCATAAGCATCTACAAATTCTTTTTTTGACATTTTATCAAAACCTCCGATTTAATTTCAAAATTTAAATTTACTAAACTATTATACACTATTTTCAGCATTTGTCCAGCATTTTTTTCAAATTTCCTATTTTTTTCACATTTTTTCCCATATCTATCTGTTTTCTAATAAAAAAATAACATAAATTACAATATTTTTAAAATCTGTATACATGTGTAAAATAAGTTTAGACACTCATAGAAGAATTTGAGCATATATTCAAAATTTCATTTTTCACTTCTTCAATATCTTTAGAAGTTGTATCCACTTCAATTGCATCTTCGGCCTTTTTCAGGGGACTTTCCTTTCTTGTAGAATCAATTTCATCTCTTTTCAAAATATTCTCATAAATTTCCTCAATTTTTACATTTTCCCCTTTTTCAATAAGTTCCTTATACCGTCTATTCGCCCTTTCCTTCGCATCTGCAACCAAAAATATTTTTACATCTGCATTTGGAAAAACAACCGTTCCAATATCACGTCCATCCAGAATAACATTCTTTGATTCTGAAAATTTCCTCTGCAAATCTACCATTTTTTCTCGAACCTCACGTATTGCTGCAATATGAGACACATTTTCCGAAACAATTGGCTTTCTAATTTCCTCACTTACATCAATATCATCCAAATAAAAGCCATTTTCTTTAATATCAATATTTAAATTATCCAGCATTTTTTTAATTTCTTCCAAATCACCTAAAATCCCATCATTTAAAGCCTTTAATGTGACAAGCCTATACATTGCCCCTGTATCAAGATAAACAAGCCCCAAATCCTCTGCAATCAATTTTGCGATGGTACTTTTCCCGCTTCCGGCAGGTCCATCAATAGCAATTATCATTTTCCCCTACTTTCTATTTTTATTAGTTTAATTTCATTGTTTTCTTTTTCTATTTTATAAAAATTATTTGCTTCCAAACTATTTTTAAATATTGCAGAGTATTTCTTTGAAAAATTATCATCAAAATCTTTTATATATATATAATTAAAATTCTTTAAAGTTTCAAATAAATTTTCATTGTCATTATAATAATTTGGCTGAGTTTTTAATGGTGTCGCTTCATATTTAAAAATCCAGTAATAATATCCTTCATCTTTAGTCATATTTGAAATAAAATATATTTTATTATCAGGATTAATACTTATTTCTTTTGGTATTGGTCTTATTTCATTTCTATTTTCCTTAGCTCTTTTAATTTGTTTGAATTTTTTTATTGTGAATGTTTTCATTGTACTATTAGTAAAAAATAAAATTATTACACAAATAGTTATAATTTTTTCATATTTTAAAATTGTTTTATCTTTAATAAGGATTAATACATTTAAAAGTATTAAAAATATTACAATTGTTGATAAATATCGACTAAATGAGGCTAAATTTATTGCTTCTGCAGGACTAAAAATAAAAATATACATAAGTAATAATGAAATAGGATAAATCACGATAATTAATATGTTATAAATTAATAATTTTAATCTTTCATTATCTTTTTTCCTAATATATAGATATATCAGTAATCCAATCATAATAATAAAAAATACTGTGTATGGAAATATGCCTATTCTTTGCTTTAAAATAGCCTTAAAAAAATTATTTATTGTTTCATATTGATATTGCTGACCTTTTCCATCAAAAACTTTTAAAACATTTCCTAATGTTATTTTTCCAGTTTCCCATATAATATCAGCTTTGGTTCTAGATAAATAATATCCCCAGGATTTTTTTCCAAGTAAAAGTGAAATCAAAATAGTTATAATTACTTTTAAATTAAATTTATATTTTTTTGTTAGGATTAAATCAATTACAATATATATCAGATAAAAAACTATAATTGCAGTTCCTGTTGATTTTATTAACGATAAAAATAATGTTGCAAATGCCATATCTATAAATTCAAATCTTTTATTGATTTTTTGTTTTTTTATATATTCATAAAAAATTATCAAATAAACTCCCATTATTGAAAGTATTACATCTACATATAAACTAACATATATTTCTGTATTAAATATCGCTGGAATTAAAAATAATACAGGATATAATATTATCTTCGTTTTTTTACTCAACTGTATCATATTAACTATGGATAACAATAAAATCATCACAAAATAATTTGTTATAAGTTGACTATTATATTCCAAATTCAAACTTCTAAAACCTATTCCTCCTACAAAATTATAAAAATATTGTATGATTGCCGTTGCAGGTGGATATGTCTTAAAGAGTATAGTTGACTTGCTATTATTGGACAGTTCATTAAATAAAACCATATTCTTAACAGTTAAAAGCCAATGACTAAAATCATCCCAGACTATTGATATAAATCCAATTAACAGTATTGCCATTATACCATATAAAATAATAAAACTTTTAAATTTCTCCCAGATTTCTTTCCAGTCTTTTTTCTCTTTAAATACATCATAAATAAAATATATTAACGCGCCAATTGATAACAAAATTATAAAAACATTTCCATAAATGAAACTTGAAAATATTAATCCACTAAAATACAACACTGTCATTATAAAAAAGAAAATTGTTGGTGCAATAATTTCAGCTTTTCTCTTTGAAATTTTCGAATATAAAAACACTAAACTTAAAAAAATTAATAAAAACACTATTTTTCTCTCCTTTCAAATACCCATTCTCGTTGAATATAATAGTTTACAATAAAAATTATTAAATCTATTATTATTTTTAAAAATATTACATTTTCATTGACAATCACTTTATGTAAAAATTTTACTGAATACCCTGAAACAAACATTTGTATTATTACCAAAGCATAATATTTTAATAAACTTTTTTTATTAAATGATTTAAAAACTTTATTTCTATTTAATGTATAATTTAGTATTGAAGAAAGCACTCTTGCTATTATTGTCGCATTCAAAATTGTAAATTTAAAGATTCTAAAGATTCCGAATAGTGAAATATCTATTGCAAAAGATAAAATAGCTACAATAATATATTTAAAAAATAACGAATATATTGCAATTGAATCACGAATTGGATTAAAATGTGATGATTCATTATTTTTTATGTAAACTGTATTTATTGGTATTTCTTTAAATTTATATCCTAAATTTTTGTTGTCAATTAGCATATTTGTTTCATATTCAAATCTTTCACCCTTGACTTTTAGGAAATCCTTTACCTGATTTTTACTAAATGCTCTAAGTCCAGTTTGAGTATCGGATATTTTTAAACCTAGAAGATATTTAAAAACCAAGCTTGTTAATCTATTCCCCAATTTGCTCCTAAAAGGTATCCCCCCCCCCCATTTTTAACATTTTTCAAAGTTTTTTCAAAATTTCTTGTGCCTAAAATTAATGTATTTTTGTTTTTATTTGAAATTTTTAAACAATAAATTATATCTTCTATCAAGTGCTGTCCATCAGAATCAGCAGTAACTACACTTTTCAAGTCTTTTACTTCATTCAATATATAATTAAATGCCGTTTTCAACGCTCTTCCTTTTCCTAAATTTACTGCATGTTTTAAAACAATGATATTTTTTTCTTTAATTTTTTCAAATATATTATCAAATTTTCTTAAACTTCCATCATTAACAACAACTATACTAAGTTTTATATTGTTTTCTGCAATTTTAGATTTAAAATTATCTAGTAAATCTAAAAAATTCTTATTTGGATTCAAACTTGGTATTACTAGTACATTTTCTTCCACTTATATATTTATTTCCTTTCATTGTATTAGTTTATACTAATTTTCATATTTAAAAACCAATGACACCCAGTTATTCTTCTCTTTCTTATCAATTTGCCTCAAATTATAATTTCCAGCTTTTTTCGCAAACGACTCTTCCTTTTCATTCAAAATTCCAGAAAAAATAACAGTTGCACCTTTTTCCAAAATCTTTTCTATATCCTTAAGCAACTTTTCCAGAACATCTACCAAAATATTTGACACAACCAAATCATATTTTTCATTCACATCATTCACAAGATTTCCAATTATCACTTCAAAATCGTTATTTATATTATTTTTAGAAAAATTTTCCAAAACCACATCCTGAACCTTCTCATCAATGTCAATCCCAACAACTTTTTCCACACCTAGTTTTTTCCCAATTAACATCAAAATCCCAGAACCACACCCAATATCCAGCAATTTCTTTTTATTTTCTGCATATTTTTCCAAAAACTCCACACAAAGTGAAGTTGTTTCATGTGTTCCAGTCCCAAAAGCAAGTCCCGGATCAATTTCAATCACAATTTCATTATTAGATGGATCGTATTTATCCCAGCTAGGCTTTATAACAATATTGTCAGTTATATTTACAGTGTGAAAATATTTTTTCCATTCATCCTGCCAGTCCTCGTCATTGCATTTAGCTGTATAAATTTCATACATAAATTCTGTATCTACATTCTGAAATTCCTTTAAATTATTAAAAATAATATTTAATTTTGTATTTGCAAATCTATTATCAACAACATATCCAATAATACTCCAAACATCATTTTTACTAGAAAAATTAACATTATAATCAAGTTCATTTTCAGAAAAATAATCAATTACTTCAATTTGCTTAATCCCAATTTCATCAAACATATTTACCAATTTTATTTTAGTTTCTTCTAAATTATCTGAAAAATAATCTACTTTTACCTTTATCCATTTCATTTTTAAAATTTTCCCCTATTTTTTATATTTCGTCATATCCCATGTTTACACGTTTTATAGAAACAGCTTTCCCGGTATTCTCGTTCACTTCCAGCTCAATTCCATTAATTCTTAAATTTTCCTCACAAACTGAATATCTTGTTGGCATTCCATCTTTAAATCTTTGAATACTCTCACGTCTGTTCATTCCCAAAATACCATCATGTCCACCAGTCATTCCTATATCTGAAATATATGCAGTTCCTCCAGGTAAAATTCTCTCATCCGCAGTTTGTGTATGAGTATGTGTCCCATAAACAGCTGATACTCTTCCAGTCAAATTCCATCCCATAGCCTGTTTTTCAGAAGTTGCTTCCCCATGAAAATCAAGAATAATAATATCAGTTTCTTCTTTTATCTTAGGCAAAACTTCCTCTACTGCTAAAAACGGGCAAGCAATTGGTGGCATAAATACTTTACATTGTGCATTTATGACCGCTACTTTCACTCCATTTTTAGCAACAATTGTATAACCATTTCCCGGTGCTTCCTTTGTAAAATTTATAGGTCTAATTAAATTCTTCTGTTCATTTATATATGAATAAATTTCCCTTTTATCCCAGCTATGATTCCCAAGAGTAATAACATCTACTCCTCTCTCAAACATCTCTTTCGCAATTTTCACATTTATCCCAAATCCACCAGCTGAATTTTCTCCATTTACAATAATAAAATCATAATTCTGCTTTCGTTTTTCCAAATATTTAAACAACGTATTTCTACCTGGTCTACCGACAATATCACCAATTATCAAAAATTTCATTTAAAATCATTCCTTTTCATCTCAAATTTATCCAATATTCCTATTATTCCAATATCATTTTTCCAACTTCTCTTATGTTCATCACTGCAAGTTGAGTATTATCAAATGCAAGCTAGAAACATTCTAATAAGTATCTACAAATTTTAAAATTCTGTATTTGGCATTACTTCAATTAAAATATGAATATAATCATAATAAAAGTGTATCATAAAAATTTTATTTTTTCAATTTTTTTACAAAAAATCAATTAATCTCACACTTGTAAAAACTGAAGGATTTTTGCTAAAAATTTTTTCAAAATCAAAAATAATAAATACTTATTTTATCGTGATTTGTATAATTTATAAAATCAAAAAAACATTAAAAATAACATAGATTTTGAGTTTTCAGACACAGCCTAATAAAAACTTTTGTTATAACAGTACTGCAAAAGGCTCTCATATCCTCCTAAATTTATAGGATTCAATGAAAGCCTTTCACTAACAGAATTATAATTTTTTATAGTCACTATTGAATTTTTTAATTCTAATCTAGCTATTTTACTGATTTGCTAAAATTTTTACTGCTTATAAAATAATTATTTTTATCTTGTGAAACTGATATTTTTAAATTTTCTAAATCTGAATCATTGGCTTTTTCACTTGAATTATCACTTGTATCAGCAAGTTCTAGATAAAGATATTTCCCATTTTTGACTTTTCCATTTTCATCTATTTTATCACTTGTGTATATTTTAGAAATTTCTCTTTCTATCTTTTTTGTTTCAGTTGCAACAATTGCAGGTTCATCTAACTCTTTTCCATTACTTTTCTTTGAAACACTTTTTTGAGTGACAGTAATTTCATTTTTAGATAATTTTGGATTTTTTACTGTCTTATCAAGTTCAATAATTACAGTTTTAATTTTTTTTCCATTTTTAGATTCAGCTACTGTCGTTACATTTTTTATATTTTTTACATTCAAGTTTTCTTTATTTGAAATTTTTATATCAATTTTATTATCATTACTCTCAACCAGAATCACAACTCCAAGCAAAGCAATTAGAGCTGATAATACTATATTTCCTATTTTTTCCATAATCATCTCTCCTTTGCATTTTATTTAAGTAATATTATTATAATTAAAAGAATATTTTAATCATATTTATTATACATCTTATTTTTGTTTTTTTCCTTAAAAAATCCCATAAATTTCTATTAGGAAATGTCTAAAAACTCAGAATTAATGATATTTTTAATGATTATCAAATAACACATTCATAATTAATCAAAACATTACTACCATCCTGATACAATAAAAAATATATAAATTATCATAAAAAAACTTAATTTTAAGGTGTCTTATGAAGCTCTCAATTTCATTCGTAAACCGTTCACTAAGGCTTGATATATTTTAAATATTCATTTATAAATAAATCAATATCTCCATCCATAACTTTTTCCACATTTCCCTCTTCAGCCTTCGTTCTATGATCCTTTACCATTTTATAAGGCTGAAAGACATACGAACGGATTTGGCTTCCCCATTCGATTTTCGACTCTGTTCCTTTTAATTCAGCCATTTCCTTTTCACGCCTTTCCAGTTCCAGCTCAAATAATTTAGATTTCAATATTTTCATTGCAGTTTCACGGTTTTTTAGCTGAGAACGTTCATTTTGACAAGTAACAACGGTATTTGTGGGAATATGTGTAATTCTAACAGCTGAATCTGTTGTGTTTACGTGCTGCCCTCCAGCTCCACTTGCACGATAGGTATCAATTTTCAAGTCTTCTGTACGGATATTTATTTCCACGTCATCTTCTATTTCAGGAGTTACGTTTACTGCGGCAAATGAAGTATGCCGTCTTGCATTTGAATCAAACGGGGAAATTCTAACAAGTCTGTGAACACCTTTTTCTCCTTTTAAATATCCATAAACATAACTTCCTTTTATATTTAGTGTAATACTTTTTATTCCAGCTTCTTCCCCAGCCAAACTGTCAAGAATTTCGACTTTGAAATTATGACGATTAGCCCATCTGTCATACATTCTGTAAAGCATTTCTGCCCAATCACAGGCTTCTGTTCCTCCAGCACCTGAATTTATAGTAAGAATCGCATTATTCATATCATATTCTTCGTCTAAAAGCAATCTAGTCTTGAAATTACCAATTTCATTCTTCAAGTCCTGTGCCTTTTGTTCAAGCTCATTTTCAAAAGAATTGTCTCCCATTTCAATAAATTCAATAATTGTAGAAACATCTTCAAAAAGTTCGTTTAAATTATCATATTCTTCAAGCATCCTTTTCTTTGTGCTAATATTCTTTAGAATTTCCTGACTGTTCTCAGTATTCCAGAAATTAGGCTCAAATGTCTGTTTTTCCAAGTTCTCTATTTCACTTTTCAAGTTTTCAAGGTCAAAGATGCCTCCTGATTTCCTCAATATTTACTTCATTTATTTCATTCTGTTTTTTTATTTCAAATAAATCCATATTTTTATACCTTTCTTTTTTTAAATTTTAGGAAAATATTAAAAGAAGCTGCTTTTTAAAACAGCCTCTCTTTAAGTTTTTAGAAAATAAAAATTTTTTTATATTTTAGGAATTATTTTCTCAAACCTTCAACAACTTTACCAGTTTCTTCGTTGTACCAAACTTCGTTTGTTAATGGTTCTTCTTTTACATAAGATAAAATATTATTAAATGTTGCTTCAGCAATGTTGTCCAATGCTTCTTTTGTTAAGAATGCCTGGTGAGAAGTCAAAACAACGTTGTTAAATGATAACAATCTAGCTAGTAAATCGTCTTCTAACACACTTGCTGATTCATCTTCAAAGAAATAGCTGCTTTCATTTTCATAAACATCAAGTCCTGCTCCACCGATTTTTTTATCTTTTAATCCTTCAACTAATGCTTCAGTATCAATTAATCCACCTCTGGCAGCATTAATGATAATAACACCATCTTTCATTTTAGCAATAGTTTCTTTATTAATTGTATGTCTTGTTTCAGGAAATAATGGGCAATGTAATGAAATTACATCAGAATTTGCAAATAATTCATCTAATGTTACATAGGTGAAGTTTCCTTCCTTTGCGGCTTGTTCATTAGGGAATTTATCATATCCAATAACTTTCATTCCTAATCCGTTTAAAATTCTTATGAAAATTCTTGCAATTCTACCAGTTCCTATAATTCCAGCAGTTTTACCATTCAAGTCCATTCCAGTTAATCCTGCTAAACTAAAATTCCCTTCTCTTGTTCTATTATAAGCCTTATGAGTTTTTCTGTTTACTGACATCAAAAGTGCTAATGAATGTTCAGCAACAGCATACGGAGAGTATGCAGGAACTCTTAAAACAGTGATTCTGTTTTCACGAGCAGCCTTTAAGTCAATATTGTTGTAACCGGCACATCTTGCAGCAACAATCCTAACTCCATTTTTTGCAAGTATATTTAATACTTTTGCATTCAAATCATCATTTACGAATGTACAGACAACATCCTGATATTTAGTAAGCATCACATTTTTCAGACTCAATTTTTCTTCAAAATACGTAATATTAGCTCCAAATGTTTCATTCCATTTGTCAAAAAACTCAATATCATAAGGTTTTGCATCGAAAACTACAATTTTCATTTTTACATTCCTCCTAAAATTTATTATCTCTTGTATTTATTATAGCAAAAAAAAATAGGCTAAGTCAAATGATTTTGCAAGATTTTTATTATTTTTAAAAAATTTTCTATAAAGTTATTTTTATAAAAGTAAAAAATAAAAATATTAAGTAATTTAACTTTTGATATAAAAAATTGCAACAACTAAATTTTTTGTAAAAAATCTAAGTAAAATATGTTAAAATATCTTGTAAATCTTTTAAATTATATAATCTAAATTTATAATTAAGCAGGACACTTTAAGGGAATTTTTTTAAAATGAAAGGAGAGATTATCCTTTGAAAGAAAAAAAGAAAAAGGGTAATAAAAATTATGAAGGAATTAATCGAATTATTTTTTGTATTTGCAAAAATAGGATTATTTACATTTGGTGGTGGATATGCAATGTTGCCAATGCTGCAAAAGGAGATAGTGGAAAGGCATAAATGGGCAAAAGAGGATGAAATTATGGATTATTTTGCTATCGGACAAGTTACGCCGGGAATTATTGCCATAAATACATCTACTTTTGTTGGATATAAAACGAAGGGCATTATTGGAGGGATTGTTGCTACAGCAGGTATAGCATTTCCGTCGTTAATTATTATTACGGTGATTGCTGCTTTTTTGAAAAATTTTGCAAGTTATAAACCAGTGCAATATGCTTTTAATGGTGTTAGGGCCTGTGTCTGTGTACTTATTTTTGAAGCAGTGAGAAAAATGGCAAAAAAATCGGTAGTTGATAAATTTTGTTTAGTAATTTTTATTGTAGTGATTGTGTTGTCAATTACAAATTGGATTTCTCCGGCTCTAATCGTAGTTTTGTCAGGAATTTCGGGTATTCTTATAAAAAATTTTGTGAAAAAGGGGGATAAATAATGAAAATAGAATTAATCAAATTAATGGCATTATCGTTTGAATTTTTTAAAACAGTCTTATTTGCAGTAGGTGGTGGACTTGCGACACTTCCGTTTTTATATGATATTGGAAAAAGAACTGGCTGGTACACAGCAGGCGATGTATCAAATATGATTGCCATTTCCCAATCCACTCCTGGCCCAATGGGAATAAATATGGCAACCTATGTGGGATTTTCAATATCTGGATTAATAGGTGCAGTAGTGGCTCCAACAGCTTTGATATTCCCATCAGTAATCATAATAATTGTAATTTCAAAAGCCTTGACAAAATTTAAAGAAGCCGCGTTCAAAAAATATTTTATGGATTACGTCCCGCATCAACAGGGCTAATTGTAGCGGCAGGTTTAGGAGTTGCAAAAATAACGCTTTTAAACTTGCCAAAATACCAAATTACTCAGGATTTGGCTGATTTGCTGAATTATAATCAATAATTTTAGCAACTGCTATTTTTGGGATAATGAAAAAATTTGACTTGCATCCGATTGTATTAATTTTAATTGCGGCTATTACCGGAGTGGTATTTAAATTTTAATTAATAATTTTATTCTGTTTTCATAGCAAAAAAAGATAGCAAATTTAGAAAAAATATGATATAAGTATAACTGGAGAAGAAATTAGGCAAATTAAAAATTTAAAATGTAAGAGAGGATTGATTTGATGAACGGAGCAGCACTTGGTGCGATTAACTATCAGCAGATGACGTTTGGATTCCTGGGTGGATTGGGATTATTCCTATTTTGTATAAAGTATATGGGGGATGGGCTGCAAATGGCAGCTGGAGATAAACTTCGATATATTTTGGATAAGTATACAACTTCACCATTTTTAGGCGTTCTAGTTGGGATTTTAGTAACAGCGTTGATACAATCGAGTTCAGGAACGACGGTTATTACGATAGGACTGGTTGGAGCAGGGCTTTTGACTTTGAGACAGGCGATTGGAATTGTTATGGGAGCTAATATTGGTACAACAATCACAACTTTCATAATCGGATTTAATATTACGCATTATGCATTACCAATACTATTTTTAGGAGCAGCATGTCTATTTTTTATAAAAAATAATTTTATAAATAATCTAGGTAGAATTTTATTTGGTTTTGGTGGAATATTTTTTGCGTTAACACTGATGTCAGGAGCAATGGAACCGCTCAAACATTTACCTGCATTTACAGAATTGACGGTAAAACTTAGTCATCAGCCAATTTTAGGAGTATTTATAGGAACTGTAATAACTATGCTGGTACAAGCTTCAAGTGCAACAATAAGTATTTTGCAAAATGTCTACAAAGAAAATCTTATAACATTAAAAGCAGTACTTCCTGTCCTTTTTGGAGATAATATAGGTACAACCATAACAGCAATAATCGCTGTAATTGGAGCAAATACTTCAGCTAAGAGACTGGCGTTATCACACACAATGTTTAATATCATTGGAACTACAATTTTTATGATTTTATTATCACCTTTTAGCATGTTTGTTGAAAAAATGGCACAAATGCTTCATTTAAATCCAAAAGTGACAATAGCATTTGCACATGGTTCATTTAATATTATGACAACAATTCTATTATTTCCATTCATCGGAGTACTGGAATACATAGTTGTAAAGCTGATTAAAGAAAAGGATGAAGATAAAGTTGAACATAAGCCAAAATATTTGGATATGGCATTAATCCATACTCCTTCAATTGCATTGGGACAAGTTAAGCAAGAAATGCTTTCCATGATTTCAATAACGGTTAAAAGTCTAGGAAGGGCAATTGAGTTTTTCCACAGTCATAATGAAAAGGATGCGGAAAAAGTCGAAAAACGGGAAGATGCAATAAATAACATTGATCAGGAAATTACAAAATATTTGACAACGTTATCTCAAGAGCATTTAACCGAAAAAGATGGTGAAGAAATCAGCATGTATCTCGATATGTGTCGTGATGTCGAACGTATAGGGGATCATGCAATTGGAATCGTAAGAGATGTTCGATATGAAATTAAAAAAAAGGTAGTATTTACTGATATGGCTCATCAAGAAGTGGAAAAACTATTTAGAATTTCCAAAAAAATTATCGAAACAGCTGAAGAAGCATTAAAAAATAATGATACAGAAAAAGCTTTTACAGTAGTTGACCTGCATAATAAACTTTATACTAAAGAAAAAGAAGTAAGAAAAGCGCACATAAGAAGAGTAAGCAAGCAACAATGTGATGTAAAAGCTGGACTTTATTATATAGATGTTGTGTCACACTTTACAAGAATCGGAGACCATGCCAGAAACTTGGTTGAAAAAATGATTGAAAAGAAAGGATAATATAAGAATGTTAACATAGGCTTAGTGCCTATTTTTATTTGAATTATTGAAAAAAATGGGGTAAAATATAACGATATTATAGCTTAGCATATTCACTTTTTGAATTAAACTAGAGAAATTCTAGTGTTTTAAAATAATTTTACTATGCAAGTTTAACAAAAACTTATTAAATAAAAAATGAAAGGGAAATGTGAATGACTAAAAATATAGCGGCTTTTTTTGATATAGATGGAACAATTTACAGAGATTCATTGTTGATTGAGCATTTTAAAATGCTTGTACAATATGAATATATTGATATGATGACTTGGGAAGGGAAAGTTAAGGAGAAGTTTTCTAAATGGGAGAACAGGACAGGAGATTATGATGATTACTTGGACGAGCTTGTACAAACTTATATGGAAGCATTAAAAAATTTTAGCAGGGAAGATATGGACTTTATTGCTAAAAGAGTAATGAAATTGAAGGGAGATAAAGTTTATCGGTATACACGGGAAAGATTGAAATATCATAAAGAAAAAAATCACAAAGTTATAATTATTTCTGGAAGCCCAGATTTTTTAGTCAGTAAAATGGCAGAAAGATACGGTGTAAAAGATTACAGAGCGTCAATTTATGAAGTAAATGAGAATGGAATTTTTACTGGAAAAGTAATTCCAATGTGGGATGCGAGAAATAAACAAAAAGCAATTTCAGATTTTTGCAAAATGTATGATATAAATTTATCCAAATCTTATGCTTATGGTGATACAACAGGAGATTTGACAATGTTCAAGAACGTAAAAAATGCAATAGCCATAAATCCAGCTAAAAAGCTTTTACAAAAAATAAAAAGAAATAAGGAGCTAAAGGAGAAAATTATGATTATTGTAGAAAGAAAAGATGTTATTTATAAATTAAATGCAGATGTAGATATTATCTAAATGTATATTAATTTAATTTTTTTGAAATTGAAAAAATGTACAGTAAGATTGATAATAATTTTGAAAATATTTTTTAAAAAGAACTATAAATGCTAAAACAAGGGCAAAAATGAATATGAAAGAGGTGAATGGTAAAATGCTAATAAATAATTTTAATGGAATAAAACTTGAATTTGACGGACTTTATTATGGAGGAAATTATGATATTGAAATTTTTCCAGATGGCAGATTTTATTATTCGTATATTGAAAACACATCTATTGAGCTAAAAAAAGGCTCTTTTCAAATTAATCAAAAGGAAATTATGATTTTTGAAGAAATGATGGACTATTTTGAACTTTTGAAAAATCAGAGTAATTATATGATAAATGAGTTTAATTTTGGAAATGGAGTGCTTGTTATCCAAAAAAATGATGGACGGGAAGAAAAAATACGACTTGGTAAAGAAATGATGTTTGAATATGCCAAAACATTGATTGATAAATATACAAAAAAATCAAAAAGACTGTTTTTACTGGATACATACTTAGAAGGTGCTAAATATATAAGAAATTTTGCAATTAAAATTAAAGATGAAGTACAGCTGGATTTATTTCGTGAATTTAACGGAATCTCATTAAATGCAGTGGCTGTATATAATTCTAGAAAAGAAAAAGTCGGATATTTGCCAAAAAATCAGAATGAAATTATTGCAAGGATGATTGATGCTGGAAAAAAATTTATTGCAATACCGATTCCATTTGATGATGAAATAGCTTTAAAAATTTATCTAGTAGATTAATTAAAAAAATATTAAACATTTTCTTGACAAATGGATATTTTTAATGTAAAATAATAACAGATAATTAAAAACAAATTAATTTTAAAAGTAGCGCTATTATTTAATTATCAAAAATAAAACAGGGGGAATAATTATGGGATTCAGATTGAGTGTTAAAGGGCAAGAAAATGAAATTTTACTTGATAAGGAGAGTATTTTGGATGTAAAATATATTTCTGAAACGCCTGACGATTCAAATGCAAGAGCAACAGACTTGGGAGTAATTTTAGAAATTCGTGGAAAAATATTGGCAGCAGCAAATGGAGATACAGAAGACGACACAAGAAAGGTTGCCCAATGGTCATTGATTCCATCAGAATCAAGCGATGCCTATAGACAAGCAAGCCTTGAAATCATTTCAGCAGGGCAGATGGTAAGAAAAATTGATATGACAAATGTATTTGTGGTTGATTATATCGAAGAATACGGAAATCAAGCTGGAACAGGAACTTTTTCATTGAAAATAAAACAAAAGAAAGAAAAAGTAAAAGAAGTTGCAATTGAAGGCGGATACGCATCTCAGGAAGCTTAAATTAAAATTTTAAATAATTCTGAAAAATATCAGAAATTATAGAAATAAAACATTTTTGAACTTTGGAAAATTTTCGTAAGTAAAATCATATAAAAAATAATCTCTAATCTTAAAATTTTAGGAAAAGAGATTATTTCTTTAATACTATACTAATAAAACAAAGAATCTATACTATTACTTTTTAGCAACTTGGCTACTGTAAATATATCCATGTTGATTTCCATTGTATTTTATGTAATACCAGTTATCATCTGTTTTACTTATTGCAAAGACTGTCTGACCTGTTTTTAATCTAGTTTTTATTGTAGATTTAGTCGTTGGTTTTTCTCTTATATTACTGTATCCTTCACCAGAAGTTATAATTAATTTTCCAATTGCTTCCTTTAACTGACTATTATGGATATACCCAGTAAATGATTTTTTAATGCCTTTGTCATAATATGTTGCTTTATACCATTCTCCAGTTTTTTCTGCATTTTCAATTATTTCTCCATTTGGAATTGTTTCAATAACTTTAGAATCAGTAGTAGCAGATTGACGCATATTAATAGCATTCTTTGATGATGTTACAAAAGAAGCTCCTATTGAAACCACACTAAACATTAAAGATAAAATAAAAACTAAAAATATTTTTTTTAAACTAAATTTTTTCATAGAAATCACTCCTTAAAATTTTTATAATAAAGTCTAAATTTTTTATGACATTTGACTTTATCAATATAATTATAACTTATTTTTTCATTATTTCAAGTATTTTCATAAAAAATATGTAATTTAATTAAATTTCCTTAAAATAATTTTAAAAACATTATAACTATATTAGTGATACTAAAGTAAACTACTCCCTCTTACAGAAGCTAAAAACTTTTTGCTAATACAAATTTAGTAATAAAATTTTTTTCAATATTTCTCCTCTCTATAATAATTATAACATATTCTAAAAAATTCTCAATATAATTTTTGATATTTCCATATTTTTTTATAAATTTTCTGAACTAAACGAATATGGTAATAATTCTTCTACTGAAGTAATTTTATATTTTCTTTTTTTATTTGTCAGAATTATGACGGTATCTTTATCAGAAAACTCCTTTATTACTTGTCTACAAGCTCCACAAGGACTAATTGGTTCAGGAGTATTTCCTGTTATGATAAGTAATTTTATTTTTTTCATATTTTCTGTAACTGCTGTCGTGATAACATTACGTTCGGCACAAATTGTAAGTCCAAAGGAAGCATTTTCCACGTTAACTCCCTTATGTTTGTTTCCATTGTTATCAATTAACAGTGCTGCTACAGGAAACTTAGAATAAGGTACATATGCATTTTCCAATAGAAGATTCACTTCATCAATATAGCTTAATATTTCTTTTTTATTCAAATCCATTAATCTCACTTCCTTATCCATAAAAATATTTATTAATAAATCAAAATTACTTTAAATCATCAAATGATAATTGAACAATATTACTTTTTAAAATTTCTCTTTATCCGTTCATTTAAAACCGTATTGTTGGTAAAATCATATTAAATTCTCCATTTTCGATTTTATATTTATATGATGCTAAATTTGCAAGTTCCAGGCTGTGTGTTACTATTATTATCGACTGTCCTCTTTCTTTGTTTATTTTCATAAACAATTCATTTATCAGGTTACTTGTCTCGGTATCAAGATTTCCTGTTGGTTCATCAGCAAGAATTATATCTGGATCATTAATCATTGCCCTTGCTATTGCCACACGTTGCTTTTCTCCACCAGAAAGTTCCATAGGTTTATGTTTTAGACGTTTTTCTAAACCTACAAGCGCTAATAACTCCTTTGCTTTTTTCCGCACATCATTTTTATTTATATTTTTATTAATAAGTGCAGGCATTAAAACATTTTCAAGAGCTGTAAATTCCTTTAATAAATAATGAAATTGGAATACAAAACCAATTTTTTCATTTCTAATATTATTTTTGGATTTTTCATTTTTATAGTGAATTTTTTCTCCATTAATAAAAATTTCTCCATCCGTTGGATCATCCAAAAGTCCCAATATATTTAAAAGAGAAGTTTTTCCGCTTCCTGATTTTCCTTGAATGGAAACAAAATCTCCCTTGTTAAATGCCAGATTTATATTTTTCAATATATGAATTTCTTCTACTTTTGTTTTATAAATTTTATTAACATTTTTTAATTCTATTATTTTATTTTTATTCATATTTTAATGCCTCCACTGGTCTTAATCTAGATGCCCTAGATGCTGGAAAAATTGTTGACAGAAATATGATGACAAATGTTACTCCATAGATGATAAGCAGTTCATTCTGCGAAATATAAAGTGGTAATTCCTCCAAATAATATGTTCCACTTTTTATATACATCTTGAATAATCTTTTTAAAAGCATTAATATGAGCGGTGATAACGCACTTGCCAAAGTCATTCCAAAAACGCCAATTATTAAACCTTCAATTATAAAAATTCTACGGATATTTTTATTTGTATATCCAATTGATTTTAAAATCCCAATATCCTTAATTTTTTCCCGGACAATCATATTTAAAATTACTGATACAGCAAAACTTGCGATTAATAATAATAAACTTAAAATAGCAATTAACACAAATTTTTCAAACTGTACTGCACTTAAAAGATTCTGATTAATTGTTTTCCAGCTTACTACACCGTATTCTTTAAGATTAATCGTATTATTTACTTGTTTTAGCACTTCTTCCACTTTTTGTGGGCTTTCTACTTTAATCCCGATTTCAGTGGCAGCTTCTCCCTGTTCTGATAAAATCTGCATAGTTTTCAACGGCACAATTACAAGATTTGAATCATAGTCTAAAAATCCTGTTTTAAATATTCCTCTCACTATAAGTTTTATTTCCTTATTTTCAGCAGATACAAGGCTTATCTCATCTCCGATTTTAAGCTTCATCTCCTTTGACAGCTCTTCTCCAATTAAAATAGAATTAAGTTCCGCAATATTATTATTTCCTGAAATAATTCTTAATTTCAACCCAGTCTTGACATTATCAGGACTAATTCCATTTGCCAGTACTCCTTTTGCAAAACCTTCTCGTCTTATTATTGACTGACTGTTAATTTGTGGAATAACTGCTTTTACACCTTTTATTTCTTTTATATTATTTACAGTCTGGGCATAATTTTCAAAAAAAGATTTTTGCTTATTTTTTATTAAAATATGTGGACTCATTGTCAATAATGAATTTATCATATTTTTTTCCAGTCCATTTGAAACAGTTAGTGATACAATAAAAACTGTTACTGCTATAGCTACTCCAAGCACAGAAAATATACTTTGAAATTTTCTCTCAACAACATGCCTGAATGCAATAAAAAATTCTACCATAATTATTTTTCTCTCTTTCTGTATTTTATATTTTTCATTCAAATATTTAATTTTTCTCCAATTTGATTCTGTATTAATTTTAAAAATAATATTTGATTATTTATGTTTAATCTAATTTGTATTCTTTTTTTATCTTTTGTTATTATTTCCAAAAAATTATCAGCTTTAGCTATATCTGTTTTAATAATTTTTAGACTGGCATTTTCAATATCTTCTATTTTAATACGTAAATTTTTTAGATATATTTCATTATTTTCAATAACAATTTTAAATGTAAATAAAAAAAAGGCTGCTATAAAAACATATCCAAACAAAATCACAATAAAGACAATTTTTATCAATGTTAATTTTTCAATCCCTGTAATTCCTTTATATAGTGAATATCCTGCAATAAATGCAAGGATTATAAAAAAAATAGATGATGAGATCATATATCTCAAGCTTGCCTTAAAAATATATTTATTTCGCTCATCTTCTATTTTATACTCTTTAAGTTTATTTTTTAAATTTTCTGCATTAATTAAATTATTCATCGTATATTTACTTATAAAATTTAAAATAAAAAAATTATAACAAAATTATTTAAAATAAAAAAAATCATAGTTTTAAGCAATTTTATTATAATTCAATTATGTTTTGAAACTATTCTACTATTTTATAAGTAGTTTCCCCTTCTTTCTTTAAATTTAAATCATTTCTTGCATATTTTTCTGTTTTTTCTCCATTATCATTACTTTTCTTTTCTTCCAGTAATTTATTTTTTCTATCTTTTAATTCCTTTATATTTTTTTCAGTTTGCATTAAACTAATTTGCATATCTTTTTTTCCCATAAATACCTTTATACTTTGACCGATAAAATACATCACTAAACAAAAGAACACAACATTTCCAATAAAATAAAGTTTTTTCATTTTTTCTCCTAAATCACGATTTTATTATTTTTTATCATTTCTTATTTTTTCAATTTCCTTTACAAAACTGTCAAGGCTGTCAAATTTTTTATAAACTGAGGCAAATCTAACATAAGCAATTTCATCCAAATCTATTAAGTACGAAAGTATCTTATCTCCTAATTCACTAGATTTTATTTCCCCAGAATATTCAGTTAAAATTTCACGTTCAATTTTATCTATCATTTCTTCAATTTTTTCCGTATCACTATGACGTTTTTCAAAGGCACGGATAATTCCATTGTAAACTTTTTCCCGTGAATAAGGTTGTTTCTGTCCATTTTTTTTAATTACAATTAACGACAGTTCAGCAACTTTTTCATGAGTCGTAAATCTTTTTCCACAATTTTCACATTCACGTCGACGTTTTATTGAATTTCCTTCAAAATATGAACGACTATCAATAACTTTTGTATTTTCATAACCACAAAATGGACATCTCATAATTTTCACCAATCTTTCCTTTAATGTTTAATATTTAAAGTTAATCTGATTTTTTGACAGCTACTACTTTAAAATAAACTTAAATATTTCATTATTTAAGCAATCATTAATTTTATTAATTATAAAAAAGTTTTCAGTATACTTTAAAATAGATTTTAGAAAATTTTGGAATTTAAATAGTTTACGTTTTATCTAATTAGTCTCCTCTTTTTTGATAATTTCAATAACTTCTTTATTTGAAGCTGCCTTTAGCAAATTTTCTATAAATTTTTTTCCCTTTATTAATCTTGAAATTCTTGCCAATACCTTCAAATACTCCTGTGTTTTATCTTTTGGGCAAAGAAACATAAAAAAGATATTTACTTTTTCATTATCTAGTGAATCATATGTTATTCCATTTCTTGAAATACCAAAAGTTATTATTAACTCATCCACTGCCTCAGTTTTTGCATGTGGTAATGCCACTCCTTTTCCAATTCCTGTAGAACCCATTTCTTCCCTTGCGAAAATATCACTTATTCCTTTTTCCTCATCCTTTATTAAATCCGTTTTCTTCAGATTGCCATACAATTCTCTAATTACTGCATTTTTATTTTCTGATTCAAGATCTAAATTTATTGTATCAACCTTGATATAATCAGCAATATTTTTAATTTCCATAAAATTCCTCCATAATAAATTTCTTTATCTTTAATTCAACCTGTAAATTTCTATTTATAAAATTTTCAAAAATAGTTGTCATTTTTTTCAAAAAATCTGTATAATTTTCCAGTTTCCCTTGAATTTCAGAAAGATTGGAACTATTTTTTGAAATCTCTAAAATTTCCTTGTATCTTTGTTTATTTTTTTTTTGCTTTTCTGTAAAAATCGAAATAATTTCTTTAATATCATAAATACCATGTTCTATCATCATTCGTCTTAAAAATGTTAATATAAGATAATACTTATATCCTTTTTTTATATATGGAAGAGTATCAATAAAATTTAATATTTCCACAAGTTTATCAAAAAAATCTCCAGTCTCATTTGTTACATAATAAATTTTATTTATGCTATCTAGTATATATAATGAAATTTCCAGTTTTTCAATATTTTTTAAAATATTTTTAAAACTTTTTATAATTTCAACATCCTTTATTACATAATAGTTATTTTTTTCTAAAAGTGTAATTTCAACTTCAGTTAAGGGATTTAGTGAAACAATATTTCTTTTTTTTGATTTACGTATTCCATAGGCTGTTGCCATAATCTTTCCATATTCTTTGCAAAATAATGTTACTTGTAAATCTGCCTCTTTCATTTCTTTTTTTTTCAAAATAATACAATTTGTTTTTATTATTTCCATAAGTTTTCTTTTCAAAATTTATTTTTATTTTCAATTTCAAAAAAGTAAAAAATAATAAATTCATAATAATTTATTTGAATTTAAAATTTAAATTACCTAAAATTTGATAATCTGTAAATTATTTGAGAATTTCGATCTTTTACAGAGAGTTTTGTTGGAAAGTAATATCCGTTTGAAAGTTTATAATCACTAAAATTCACTGTATATCCTTTACTTTTTATTGCTGTTAACCAGTTATTTGAAAATACAAATGTATCTCCATTTTTAGTCTGTGTTTTTTTTGATGTTATTTTACGAAGTTTATTAAATACTGCTAAAATAGTTGCTTCATCCTTTGCAATTTTTTGTGTTACAGTTTGTTTTAAACTTGGATAATAAATTGTTTTTTTTGCTCCACTGAAAGTATATACTTCACCTTTATTAACATTAGGCGCTGTAATTGTTAATTTTAATGTTCCTGAATTATAATTCATCACATAACTTTTACTTCTCTTTCTACCATTAATTGTCGCATCTTCCACAACATTTACAGTAAAATGGCTTCTTTCCCAAAAATCTTTGGAAAAAGAAAATACTGATATAAGTAGAAATAATAATATTACCTTTTTTACCATTGTTAATTGTTTTAACATAATTTAATCTCACCTCTATTATATTTTGATATAGTTTATTCCTAATTTTCTTTAATTTGTTTGCAAATTGCCTGTATTTTCCTCTGCTTCATTTCTTAGCTGATTTTGTATCTGTGTATTTATAGCATCATTAGCACTCCATTTATAAACTAGTACACTTTGAATGTCAAATATCTGGAAAGCAGGTTTTAATCTTACTTCTTTCATTTTACTAAAAGCATTTAAGTCATTTATTTTGAACCTTCCTATTTTAATTCCTCTTGGCAAAAGATCACTTATTCCAGAGGTTTCTATATTAAAAATCGTGTCTTTATTAACGATTCCTCCGTTATAATTCTGTACAGAAAATGTTCCATTTCCATTTCCACGCAAAATTTGTAACTCACCATTCAATACAATGCTTAATTTAGAAGTTTTACTTGTCAATAAAGTTACTTCAGAATATTCATCGCTGACTTTTGAAATCTTACCTATTAAATAACCGTCAAACATTACTGGCAAATTTAACTTTATTCCTTGAGCTGCACCTTTATTTATATACATTCTTTCTGAAGAAGTTCCATTTTCCACAAGAGCTACATCTGCAGCTATGTATTCAGATGGATTTTTTTGACGCATTTCCATCATCTTTCTCAGATCTTCATTTTCTTTTTTTAAATATGCAAGTTCCATATTCTGGACTTTATTCTTCTGCAGTTCAAAATCCCTAATTTTATTATTTTCAACATAATCTTCAATATAACTGATGTCATTCACTCTGGACTTCAGTTTCAATATTTGAGTATAAAACATACTTTTTACCTTTGCTAACCTAAAGTTTACTGCTTGAGTCATTCCATCTAAAAATGTAAATGAACTTGTGATTCTATTTTTAAATGCAAATAAAATTATTATTATAACTGCTATTATTAAAATATTTCTACCTGTATTTTTTTTTTCGTAAAAGCTATCATCAAACTTCATTATTATGTAAATCCTCTCATTTTTTTTATTTTTATAAAGTTATAAAAAAAAACAATTTCAAAACTTTCTTAACATTGATATAATAACATATAACATATATTATATCAAGTTTTTTTATTTGAAAAATTTATAAAAAAGAACCATTCCTAAAATTTTTACTCTATCTTATTTCTCAATATTTATTAATATAAAAATTAAAATATGATAAAATTTATACTAAATCCCATTTAAATAATGAATTTATTACAAACTTTTCCAACAAAGGATAAAAACCTAGTATTTCCAAATAATTAAAATATAATTGTTTAGTTTTAATAAACCGATGGAGCTTTTATTTGTCAACTACGACTGTCTGACGACTGGAAGGAGGAGTTTCGGAGTTGGGGAGATAAAAGTCGCAGTCTAGCCATTATTGCATAGCAATCTTGCCACAATTTTAATTATCAGGATAAACCTTTACCGCAAGATAAGGATTTTCGGCAATGAGCAATCCTGCAAAAAATAAAGAAAAAACATAGAATTATGAAAACAATAAGCAGTTTTTCAAAATCTAAATAAGAATTCCTTATATGGATATTTAAAAATTAGATTTGATTTTTTTAACAAGGCTATCAGATTAATTGTTATAGAATTTCATTTCTATTTTTTAAACAGGGTTTAGTATGAATAGGAAATAGTATTAGTTAGAAAAATAAAAACTGAGACTGCCTCATAATACTAATTTTATAAAACAGTCTCTCTTTAATTTTACAAAAATACCATAATGTTACTTGTATATCCAAAAGTATTAATTATAAATTATTTTTAACAATTTTCGATAATCTAATAAATAGCTCTAAATCCTATTCCACCTCTTACATTCTTACCTTTAGTATCATACCCCGCATTTACTGTAACTCCAAATCTTGTGTTGTCCACTCCAATATTCAAATCAAACTTACCATTTCCTCTTCTATCATCCTTTTCCCCTCTGATTCCAAACCAGTCAGCACTTGTGTATCTTACTCTTCCCTTGTTGTTTACATTTCCAACTTTTCCTAACTCGTTCTCATATGCGGCTTTCAGTCCTACTGTCAAGTTTGTTCTTACTGCAAGTGGCTGAACATATCTGAATTCTGCTCCTACTTCAGGCTTCACTGAGAAATAGTCATTCCCTTGAACTTCCAGTCTCACTTGTCCATTCTTTTCCCTTATGCTGTTGAATCTTCCGTATTCCATCTTGAGCGATCCGTATGGACGCAAGTGTGTTCTCTCGCTCATTCTTATGTCATATCCTAAGTCTGTTTTTAATGCTGCTCCGTATGAATTGTAGTTAGATTTTCCTTCAAATACTTCATCTACAACCAAATATCTACGTCTCATATCATTAATTCCTACGAAGGCATCTGCGCCAATTGTCCATTGTAATGCCCCGTTATGATCCTTCTTCGGTGACATTGTCTTAAATACTCCAGCTTTAAGCATAGTCTGATTTTCTCTCGATTTTCCAATGTCTTTGAATTTAAATCTGTTTGTTACTACTCCTGCATACCAACCACTTGAGTTACCCATTTTAATTTTTTCATCTTCATGAACATAGGCCACTCCGTAAGCATTGCTTGTGTAGTTAATAATTCCGGCTGTATCTGAATTATACTCATTTCTCATACCAAATACTTTAATTTTGTTATTTTGTTTAGATGGATTTCGCCAGTCGTGTTTTAAATAAGTAAATTCTTTATCCAATAATGAAGCTGTTTCGTTGATTCTTTGCTGCGTATTTCCATATTGATGTCCCATCATTTCATCAAATGCCTGTTGTAATAGAATTCTTTCATTATTTCCTATACTATTCAATTTATCAAACAAATGTTTTTCCCTTGAACCAATAGCCTCTACACCGTATCTTTGTTCCAATCCATCAGTAAAGTTAAAAGTATCCCTCGTTGTTTTTTTATCTCCTGCAAATACTGTATACGGGATTTTTGTCAAATAGGCATTTCTTATTGTGTAGTCAGGCAACTGAGTTGCACTCGCCATCCAAGTTAATGACGCTGAATAAATGGCCCATTTTTCTATTCCTGATGTTCTGATTGTATGATTGTATGGAGCTATTATATCTTGTCCCAGCTGAATTGTCTTATCATTTACATATTTTGTAGCTTCCACTCCAAATATCAAATCTGCTTCCTTCAAATAAGTCAATGCACCTAAATTATTTATTGGCCGAGTATAGTTAATACCTGATGTATCTACATACATTCCAATTCCTGATGTTGATATTTCGTTAGGTTTTTTATTTGGTACATTTACAACATGTACTACTTTAGGAGTCTGTCTTACACCATTTACAGTTATTGTAGCATCTCTTGCTCCTGCCGGTGCATCAATTTTGACTTTATCAATTCCAAAGTCACCTATTGTTTTTGATAAATCTGCCGCTTTTACATCTTTTACCTTTTGTGCTCCTCCAGTGGCTGTTATGTTTATTTCACCACGGTTTATAACGGTTGCACCCACAAGAAGCAATCCATATCCGCCTTCCGCATTTATGTTTATTGTTCCTCTGTTATCCAGTATTCCTTTTACAACTGCTATTCCTATTTGTCTTTTATTATTTGAACCAACTGTTGTAATTGTACCTGTATTGATGGCTCTTGCTCCATTTTCAACAAACATTCCTATATTTCGTTTATTTCCACTAAGTTCTATTCTGTTGGCATTCCAAGCAACTGAACCTGCTCCTGTGGCATACATTCCTATGCTGTCAGGTTTTGTAACTCTTATTATTCCGTGATTTTCTACATTTCCAAGCCCTCTTGTAACTTTATTTCCTGAACCAGCTGGAGATTCTTCACTGTATCCTGCGGCCATTCCTATTCCATATTTTCTATTATTAGGATCTGTCATTACATCTGAACCTGAAACATCTATTGTTCCGTAATTCTTTATTGCATTAGGTGTAGTTGTGGCTCCTTTTGTATAGCTGTAGGCCCCAACATTTCCTATTCCATTTCTAAAGTCTATGTTTCCTCTATTTTCAACAGAACCCGAAGCATAGATTCCATAATTTTCATTTCCGTTTGATTTTAAATTATTGTAGTTTGTTATAGTTCCTGTTCTATCTAACGAATAAGTGAAAACAGAATTATTGTTCAAAGTGATTTTTCCTGTTGTTCCAGCTTTCCCTGTTCTAACGGTATTTCCCTGTCCTGTCATAACATATCCTAATGAACCGTCACCAATCGTCAACTTATCAGTATCACTTTCAAGAGTCCTGTTATTTCCAGCCAGATAAACACCTACTCCTTCTTGCTTATCTCCCAGTGATTTTCCAACAGAAACTTTTGCATCTTCTTCTATTTCAACTTTTCCTCTGTCAGAATAAACTCCTATTCCTCCATCTCCCGCCGAAGTTTCCGAAGCTACTCCACTCGGAACACCGCCTAATCTTACATTTCCACCATATATTCCTATTGATTTCGCCCCCGCTTTTACTTTACCTTCATTAACAATATAACTATCCAGATTATTTGCAGAATACATTCCTATACTTGGACTTGCAGCCGAAGAAGAATCTCCTACTGTGATTTCCCCTTCATTTCTCACTTGATGAACAGGCAAAAATGTATTTACGGCATTTTCAGAATGCATTCCAATAGACTGATCACCTGTCAATGTTATTTTACCTTCATTTACTATATCCCCATCTCCACCACTTTGGGACATTCCTATCGCCTTAGCTCCTGTACTGATTATTTTTCCAGTTGCTCTATTTGTTACTACATTATTTTCTGCACGCATTCCAACAGATTTTTCACCTATAGTTATTTCACCATAATTGATTCCTTTACTATCTACACCATATATCCCTGAACCATTTTTTCCAATAGTAATTTTACCGCTATTTATCAAATCTGAACCATTTTTTCCATATAGAGCAGATGATTGATCACCCATCAATGATAATATTCCAGCATTTGATACAGGTGAATTGTCTGCGTAAACTCCTGTTACCTTTTGATTTTTAGAAGTAATAACAGTTCCTGATAATAAACTAATAGTTGAATTATCTGAATTTACAAATACAGTTTCATCATTATTTATAGTTTTTGTATTTTCGTAGTCCAACATACTATTTTTAGCATTTATATATGTGTATTTCTTTGTGGAAGTTAGTGTCAAGTTATCTTTAAAATTAGTTCCAGAAGTAAATGTTCCACTTTCTAACAAATATGCAGCTGAGCCATTTCCTGTTATTGAAATATTCCCAGAATTTCCTAATAGTTTAGTATTGCCTTTTACTGAAAATCCTGCTGATTTTTCTCCTATTGTATGAGTTCCACCATTTATTGTTATATCTGAATCCTCTGCAGTTATTCCAACACTGGCATCATTAACGGATATATTTCCAGTTGAAGTCAATGTTCCCTTGTTCATCAGTATTCCAATGCTCTTTTTAGCTTGTGACAAGTCTATTGTTCCTGAATGGAAAACTTTTGAATCTGCTCTTGCTACTTTACTGTTATCGGCATATATTCCAAAGATATTTTCTTTTCCTGCAAGTCCTGTAATTTTACCTGCATTTTCAATATTTATATTTTTGCTCCAAGTGCTGACTGATGATTTTATGTTATTTTTACCCCAAATTCCTACTCCATTTTTCCCAAGCTGGATTTCTCCAGTTAAAGAATTTTTCAAAATAGAATTAGAAGCTCCAAACAATCCTACACTTGTTTCTGTACTACCATTGGCTGCATCCATTTTAATAAGCCCATTATTTGTAGCTTGCCCAAAATCCACAACTACCGCTGTTGCCCCTTTTTTAGAATAATTTATCGTTCCGTTATTTGTAACTTGTATAGTATCAGATTTCGTAGCCCCTTCAAAGTTAGCCTGAGCTATCACTTGATCAAGTTTTCCTGCGTCAGTTCCGCTTATAGTCTGATTTTTTGCCACTGTAACAGACGAATTTATAAATTCTACCCTATAATAATCGTCTATCTTTGAACCACCAACACTTGTATGATTATCCAAATTAACATCTTTATCAACATTCAATGTCCCTTTAGAAACTTTATATGCCTTGTAGTTTTTTCCAGACACTTCAACATAATTACCTAAATGTTTATTTATTGCATCTGGATCTACATCTGACAAATTAACAGCCGTTTTATTAGGCGACTTATTATCTAACACAAATAAAGTAGAATGTTCATCCAGTGACATTTTTAATTTTTTCCCTGATACAGAACCTCCAAACATACTGTTCAACTGGCTGGCAGTCGTTGTTCCTGAACCTGAACCTGGCGTAGTATCCCTAAAGTAGAATCCAGTCGCTCCATTTTTCAATTCAGCAGTCACATCATTTTGAAGCGAAAATTTACCATCACTATTACTATAGCTTGTTGTCCCACCTGTTACTGTCTTAGTGTAATTATAAAACATTAAAGTTCCTGCACCATCAGCTTCTAATTTTAATCTGTTAGGATCTCCTGTTCCTAATTTTACAGTAGCTTCATCTGCAAAAAGCCCCAAAGCCTTATTTTTAGCTATTATAGTTCCAGAATCTATATTTGTAACTGAGTCCTTTCCTTTTGCATATAATGTTATTGCCCCTTCTCCAGAAGTAGCAATTTTCCCTTTATTTACAAACGTTCCTTGATTGTACACTCCTGTAACTTTATTTCCTGTTAAATTTATTTTTCCTTTAACTTCATTTATACCACTTGAAGCTGCCATTGTTGTTGTTTTAGGTTGTATCACCATTCCTAATGTTTCTTCTAATGGATTGTCATCATCTCCACCTTCTATATCTCCATTATTTTGAATTTCTCCACCATTTTGTGAAAACATCCCAATTGCCTTTGTTGATTTACCTGTAAAATTTATTTTTGCAAGGTACACATTTTCGGCAATCGCTTTACTCTTACCATCCGAATTATTTGCAACCATTCCGATATTTCCTGTACTATCAGCTTGATCATCATTTATAGTAATTGTTCCTTTATTTATAGCTTTAGGCGTAAAAGTAGTAGCAGGGTCATCTGTAGTTACTGCTCCCAAATCCACCCTCATACCAATATTTTTAGTTCCTGTAACTCTAATTTTAGCATTTTCCGTATTAGTAATATCATCGTTGGCTTTTAGTTTCAAAACCATTCCACTGTTACCTTGTCCACCAGAAACATTGATTATTTCAGTATTTTTAACTAAACTCTGATATGCTCTTATTGTTTTGTTTCCTGATAAACTTCCGTCTTCTAACACAGCCATTCCCGATGAAAGAGAACTTTCTTGTCTGTTTCCACCTGAAATATTTATAGTACCTCTATTTTCAAATATTGATTTTCTACCGTTACTTGCATTTTGTAAAATTCTTGAAGAAAGTTTTAATCCATAACTTGCTTTTCCACCTAACGTAATTTCTTTAAATCCATTAGCACTTTCTCCATTTATTACATGGATTACTGTATTAGGATTATTTGCAGGTGGTGCATATACTTGTATACCTATAGAATTATCTCCTGTAAATGAAATCTTACCATTATTTATTAATCTGTAATATCCATCAGCAGAATTATCATCAAATTCATGAGTTAGAATCATTCCTATTTTATATCCTGTATATTGTCCTTTTCTTAATGTTATTTTATTATAACTAGATTTGTTGTAATCATTAATATCGCCTCCACCAAGTTTTGGAGCCAATTTCAAATCAACTGTGTCATTTCCACCAAATGCCGCCTTCAAATCATCATTCTCAAGTTCTCCTTCATCTGTCAGAACACCATCTCCACCATTTTCTACTGCTCTTCTTCCTGTTCCTGCATTATCATTCTGTATTTCATAACCTACAACAAGTGGCCCAGCCATTTTTACAGTCGCACGATTTAATATTGTTCCTCCACCCCTTGCATTATCAAGTGTTGCTACCCGTGAACCTCCTACAAGAAAAGGTTGTTTATTCCACGGCCTTTTATCATTATTAGCTTGTTCATCTTTGATATTACCTCTAATAGAGTCTATTGTTAAATTTCCCTTTACTGTTGCAGTTCCACCTCCAGTGTTTTTACCACTTCCTAAACTTGAATTAGTTGTATAATCAAAATATGCTTTTAATAGTGCCGAATTAAATCCTGGTGCATTACTTAATGTTGGACTTGGATCTGCCCATGCATATATAACTGTTGAAGTTAGACTAGTTCCATTTATTTCTTCATTATCACTTGCATTATATGATTTTCCTTCCCCTGAATGTCTACCACCATCAACATCACCAAGAGTTGGCTGTGTCATATAATTTCGATAAGAACCCAACCTAATATTAAACGTCGGTGGTGTTGGCAAATCAACTGTTATCGGATTCGGTGCTACAGGATTGAATTTGTCTATTTCTATTGTTGGCGGGTTTGGAGCACTTGGGGCTGCTGGTGTGCTCAAAGGAGTAACTGTGTTCACCTGTATTCTTGGAGGTGTTACTGTTACTGGCGATTTTACTATTTCCTTTGGTTTTACTGAGGCTCCAAGTTCGATACGTACCACTGGTTCATAACGTATTTCTGAATTTTCCAGTCCATATCTAGATCTTACCTGGTTTGAAGAAGTTGTTGCCGGATGTCTGTATTTACCAAGTGCGTTTGCTGCTGAGGTGTATGAGTCATAATGGACACTGTCGCTAGAAATTGATCTCAAGAATATGTCATCACTTCGCTCAAAGATTCCTTCATAAGGATATTTTGCCTTTTTATCCCCTCTACCTTTATAAGTCCCACGCCAGTTGTTATAAAAATAATTCATCCCAAACTGCCAGCTGCTCCAAGGAGATTTAGTAACATGATCTCCTTGTTCCATTAATTGAATTAGTTCTAGATTCGTATTCTTTAATAGTTTGTCATTTGCTTTTCGAGCTACCTTAACTTGTTGGTGTATATCCTTTACTGATGTGGAAATTGCCTGTCTCTGATTTTCAATACTTGCATCTACTGCTGTTGATGCAGAGAACAAGTTATTAACTGTTGTAAAAATCATTCCTGTCATTAAAAATGTAATTAATAGACTGTCCGTATAATGTATTTCTTTACACCTTTTTGCATATGCAAGTAAATCTTTTTTAATTTTTCTAATACTGTTTGTCATGCTAACATATCTCCTTATTTAATTTAAAATTTTTGTGCCTATTTTCTTGACAAATTATACATCTTTTTTGAAAAAGACAAACTATTCTTCTATTAAGTTAAATTTGTTATAAGAAATAATGTGATTTAAAATTCTAAATTATGTATTTTTTTGTATCTATATATAGTTGCCTTATAAAATCAAAATCTAAAAATTTATAAACAAAAAAACAAGAATATTATTTCAATTTTTAATTCAAACTAAAAAATGAATTTAATACATATTTTACTCTGTTATAAATTAACAATGTTTTTCAAGAAATAATGACTACATTATATTTTACCAAATTAATCAAAATTGTCAATCATTTTTTTAAAAAAATTTAAATTTTCAAAAAAATTTTTATAAAATTAAATAATTCCATATGCCAAGACTCCTAATTTTGAAAAAATCAAAGATTAATAAATAGCTCTAAATCCTATTCCACCTCTGACATTCTTACCTTTAGTATCATACCCAGCATTCACTGTAACTCCAAATCTTGTGTTGTCCACTCCGATATTCAAGTCAAACTTGCCATTTCCTCTTCTGTCATCCTTTTCCCCTCTGATTCCGAACCAGTCAGCATTTGTATATCTTACTCTTCCCTTGTTGTTTACATTCCCAACTTTTCCTAACTCGTTCTCATATGCGGCTTTCAGACCCACTGTCAAGTTTGTTCTTACTGCAAGTGGCTGAACATATCTGAATTCTGCTCCAACTTCTGGCTTAACTGAGAAATAGTCGTTCCCTTGAACTTCCAGCCTCACTTGTCCATTCTTTTCCCTTATGCTGTTGAATCTTCCGTATTCCATCTTGAGCGATCCGTATGGACGCAAGTGTGTTCTCTCGCTCATTCTTATGTCATATCCTAAGTCTGTTTTTAATGCTGCTCCGTATGAATTGTAGTTAGATTTTCCTTCAAATACTTCATCTACAACCAAATATCTACGTCTCATATCATTAATTCCTACGAAGGCATCTGCACCAATTGTCCATTGCAATGCTCCATTATGATCTTTTTTAGGCGACATTGTCTTAAAAATTCCAGCTTTAAGTATAGTCTGGTTTTCTCTAGATTTTCCAATGTCTTTAAATTTAAATCTGTTTGTTACAGCTCCAGCATACCATCCGCTTGAGTTACCCATCTTGATTTTTTCATCTTCATGAACGTAAGCCACTCCGTAGGCGTTGCTTCTGTAGTCGATAATTCCGGCTGTATCTGAATTATACTCATTTCTCATACCAAATACTTTAATTTTGTTATTTTGTTTAGATGGATTTCGCCAGTCATGTCTTAAATAAGTAAATTCTTTATCCAGTAATGAAGCTGTTTCGTTGATTCTTTGCTGAGTATTTCCATATTGGTGTCCCATCATTTCATCAAACGCTTGATATAGTAACACTTCCTCGTTATTCCCTATAGAGTTTAATTTTTGGAATACTTGATTTTCTTTTGTTCCTATTACTTCTACTCCATACAGTTGTTCCAGTCCATTCGTAAAATTATACGTGTCTTTTCTATTTATTGGCGTTGACATTCTTCCAGCCCAAACTGTATATGGTACTTTTGCCAAATATGCATTTCTTATTGTATAATCAGGCAATTGAGTTATTGAAGCCATCCAACTTAATGAACCTGCATAAATATTCCATTTTTCAATTCCTGATGTCCTTATCATATCATTGTATGGTTCAATTATATCTTGTCCCAATTGAATATACTTAGATGTTGTATATTTTGTTGCTTCGTTACCTATAATTAAATCTGATTGAGTTAATCCTCTTAAAGCTCCAATATTAGTTATTGGCCTTGTATAATTTATTCCTGATGTATCAACATACATTCCTACTGATGATGTTGGAATATCATTAGGTTTTCTATTTGGTATTGCTTGTACATGAACTACTGTTGGAATTTGCACCCGACCATTAGCAATTATTTTTGCTTCTGTCGCTCCTGCTGGAGAGTGAATTCTAATTCTATTCATTCCATCTTGCAGATCTTGCATATCTTTTGAAGTATCAGCTGCAGTTATCTCTTTTATTGGTGTTGCTCCATTTTCAACTGTTATATTAGCTGTTCCATAGTTTTTAATTATCGCTCCGGCCAAAAATAATCCATAACCTTTGGAAGCATCAATATGAATTGTTCCCCTGTTATCTAATATAGCCCCTTTTCTTAATGCTATACCTATTTGTCCTACATTTCCTGAACCAACAGTTGTTATAGTTCCTGTGTTAATTACTTCTGCTCCATTTTCAGCAAATATTCCTATATTTCTCTTTGGTCCACTTAATTCTATTCTACCACTGTTATATATTCTTGAACCTTTTCCTGTTGCATACATTCCTATACTATCAGGATCTGTAACTTTTATTATTCCGTGGTTTTCTATATTTCCTAAACCTTTTACAACATAATTTCCTGAACCCGCTGGAACTTCTTCACCAAATCCTGCTGCCATTCCTATACCATATTTTCTATTATTTGGATCATTTATATCTGATTTAGAGACACTTATTGTTCCATAGTTCTTTATAGCATTAGGTGTTGTAGTTGCTCCTTCTACATAGCTATATGCTCCAACATTTCCTATACCTTGGTTAAAATCAATATTTCCATAATTTTCAACCGAACCTAGTGCATAAATACCATAATTTTCATTTCCTGTTGATTTTAAATTGTTGTAGTTTTTTATAGTTCCTGCTTTATCTCTCGAATACATAAATACTGAATCTTTAGAAAGTGTTACCACCCCTGTTGTTCCTGATACTCCTGTTCTTACAGTATTACCTTGTCCGGTCATTACATATCCAAATGAACCTTGTCCAATAGTTAATTTATCAGTATCACTATTAAGAGTTTGGTTATTTCCAGCTAAATATACTCCAGCTCCTTCTTGTCCATTACCTAATGTAGCTCCAACATTTACCTTAGAATTTGCAGAAATATTTACAGTACCCTCTTTAGAATATACTGCTATTCCCCCATTACCTGCTGTTGTTTCAGAAGAACCTTTTAAATCAACATTTCCTGCATAAATTGCTGTTGATTTTATTCCTGCAACAACTTTTCCAAAGTTTTCTACTGTACTATTTGTTCCATTTGCTGAATAAATACCTACACTTGGGGTTAATTCATTAGAAGAATCTCCAACAGTTATGTTTCCTGTATTAATAACTTTATGATTTACAGAAGTTATTCCTTCTGAATGTAAAGCAGTTGATTTATCTCCTGTTAATGTGATGGTACCATTATTTGTAATATCTTGAGTTCCTCCACTTTGCGACATTCCTGTGGCTTTTGCTCCTATACCTAGGATTTTTCCAGTAGCTCCATTTTCAATAATTGCATCTTCTGCACGCATACCTACTGAACCTTGTCCTATGGTTATTTCTCCATTATTCTTTCCAGTACTATTTATACTATATATTCCTGAACCACTTTTTCCGATAGTAATCTTACCAGTGTTTATCAAAAATGAACCAGCTTTACCATATAGAGCAGATGATTCAGCTCCTGTTAATGTTAATATTCCATCATTTGATACAGCGGAATTTTCAGAATAAACTCCTGTTACTTTCTTGTTTGTTGAAGTAACATTAGTTCCTGATAATAAACTAACGGTTGAATCTTTAGCATTTACAAATATAGATTCATCATTAGCAATAGTCTTAGTGTTCATATAGTTCAAATGGCTATTATTTATTAGAGTTAGGTATGTATAAGCCTTTGTTGAAGTTAATGTTAAATTATCATTAAAATTAGTTCCTGATGTTAAGCTCACATTATCAAACAAATAAGCAGCTGAACCTATTCCTGTTATTGAAATATTTCCAGAATTTGCCATTAATTTAGAAGTACTTCCTGTTAATTTAAATCCAACAGATTCTTTTCCTATTGTATGAGTTCCTCCGTTTAAAATTGCATCTGAATTTGTTGCATCTATTCCAACACTCCCTTCATTGACAGATATATCACCAGATGAAGTCAATACCCCATTCTTCATATATATTCCTACAGTTTTTTTTGCTTGGGAGAAATCTATATTTCCAGTTGTTCCTTGAGTTATATTGGATGTAGCTCCACTATAACTGGTTGTATCATTATCAGCATATATTCCAAATATTCCTTCTTTTCCAGAAATTCCTGTAATTTTACCATTATTAGTGATATCTATATTTTTGCTCCAAGTATTCACAGAAGTACTTATTTTATTAGTTCCCCAAATTCCTACTCCATTTATACCAAGTCGAATTTCTCCTGTTGAACTGTTTGTTAATCTTGATCCAGATGCTCCAAATATTCCTGTACTATTTTCAGTTGAACTATTAGCTGCATCCATTTTAATTATTCCATTATTTATTACTGGTGCATAATCCACAGCTATTGCAGTTCCACCCTTTTTAGAGAAATCTATTGTACCATTATTTATTACTTTTACATGATTATCATTTGTTGCATCAGCATAGTTAGATTGAGCTATAACTTGTTTAATTTGAGTTACATCAGTTCCAACCATCTTCTTACCTGCTTCAACAGTAACAGCTGAATTTAAGAAATCAACTCTATAATATCTGTCTATCGCTGAACTTGTATGATTATCTAAGTTAACATCCGTATCAATACTTAAAGAAGCTTTTGTAGTCTTATAAATTTTATAATTATTTGATGAACTAGAGTCTATTTCTACAAAACTTCCTAAAAATTGAGTTATAGAAGAATCTACACTTGTTAAAGGCGTTGCTGTGGCATTTGGATTTTCATTATCTAGTACAAATAAAGTTGAATTTTTATCCATTAATTTTAATTTCAGCTTATTTGAACCTGAACCAGCAAACATAGCATTTAATTTCTGAGCAGTTGATCCAGTTACTGTTGAGTTAGCTGCTGATGTATTTTTAAAATAGAAGGCTGTTGCTCCTGTGTCTAATGTTGCCTTTACATTATTATTGTTAAGTTTAAATATACCATTAGCTGTATAATTTCCAAAAGTATCCTTTGTATAATTATAAAATAATAAAGTTCCTGCTCCATGAGCTTCTAATTCAGGTGCATCCGAACTTGTTCCTAAATTTACTGTCGCATTTTCATTAGCAAAAAGTCCCAATGCTCCTTTCTTAGCAATAATTTTTCCTGAATTAATTTTAGTTTCTGATGTGTTTCCTCTTGCGTATAAACTGATAGCTCCATCACCTGCAGTTGTTACAGAAGAATTAGCATTTTCCATTTTAAATATGCCTTGATTGTATACTCCTGTAACTTTTTTCCCTTCTAAATCTATTGTTCCGGTATTTGTTCCATTAGATTTTTTAGTTCCATTTGCTGGCTGAATAACCATACCCACTGTATCTTCAAGACTAGTTGTCCCATTCCCTTTTATAGTACCGTTATTAATAATTTCTCCACCATTTTGCGCAAACATTCCAATGGCTTTTTTTGATACATTATTGAACAAAATATTTCCTGATTCGTTCTTAGCAACTGCTCTATGCTTCATTACTGTTTCCCCATTAACTAAAGTCGTATTAGCAGATGAATCATTTGCTACCATCCCTATGTTTTGTTCCCCATCAGTTATGGCAATCGTTCCTTTATTTATAGCTGTTGGCAATAACCTTGAAGAAGGGTCGTCTGTTGTCACTGAACCTAAATCAACTCTCATTCCAATATTTTTTATATCAGAAATATTAATATTACTCTCATTAGTAATATCATCATTAGCTTTCAGGATTAAAACCATACCAGTATTACCTTGTCCACCAGAAACATATATTTCTCCTTTATTGGATACCATACCTTGATGTGCTCTTATCGAACTTGCTCCACTTAATGAGGAATCTTCTATTATTGCTATACCTGATGAGAGTGAACTTCCATCAGAATCATATAAATAAGTTTTAGGAGTTGATGCGTTATTGTCTTGTTTATAAGCAACTGTATTATCTCCTGTTATATAAATTTTCCCTGCATTTTCAACTTTTGAATCTTCATCTACTCTAGAAGACAACTTTAAACCATAACTAGCCACTCCGCCCATTATAATCGAAGCTCCACTTTTATTTTCAACATTTACTAATGGTTTATTTACCCCATTAGCAGAATCTTTTCCAGGTGCATAAACTTGAATACCAATAGATTTTTTACCTTGAAAATTAATAGTCCCTTGGTTTGTTAAGACATAATTATTGCCTACTCCGTCATTATTCATTTTATTGCTTGTATTTTCATAAGTTAAAATTAATCCTATCTTGTATCCAGTATACCCTCCAGCTCTTTTTAAAGTTCCGTCTGAATTAATGATATCAGGATCTCTTGATATATCTAAAGATCCTTGGTGTGTAAATGGAGGTAAAGTTAAAGTTGTTGAATCTTGTCCTAAGATAGTATCTGGGTTAATTCCTGTTCCATAAAGTCCACTCCCATCTGCCTTAAGCTGTTTTATCTTTAATAACTTGTTCAATCTAGTATCAGATGTATCAATAATTTGATTACTTTTTTCTATTTCATCACTAATAACTCCTGAATTTACTAGTTTTCTCTCTAAACTTCCAACCTTATCACTTTGTACCTCAAAACCAGCAACTAGAGGTCCCATCATATTTATTTTACCTTTATTGTCTATTGTTGCGTTTGTTGCATCATCCAGAGTTGCAACTCTTGAACCTCCTGTTAAAAACATTCCTGTATTATAGGCTCCATTAACAGAAGGAACATTGGCAGGTATAATTGTTCCTTCTCTCACTGAATCAATAGTTAAATTTAAATTTTGACCCAATGTAAGCGTTCCTGAACCTGGTCGCCTAGCTATTGTACCGCCAGCAGCACCAAAATCAAAATATACTTTTAAAAGAGCTCCATTAAAAGAGCTCCAAGAATACCTAACAGCGTATGTACGATTTGATATATCCGAATCAGTAAGTACTTTTCCAGCATGCCTTCCATGATCATATGATCTAGGAGTTCCTCCATAAATGCCCCCGAGCCCTCCACCATTTGGTCTATCTCCACAATATCGTGTCATAGGATTACAAAATGATCCTAACTTAATATTAAAAGTAGGCGGGATTGGCAATGACACAGTTATTGGATCTGGTGCCACTGGATTAAATTCAGGTATATTTATAGTTGGTGATGCTGGTGCACCTGGCGGAGTTGGTGTATTCAAAGGTGTAACAGTATTTACGGTGATGGCAGGAGGTATAACCGCTACTGGTGATTTAAATATATTTTTTGGTCTTACAGAAACTCCTAATTCTATTGAAGCTATTGGCTCTTGATTAGCAATAGTACTTGCTAGCCCATAGTTTGTGCTTCCTCCTCTTTTTCTTATGGTCGAAGTTGTTGCTGAATTAGCAAAAGGTTCATCTATAGATGCCACATATTCTTCATATAGCTCACTGTCAGGCGATATATTTCTTAAAAATAAATTATGGCTCCTTGAATATACTCCTTCATATGGATATTTCGCCTTTTTATCCCCTCTACCTTTATAAGTCCCATTCCAGTTATTATAAAAATAATTCATTCCATATTGCCAGCTGCTCCAAGGCGATTTAATGACATAGTCTCCCTGTTCCATTAGTTGAATAAGTTCAAGATTTGTGTTTTTTAATAATTTATCATTTTTTTTTCTTGTTCCTTTAAGTCTAGTATGTATGTCCTTTATTGATGTGGAAATCAACTGTTTCTGATTTTCAATATCAAGATTTGTATTTTTTGATTCTGGAAAAAGATTACCTGTTATTCCAGCTATTAGGAAAGCTATCAATAAACTTTCTGAATAATGAATATTTTTGCACCTTTTTATATAGGCACATAAATCCTGTTTTGCTTTTCTAAGATTATTTGTCATAACGACCTCCTTATTTATAAAATTTTTTATTGGCAAAACAAAAAAATTAGTTCATAAATTTCTTAAATTTTGTAAGGTTATAAAATCAAGGTTCAGACTATCACAGAAATTTATTATTTAAACAAAAAAAATATACTGGAAGTTTAACTATAAATTAACCAGAATAATTAGATTATGATATTTTGTCTTTAATTACGTAATAAGTTATTTATTTTTTTATTTATAAGTGAAAAATATAATTTTTTTTGAATATGCCTCATCATATTATTTTACCAAATAAACAAAAAAAGTCAACTATTTTCTCACATTTTTTAAAAATTTAATTAATTTTCAAACAAAAAAAGAGAAAAATCAATTATAAAATTTCTCTCTTAATTCATTTTTATTAATCTTCTATTTCCACTGCCTGCGGATAAATCTCTATAATTTCATTTGCAATTTTATCAATTTCAGCAATCAAATAATCTGTACTCCCTCTATCACCTTTCATAGCAATTCTCACGTGAACACAACCTTCTTTTGCATACGGAGCAACAGTCGGATTTGACATTTCAAAATAATCTTTTAGCCTGTCATCAATTTTCCCTTCTGGAATTCCTTTTATTTCAAGAGTTTTCATTAACAAAATATCATTTGAATATTGCTTTAAAAATGGTAAGACTTGATTATCCACCATCCACGTCATTTCCCTTGGAGGCCCCGGTAATACTATTATTTTTTTATTATCCTTTTCATAAAAAAATCCCGGTGCAAGCCCAACTTTATTTTCCAATAACTTTGAATTTTTCAAAATGGAAGCCTCTTTTCTCCCGCCAGAAGCCACTTCTCTAAAGCCTCTCGCATTATATTTTTTCACAATCAAGTCATAATACCGCTCTATCATTTCCAATTCTTCCTCAAAATAATCAGCCACAACTTCCTTCGTAATATCATCAACTGTAGGCCCAATCCCTCCAGTAGTAATCACCAAATCCACTCTTTTAAAAGCATTTTCCAAACATTCCTTAAGCCGTTCATAATTATCTCCAACTGTAGTCTGATAATATAAGTCAATCCCAATATTTGTGAGCTTTGCCGAAATATACTGTGCATTTGTATTTACAATATCTCCAACTAATAATTCTGTTCCAACACATATAATTTCTGTCTTCATTTTAATTTCCTTCTTCATTTTTTATTTAAAATACCGTCAAACAAGTTTCAAAATTGAAAATCCTATTTAACGGCAAATTTTATCTTTTTATTACTTTTGATTTTTATTATTTTTTAAAAATAATTGATTCATAAGGTTTCAAAATAATTTTTCCATCTAGAATTTCAGGAGCTGTTTCATAATTTGACAATAAAACTTGAGCATTTTCCAGTCCTGTAACTCCGTTTCCTTCCAGCTCAAATTCCACTTCAGGCTCATAGAAGTTACTAATTACAACTAATTCCTCATTTTCTCCAACCCGTCTGTAAGCGTACACGCTCTTATTTTTCAAATCAATATCTTCATATCGTCCAGTTACCATCAATTCTTCATTTCTTCTTAAATCAATTAATTTTTTATAATGATAGAATATTGAATTTTTATCTTTTAGTGCCACCTCAGCATTAATCTTCTTATAATTTTCAGGCACTCCAATCCACGGAGTTCCTGTTGTAAATCCTGCATTTTCAGAATTATTCCATTGCATCGGAGTTCTTGAATTATCTCTTGATTTCTGCATTAAAATATCCAGAATTTCCTCATTTGACAATCCTTCTTTTTCCTTTATTTTATAAATGTTATGAGATTCAACATCCCGATATTTCTTAATGTCATCAAAGTATGGATTTGTCATTCCAAATTCTTCTCCCTGATAAATGTAAGGTGTCCCCTGCAGTCCATGAAGAACTATGGCAAGCATTTTAGCTGACTCATTATGATATTCCTTGTCATTTCCAAATCTTGACAATGCCCTCGGCTGATCGTGGTTGTTCCAGAAAGTCGCATTCCATCCGTTCCCTTCATACATTCCAATTTGCCATTTAGAGAATATTTTTTTCAATTGTACAAAGTCAAACGGTGCTTTTACCCATTTTTCTCCATTTGGATAGTCAACTTTCAGATGATGAAATGAAAATGCCATTGATAACTCCTTTTCGTCAGGATTTGAATATTTAATACAGTTTTCAAGGCTTGTAGAAGACATTTCTCCAACTGTGATAAGTTCTCCTCCACCAAAGGCTTCTTGATTCATTTCCTTCAAAAATTCATGGATTCTAGGTCCATCTGTATAAAATCTTCTTCCATCAGGGACAAATCTCGTATCAGTCCCATCATCACTCAAAAATCTCTGATCTTTTGATATAAGATTGATGACATCTAGCCTAAACCCGTCAACACCTTTATTCAGCCAGAATTTTATCATTTCATAAACTTTTTTTCTCACATTTTCATTTTCCCAGTTCAAGTCAGCTTGCGTCACATCAAACAAATGTAAATAGTATTGCCCTCTCTTTTCCGAATATTTCCAGGCATTCCCTCCAAATTTTGACTCCCAGTTTGTAGGCTCTTTCCCATCAACTGCATCTTTCCAAATATAAAAATCTTTATATTCAGGATCTCCAGCTTCAGACTTTTTAAACCATTCATTTTCAGTGGAAGAATGATTTACAACAATATCCAT
>CAUUWI010000001.1:0-55639 GCA_963548925.1 uncultured Leptotrichia sp. | reverse complement strand
TAAATTTTGTTATGCATGTAGTTCGTGTTGGAGAAAGGGAGTTTGCAGTAGCTTACACGGCTTTTGAAAGTAAAAAAAAAGATTCAGATGGCTATCCAGATATAAGATATATTGAGTTTAAAGATACGGAAATAATAATTGGAGCAGGTTCATATGTAAAAAATGGAAAAAAATATAAGAGAGAGAATTATAAAACATATTCATTGAATGATGTACAATCACTTTTGAGAAGTAAAAATACACTAATTCTACTTCCAGAATATCAAAAATGGTTCAAAAATGAAATAAATTCATTAATTACAGGAATAAAAACAAATTTTCCAAGTTTTACAAATCAAAATTACGGCTACATAGAAAAAAGCGGTGGATCGTATGTTTCATCAGGGAGTTCAGGTGGAAATTATGGATACGATGGCTATGACTCTAATGTAAATTATAGCAAAAATAGAACACGTTCTTCATATTCAGGTGGTGATAATGTCACTTTGACAGGAACTTTGAGATATTTTTCAGAAGTTAAGGAATTTGGCGCTTTTTCGGGAAATACGATACATTTTTATGTTTTGGAGCTTCCAAATTCAATAACTGTAGATAACATGAGTGGCAAGCAAATTCAGTTAAATATTATTAACAATGACAGCAGGTACACACGATACGTCAATAAAAAAGTTACAATTTCTGGATCGCTTCGGGTACCTGAGAATTTCAATTGGCAAAGAGATATCGTATTAGATAACCCAAATTTAGAATAAAAATACTAAAATTATAAAAAAGGAGCAAATCAATGAATAATTTTACAATAAAAGAAACCCTAATAAAAGATTTAGTAATAATCGAGCCAAAAGTTTTTGGTGACGAAAGAGGATTTTTTATGGAAACTTATAACCAGAAATCCTTTGAAGAATTAGGACTTACAATGAGTTTTGTCCAAGACAACCATTCAAAATCCAAAAAAGGCGTTTTACGTGGACTTCACTTCCAGACAAAACACACTCAAGGGAAATTAGTACGTGTGATAAAAGGAAGCGTTTATGATGTGGCAGTTGATTTGAGAAAAGACAGCGAAACTTTTGGAAAATGGTATGCAGTAAAATTATCTGCTGAAAACAAATTGATGTTTTGCATTCCAGAAGGCTTTGCACATGGTTTTTTAACACTTGAAGATGAAACGGAATTTACTTATAAATGCACAGATTTATATGCCCCAGAATATGATAGTGGGATTTTATGGAATGATGAAACAATAAATATTGACTGGAAATTTGAAGAATTTGGAATAAATCCCGATGAACTGACGATTTCTGATAAAGATAAAATTCAACAGAAATTTGATAAAAACAAAAATTATTTTGAATAGGCTGTGTCTGAAAACTCAAAATCTATGTTATTTCTAATGTTTTTTTGTTTTACAAATTATACAAATCACGATAAAATCAGTGTTTATTATTTTTGATTTTAGAAAAATTTGTTAAAAATTCATTATTTTGAGAGTTTTTAGACACGCCCTACTAAAATCTTAAAAAAATTGAGAATATTCCGTATTGATTAAAATATATGAATAAATGAAGGCAAATGTTCAGAAAATGTAATTTGCTTTTTATCTGAGAATTAAAAAGTATGGGTTATGATTTTAAGAAAAATTGAGAAATATAGCCCATGTTTAATACGTTTAAGAAATTTGAAATAATGTATTTTTATATCTTAGAGTTAGAAATTTTATTGTTTTTGGTAAACTCTTACGTAATCAACTTTCATTTCAGTTGGAAAATCCACATCCCCATCTTCTCCAGTCTTGTTTTGCAAAGCCACATTTATCATCATGAAATATGGTTGATTAAACGGATTCTGCAGACCTCTTTTATCTAATTCCTTGTAAGAAAATCTTTTATACACTTTATTGTTAAACAGCCATTTTATTTCCTTATCATTCCATTCAATTGCATATGTGTTGAAATTTGTCAATTTTTCTCTAGGCCATTTACTTAATTTATAATCATCTCCATCAAATGTTTTGTATGTGTTATCGTCTTTTAAAACATGAAGTGTTCCAGTTGCACGTTTCATATTATCTCCATAAGTTTCAACAATATCAATCTCACCTTCTGCCATTTTTCCTGAGGCTAAGGAATATCCTTCAGGCCATAACCAGAATGCTGGCCAAGTGCCTATTCCTTTTGGCATAGCTGCTCTCATTTCAATTTTTCCATATTTTACATTATAGATATTTCTTGTATGTATTGCTCCTGAACTATAAAGAATTTTTCTATCAACACCATCTATATTTACTTTTTTATCATTTTCCTTTTTTAATGTTATAATCATATTTCCATTTTCAACTTTAACATTGTCTCTTAGATAGTAGTGTTTTGCATCAAATCCATATTTATTAACTAAGTTTCCATTTTCATCAAGGTAATTTCCAGCATGCCAAGGATTTCCATTTTCCCAATAAGCCCATTTTGAACTATCCAATTTATTTCCATTAAATTCATCATTCCAAACTAATTTCCACTCTTTTCCTCTGATTTTAGAAATTATGTTACTTTTTTTAAGTTGTTTCTCTGATGTTTTGTTTTCAGGAATTTTTATTTTCTTATTAATTTTCTCTGTTGTTATCTCTTGAATTTCAATTTGCTCATTATTTACTTTAATTTGATTGTTGCTGGATGCAAATACTACATTTCCTCCTAATGCAGCCAAAATTATACCAAATAAAATATTTCTCATTATTATTCTCCTTTTTATTATTAATCCATTATTTTTAAAATTTAAAAATAATCTCAACGTATTTTACAACAATTTACTCATAAAATCAATTTAAATTTTATTTTTTTAATTGTAAATTTTATTCGGTGTATTGTATAATCAAGTGCAACAAAAAAATATATTGAAAAATTTAAAATTGTATATAAAATAATTCTGTTTATTTTATTTTGAATTATAACATTTTAATTTTAAACAGATGAGAATTTTAAAACTCTCTTGAATTTGATATTGAAATATGTTATACTCGTGGTGTTGATATTTATATTTATTGAAAAATAAAATATATTTTTTAATTTAATTTTATTAAAAATGAAAATATTAAATGTATTTTCTGAAAAAATTATAGTATAATTTGCCAAGTGAGGGTGAATAATTATGAAATTAAATAAGAATATTTGTATACGTTTATTATATATATTTATCCTGTATATAATCTATAGTTTTTTGTTGGATAAATATGATTATATAATAAAATATCTGACAAATTTCATATTTATTTTATTCATATTCATAAATTTTATATTTGGACAGTTAGATTTTTATGCTGAACGCTTCAGACTAAAAGATGTATTTATAAATTTAGGAATTGACGTAATTTTTTCCGTAATGCTTTATGCTTTCTGGAAGCGTATCAATGTTTTTTTTGTATTTGCATTGTTATTCTTTTTTCAAGTAATTTTTAGAAGAATTATGTGTTCTCTTTATATGAAAAAGCGAAATGTATTAATATTTGGCTCAAATCATATTAAAAACAATATTCAAGAAGATATTATAAATACTCTTGATTATAATTATATTGGATACATTTCCAACAATAAAAACATAGTAACAAAATATCTAATTGGAAATTATGATGAAATGGAGAAAATAATTTCTGAAAAAAATATTGATATTTTAGTGATTGTAAAAGATATGAACAGTCCAGATTTTAAGAAATATTTAAAACGCCTTTTCGATTTAAAAATAAATGGTTTGAAAATAATAAATTATGAAGAATTTAATGAAGATATTCAAAAGAAAATTGATATAGATAAAATAAATGAAGAATGGTTGCTTGAATCAAATGGATTTGATATTTTAAATAATGAAATGCAAAGAAATATAAAACGTGGAATGGATTTAACGTTAGCTTTACTTTTAATAATAATCTTTTCGCCAATAGCATTAATAACTGCAATAATTATAAAATTTGAATCCAAAGGACCAGTAATATTTAAGCAGGTAAGAATAGGCGAGAATATGCAACCTTTTAAAGTTTATAAATTTCGAAGTATGAAGATGCATGATCCAAATAAATATTCAAAATATACTTTAGACAACGATATTAGAGTAACAAAATTTGGAAAATTTATGAGAAAAACAAGAATTGATGAACTACCTCAACTTTGGAACATACTAAAAGGAACAATGAGTTTTGTAGGTCCACGTCCTGAATGGGACATATTAGCTAAAGAATACGAAAAGCAGATAAATTATTATAATTTAAGGCATCTTATAAAACCAGGAATAACTGGATGGGCTCAAGTTATGTTCCCATATGGAGAAAGTTTGGAAGATGCGAAAAAAAAACTTGAATATGATTTATATTACTTAAAGCATCAAGATTTAATACTTGATGTACTTGTTGTTATGAAAACAGCTAAAGCTGTTTTATTTGGAAAAGGAAAATAAATTTTATTTAATAATTTTAAGGAGGTTCCTATGAAAGGAATTATTTTAGCTGGTGGTTCCGGTACACGACTCTTTCCATTAACAAAATCTATTTCCAAACAAATATTACCAGTTTATGATAAGCCTATGATTTATTATCCTTTATCTGTACTTATGCTTGCGAATATAAAAGATATTCTAATAATTTCTACACCAAGGGATGTTTTTCTGTTTGAAAGTCTTCTTGGCGATGGAAAACAATTAGGAATAAATATTAAATATAAAGTTCAAATCGAACCAAATGGGATTGCTGAATGTTTTTTGCTTGGAGAAGAATTTATTAATTATGATAATATTACGTTAATTTTAGGAGATAATATATTTTATGGAAATGGGTTTTCAAAAATTCTCGAAGATTCAGTTGATTATTTCGAAAATTGTAAAAAAAACGAATTAAATAACAATGGTGCAATGATATTTGGCTATCCAGTTAAAAATCCCAGTGATTATGGAGTTGTTGAATTTGATAAACATGGAAATGTTATTTCCCTGCAAGAAAAGCCGCAAGCAGCCAAATCAAATTTTGCAATTCCGGGATTGTATTTTTATGATAATACAGTTATAAAAAAAGCTAAAACATTAAAACCGTCAGAACGTAAGGAATTAGAAATAACCTCAATTAATGAATTTTATTTACTTGAAAAAAGATTGAAAGTAAAAACTCTTGGGCGAGGCATGAACTGGTTTGATACGGGAACACCAAAAGGTTTGCTGGAAGCCTCAAATTTTGTAGAGGCTGTGCAAAATAGACAAGGTTTTTATATTGCCTGTCTTGAAGAAATTGCCTATACAAAAGGATGGATAAATAAAGAAATGCTTATTGAAATAATAAATAAGTTAAAAATTTGTGACTATAAAAAGTATTTAGAAAGTTTATTAAAAAAATAATTTATATATAGTTGCTGTTTTATTTATTTTAAAACACGCTAGTAAAATTTTAAATAAAAAAGGAGGAGCTGCATTGACTTCAATAGTAATAATGGCTGGAGGAAAAGGCGAAAGATTCTGGCCTAAAAGCCGAATAAATCTACCAAAGCAATTTTTATCTTTAACAGATGACGGGAAATCTATGATACAACACACTGTTGAAAGGGCAAAAAGTTTAGTAGACATTGAAAATGTTTACGTGGTAACAAATGAAATGTATAAAAATTTGGTTTTAGAACATGTTCCTGACATACTGGACGAGAATATTATCATTGAACCAGTTGCCAAAAATACTGCACCTTGTATCGGACTTGCTGCAATGCATATTGCTAAAAAGGATATAAATTCAAAAATGATAATTTTACCGTCTGATCATCTAATTAAATTTAATGAAATTTTTATTGACACACTAAAAACAGCTTTAGATGTAGTTGAAAAAGGTGATAATTTGGCAACAATAGGAATTACGCCAAATTACCCTGAAACAGGATATGGATATATTAATTTTACAAAAGGTGAAAGTTTTAAAGACAGTGCAAATGTTTATGAAGTTTTACGTTTTGTAGAAAAACCTAATTTAGAAAAAGCTAAGGAATACTTGACAAGTGGACAATATTTATGGAATAGTGGAATGTTTGTATGGAAGGCATCGACTATTTTAAAAAATTTTAAGGAATATTTGCCAGAAATCTATGAAGGCCTGCAAAAAATTGGAGAATCAATAGGTACAGAAAAATATGAAGAAGTATTAAAAAAAGAATTTTCAAATCTTCCGTCAGAATCCATAGATTATGGAATAATGGAAAAAGCTAAAAATATTTATGTCATTCCAGGAAATTTCGGCTGGGATGATGTAGGAAGCTGGCTGTCACTTGAAAGGATTAATAAAACAAATCAAGATGGAAATGTTATAAATGGAAATGTTATAAGCATAAGAACAAAAAATTCAATAATTCAAGGTAATGAAAAACTTATTGCAACTATTGGATTAGAAGATATAGTAATTGTGGATACTGATGATGTTACATTGATTTGTCATAAAGATAATACACAGGAAGTTAAGGAGATTATTAATAATTTGAAAATTTGTAATAGAAATGAATATTTATAGAAATAAAGAGATAGGAGAGTATAAATGAAAAAAGCTTTAATTACTGGGATAAATGGTCAGGATGGTTCATATCTGGCGGAATTATTGTTGGAAAAAGGATACGAAGTTTATGGATTGATGAGAAGAAAAAGTGTAACTACTTTTGGAAATATAGAACATAGAAAAGATGAGATACAATTTATATACGCTGATATGACAGATTTAGTTTCATTAATAAATGCAATGCAAATTTCCCAGGCTGATGAGATTTACAATCTAGCAGCTCAGTCATTTGTGGGAACATCTTGGGAACAACCTGTTACAACTGCAGAAATTGATGGAATTGGAGCTTTGAATATGTTGGAAGCTATAAAAACAGTAAAGCCCGAAGCAAAATTTTATCAAGCTTCTACAAGTGAAATGTTTGGATTAGTTCAAGCAATTCCTCAAAATGAAGAAACACCTTTTTATCCTAGAAGTCCGTATGGAGTAGCAAAGTTATATGGACATTGGATAACTAAAAATTATAGGGAAAGTTATGATATGTATGCATGTTCAGGAATTTTATTTAATCATGAATCTGAAAGACGTGGAAAAGAGTTTGTCACTAGAAAAATAACAGATGCTGTAGCAAGAATAAAATTAGGTGTTCAAGATGTTTTAGAATTAGGAAATTTAGATGCTAAACGTGATTGGGGACATGCAAAGGATTACGTTAGGGCAATGTGGTTAATGTTGCAGCAAGATAAAGCAGATGACTACGTAGTTGCAACGAATGAAACGAGAACAGTCAGAGAGTTTGTTGAAAAAGCTTTTAAATATGTGGGTATAGATATAGTTTGGGAAGGTAAAGAGGTTAATGAAGTAGGTAAGGATTCTAAAACAGGGGAGATTGTTGTTAGAGTAAATCCTGAGTTCTTTAGACCTGCAGAAGTTGATATTTTAATTGGAAATCCTGCAAAAGCTGAAAAAACATTAGGATGGAAAAGAGAAATTTCATTTACAGAATTAGTTGAAAGAATGGTTAAAAATGATATGGAAAAAGTTCAAAAGGAAATGAAATTAAAATCACTTTAAACGAGGGAGATTCTTAATGAAAAAAGTATTGGTAACTGGAATTGATGGTTTCGTTGCAAGATATTTGTATGATTATCTTTTAAAAAGTGGTTATGATGTTTACGGAACAACAATAAATGAAACGTATAAAAATGATAAGATAAAGATATTTAAAATGAATCTGCTAAATACAGAAAATGTTAATGATGTAATAAAAAATATAAAACCAGATATGATTTTTCATTTGGCTGGACAAAGTGCAGTAGGGCTTTCATGGCAAAAACCGGTTTTAACAATAGATGTCAATGTAAATGGGACTTTAAATTTATTAGAAGCTGTGAAAAGTAATAATATAAATCCTAAAATATTAATTATTGGCTCAAGTGACCAGTATGGAATTATAAAACCTGAGGATTGCCCGATAAAAGAAACACAAATGCAAATTCCTCAAAGCCCATATGGAATTAGCAAAAAAACACAAGAAGAACTTGGCAAGTTATATGTAAAAGCCTACAAGATGAATATTATATTTGTAAGAGCCTTTAATCACATTGGTGCTGGACAAAGTGAAAATTTTGTAGTTCCTGATTTTGCAAGTAAAATTGTAAAAATTGAAAAAGGTGCGATTCCAGTATTAAAAGTTGGGAATTTAGATACTTTGAGAGATTTTACTGATGTAAGAGATATTGTCAGAGGGTATGTAATGTTACTTGAGAATGGGAAAATAGGAGAATCATATAATATAGGTTCAGGAAATGTTGTGAGGGTAAAGGAAATTTTAGAAAAATTAGTGAATTTATCAAATAAAGAAATAAAAATAGAAATAGATAAAGAAAAATTCCGTCCAGTTGATATACCAATAGTGCAATGTGACAATACAAAGATTAAAAAAGATACAGGATGGAAGCCAGAAATTTCTATTGATGAAACATTGAAAGATGTTTTAGAATATTGGAGATGGAAATAAATTATGAGAATTATAAAAGAATTATATGATTATCGTGAAATGCTTTCAAATTTAGTAAAAAAAGATTTAAAAGTAAGATACAAGGGTTCAGTATTGGGTTTTTTGTGGACATTTCTGAACCCTCTTTTACAATTGGTCGTTTATACGATAGTCTTTTCTACAATTATGAAAGTAAATATAGATAAATTTTATATTTATTTATTCATAGGATTAATTCCTTGGCTATTTTTTGCTACTTGCATTCAAGCTGGTTCAACAAGTATTTTGATGAATAAAGATTTGATAAAAAAAATATATTTCCCAAGAATTATATTACCTATTTCAACAGTAAATTCTGCTTTTATGAATATGTTTTACAGCATGATAGTTGTATTATTAACAATATTAGTCAGTGGCATTGGATTTAGTAAATATATATTACTTTTACCGCTCGCTATGATTATGCAATATATTTTAGTATTAGGAATGACTTTTATATTTTCAGCTTTAAATGTATATTTTAGAGATTTGGAATACATTCTAAATATTATAGTAATGATATGGTTTTATTTAACTCCGATAGTTTATGAAATTGAAATGATACCAGAAAAATATCGTTTTTGGTTTTATTTAAATCCAATGACAGGTATAATAAATTTTTATAGAAATATTTTATATTATAAAAGAATGCCAAGTTTTAATTCATTTGGTGGAATATTAATTTATGGAATAATTATGATTGTCATTGGATATTTTGTATTTGAAAAATTACAGAAAAACTTTGCGGAGGAACTATAATGGCGAAAGATGTTGTAATAAGCGTAAAAAATGTAGAAAAAAGTTTTAAAATATATAGTGATAAAGGGCATACCTTAAAAGAAAGGTTACTTTTTTTTAAACAAAGAAACAGCTATACAAGACATGAAGTTTTAAAAGGTGTAACTTTGGAAATAGAAAGAGGAGAAGTTGTAGGGTTAGTTGGACATAATGGATGTGGAAAAAGTACATTATTAAAATTAATGACAAAGATAATATACCCGGATAAGGGAAAAATAGAGATAAATGGGAAAATTTCAAGTCTTTTGGAACTAGGAGCAGGATTTCATCCTGATATGACTGGAAGGGAAAATATTTATACAAATGCTTCTATATTTGGGCTTACTAAAAAGGAAATAGATGGCAGGCTAGATGAGATAATAGAATTTTCTGAGTTAGAAGAGTTTATAGACAGTCCAGTTAGAACATATTCTTCAGGAATGTATATGAGATTAGCTTTTTCTGTTGCGATAAATGTTGATGCTGATATTTTATTGATTGATGAAATTTTGGCGGTTGGTGATGCTAGGTTTCAGGCTAAATGTTTTAATAAAATGCTGGAATTGAAAAAAAGAGAAATTACAATTGTAATAGTGTCACATGATTTAGGTTCTATAGAAAGATTGTGCAATAGAGCTGTATGGATTGAAAATGGCAAAATAAGAGATGAAGGTATACCGCACGATATTGTTGCAGAATATTTAGATGACATTATGAATAAAGATAAGAATGAAAAAATTAAAATAAAAGATCAAAGTAAAGTAAATGATCAGGAAAAGAAGAAAGAGGTATTCGAAGAAAAAAATATTGAAAAAGAAGAAAAAAAGAAAAAAGATAAAAATCGAACTGGAAATAAAGATATTGAAATTATCAATATAAAGTTATTGAATGAAAAAAATGAAGTAAGTGATACTTATAATTCAGAAGACAAATTAAAAATAAAAGTTAAATATAAAAAGAATAATGAAAAACTAAAAGATTCTGTTTTCGGATTTGGAATTTTTAGGAATGATGGACTGAATTGTTATGGTACAAATACGTTTATTGATAATTTTGAGAAAATTAAAATTCAGGATGAAGGAATTGTTGAAGTAGACATAGAAAGTATTCAATTATTAGAGGGTAAGTATTATTTGGATATTGCTTTTCATGATGAATATGGAAAGCCATATGACTATATAAGAAAAGCAAATTTTTTTACCGTATATAGTATTTTAAAAGATACTGGAATATTTAGAATAAATCATAAGTTTAGTCACTTATAGGAAGGAATATATTAAAAGTATGGAAATAAAAGAAAATGACTTTGAAATAAATATAGACAATATTAATGTTGAAGAAATAATGAATAAAATAAGACAAAATATAAAAGATAAAGGATACTTGGAAGAAGAAAAAATAAATAATTTTGATTTTACTCCTAAAATAAGTGAAGAAGATAATTTTAGATATGATTTAGATGTATTAAACCAAGTTTGGAATATTAATTTAGAAAGAGAAATTTTGTCTAAGAATAAATTATTTTCATTTTTAAAAAAAGTAATTAGAAAATTGACAAGATGGTATATAGTTCCGATGCTGCAGGATCAAATAACATTTAATTCATGTGCTGTTAGAGCTATAAATAATTTGAATAAGCAATTAGATAAGAAAAATGAAGAAATAATAAAGCTATTAAACGAAAGGGATGAAGGAATAAAAAAATTAGAAAAAATAGAAAAAGAAAATAATTTTGATATGGATTATCTTGCTTTTGAAGATAAATATAGAGGTTCTGAAGAAAGTATACAAAAATTACAGGAAAAATTTGTAAGGTTATATGTCGGAAAAGATAATATACTGGATATAGGTTGTGGAAGAGGAGAGTTTATGAAAACTCTGCTAAATGCTGGAAAACAATATGTTTTTGGTATGGATATTAATCCGCAAATGGTTGAAAAATGTAAAAAAGATGGATTATCAGTTGAATTAAAAGATGGGGTAAATTATTTATATGACAATGATAATCTAAATTTAGGAGGAATATTTTCATCACAAGTTATAGAGCATTTGAAACCATCACAAATAGTAAAATTAATAAAAGGAGCATATAAAAATCTTCAAGAAGGAAGTCCTCTAATTCTTGAAACAATAAATCCAATGGCATTGGTGACACAAACTATGGCATATACACTGGATTTGACACATAGACAGTATGTTCATCCGTTTACAATTGAAATGCTGTTAAAGGAACATGGATTTAAAAAAGTAGAATTTATTTACAGTTCTCCTGTTGATACAGAAGCTCCTGTACTTAAAGATAATGATATGGATCAAAAAGAATTAAAAAAATATAATGAAAAAATTAGAAGAATGCATGAAATATTATTTGGATATCAAGATTATGCGGTAATTGCATGGAAGTGATTGGTATGAAAAAAATAGCATTTGTAGTTCCGTGGTACGGAGATAAAATACCAGGTGGAGCTGAAACTGAAACGAGAAATATAGTTAAAAATTTGACTAAAAAAGGAATAGAAATAGAAATACTTACAACTTGTGTAGAAAAGTTTTCTTCGGATTGGAATAAAAATTATTACAAAGAAGGTAATTATGAAGAAAGTGGAATAAAAATAAAAAGATTTAAAATTAGAAAAAGAGATAATAAGAAATTCGATAATGTGAATGCTTTACTTATGCAAGGAAAAAGAATAAATTTTGAAGAAGAACAGATATTTTTTCAAGAAATGATTAGAAGTACAGATTTAGAGAATTATATTGAAAAAAATATAGATAATTACTCATTATTTTGTTTTATTCCATATATGTTCGGAACGACATATTGGGGTGTGAAAAAAGTGAAAAATAAATCTGTGTTAATTCCTTGTTTACATGATGAAGCCTATGCATATATGGAAAGTTTAAAAGAAATTTTTAAATTATCTTTAGGCTGCATTTTTTTAGCTAAGCCTGAAAAAGAATTAGCAGAAAAATTATTTGGGTTAAAAGGGACTAAAAAGAAAGTTATAGGTGGCGGATTAGATATAAATATTTCAGAGGATTTTAGTGGATTTAAAGAAAAGTACAACTTAAAAAATCCGTATGTTTTATATGCAGGAAGAAAAGATAAAGGTAAAAATATTGACTTATTAATAGAATATTTTAAAAAATTTAAAGAAAAAAATAGTGACAACTTAGACTTGGTTTTAATCGGAGGTGGACAACTTGAAATTCCAAAAGAAATAAAAGGTTGTGTTCATGATTTAGGTTTTATTAATATAGAAGATAAATATAAAGCCTATGCAAATGCAGTAACACTTGTTCAGCCATCAGTAAATGAAAGTTTTTCAATAGTTATAATGGAATCTTGGCTAACTGGCAGACCAGTTATTGTTAATAATAATTGTGAAGTGACAAAAAATTTTGCAAAAGAATCAAATGGCGGATTATATTTTAATAACTATTTTGAATTTGAAGAAATTTTAAAATTTTATATTAGTAATCCTAATATATCAAATAAAATGGGACAAAATGGAAAAGAGTATGTTTTAAAAAATTTTGATAAGGAAATTGTTACTAAAAAATACATAGATTTTTTTAAAGAGTTAGTAGGTGAGAAAAATTAAAATAATACAAGTTTTACCAACAATGAGCTATGGAGATGCAGTCAGTAATGATACAATAAATATTGATAATGTATTGAAGAAAAATGGATATGAAACGGAGATTTATTCAGAAAATATAGATAAAAGACTGAAAAATAAAGTCTTTAAAATAAGTAAATTAAAAAAAGTAAATAAAAATGATATTTTGATTTATCATAAATCTACTGGAACAGATTTAAGTTTTTTATTAGAAAAGTATAAATGTAAAAAAGTAATGAGATATCACAATATTACTCCAGGAAAATATTTAGAACAGTATAATAAATATTTATATAATTTGGTAGAATATGGCAGAAAGGGATTAAAACATGCAGGCAGATACTTTGATTACAGTTTAGCTGATTCGAATTACAACAAAAATGAACTTGATGAATTAAGATATAAAAATACAATGACATTACCTATATTAATTCCTTTTGAAGACTACAAGAAAGAACCTGATAAAAAAGTTATAAAAAAATATTCAGATAGTAAAAAAAATATATTATTTGTAGGAAGAATTACTCCAAATAAGGCACAAGAAGATATAATAAAATCTTTTTATTACTACAAAAAGTATGTAAATAAAGATTCAAGGTTAATTTTAGTTGGAAATGACAGCGGATTTGAAAACTATTCAGATTTATTGAAAAAATTAATTAAAGAATTTGGATTGGAAAGTGATGTTGTGTTTCCTGGACATATAAAATTTGAAGAGATATTGGCTTTCTATAGAGTGGCAGATTTATTTTTATGTATGAGTGAACATGAAGGATTTTGTGTACCATTGGTAGAAAGCATGTTTTTTGAAGTTCCAATTTTGGCTTATAACAGCAGTGCTATAAAAGATACTTTAGGAAATAGCGGAGTAATTGTAAATAAAAAAGATTATTTCTTAATATCAGAATTAATGAATTATATTCTTTCGGATGAAAATGTTAAAAAAGAAATAATTAAGAATCAAAATAAAAGGCTTGAGGATTTTCAATTGGAAAAAGTTGAAAAACAATTATTGGAATTTATTAAGCGAATAGGTGGATAGTATGAAAAAAAAAGTTTTATTTGTTGTTCAAAGATATGGTTTGGAAGTTAATGGCGGTTCAGAGGCATATTGTAGACAAGTAGCAGAAAAACTTTCTGAAATATATGATGTTTCTGTTTTAACAACATGTGCTGAAGATTATGTTACATGGGAAAATAAGTATAATGAAGGAATAGAAGTTATAAATAATGTGACAGTAATTAGAAAAAAAGTGAAAAAAACTAGAAACCAAAAAGAATTTCTTAAAATTATGGAAAACTTGAATAATGAGAAAGAAAATATTGAATTAGGGGAAAAATGGGAGGAGGCACAGGGGCCTTATTCACCAGATTTAATAAAGTTTTTAGAAGAAAATAAAGATAATTTTGATTGTTTTATATTTATGACTTACTTATATTATTCTACTTATTTTGGAATAAAGGTTGTTCCCCAAAAAAGTATACTAATTCCTACTGCACACGATGAACCTCCAATTTATTTTAAAATTTTTGAAGAAACTTTTAAAATTCCTAAAGCTATTCTATATCTAACAGAAGCTGAAAAAAGATTTGTTCAAAATAAATTTAGGAATGAAAATATTTATTCAGATGTTATCGGAGTAGGAATTGATATTAATGAAAATGTTCCAGATATAAATTTAGAAGAGACATTTGGAATAAAAGATGAATACGTAGTCTATATTGGAAGAATTGATGAATCCAAAGGATGTAAAGAAATGTTTGAAGATTTTCTAGAATATAAAAAAATCTACAATAATAATAATTTAAAATTGATATTAGCAGGTAAAAGTGCTATGGAAATACCTAAAAATAAGGATATAATTGCTCTAGGTTTTGTATCTGAAGAAGAAAAAGTTAATTTAATAAAGAAATGTAAATTGCTAATACTTCCTTCACAATATGAAAGTTTATCTCTTTCAACTTTGGAAGCGATGTATTGTTCGAAACCTGTACTTTTAAATGGGAAATGTGAAGTTTTAAAAGATCATGCCATTTTAAGTAATGGAGGATTGTATTATGAAAATAAATGGGAATTTGTGGAAACGTTGAATTATATTATTGAAAATTCTAAAATTGCTAAAAAAATGGAAGAAAATGGAAGAAGATATGTGTATGAGAATTATAGGTGGGATGTAGTTATGAAAAAATTAATCAGAAGTATTGAAAAAATAAAAAAATAGAAGGAAAAGTATTAATATGTATAAATTTAAATTTTTAAGTTGGAAGAATAAGATAGAAAATAGAAATGATTATTTTGTACTAATCTTTCTTTTTGTAATTTTTAACTTTTTTTTGATAACAAAAATAAAAACTCCTGTCATAACACCAGATGAAATCAATACTTTAGCAATCCCAGCTTGGATTTCAGGAAATAAATGGGATATAAATACTGCTTATTATGGCTGGGGTGGTTCAATAATTTATTCTTTACTTTTTATGTTAATAAAAAATCCAATAACATTATATAGGGGAATATTATTGTTAAATTCTTTAATTTTATCTATTATTCCTTGTATAGTTTTCAATGTATTAAAAAATTTTTTTGATTTAAAAAATAAGAAGCTATTAATTACAATATCAATTTTAATTGGCTTATATCCAGGTAATTTTTCAATGGCTCTGTATTCTTGGAATGAAATTTGGGTTAGAGTAATTGTTTGGATTATACTATTTCTTTTATTATCTTTGATAAAAAATGGTGATAATAATATTAAAAAAAATAGTGTATTACTAGGATTTTTCTTGGCATATGGATATTCAATACATGGAAGAATGTTAGCAATGATTCCAACTATATGTATTATGTATATGTTTATATATATAAAATATAAAATAAAAATTTTTAAAATAATTTTTACTCTAATTGGTTTTTTTCCAATGTTTCTAACAGATATAATTGTAAAAAAAATAATAAATAGGGTTATTTTTAAAGGAGAAGTGTTAAGAAATACATTTTCCGATGTCATAAATAAACTGGTAAAATTTCCTAATAAAAAATCAGTTTTTGCTATGATGAGAGCAGTTTTTTCGTATACATATTACCTAGAAATTATGACTTTTGGATTATTATTTTTATTAATAATAATTTTGTTAAAACTTTTGAAAAATAGTCAAAAAGAAAAAATAAATTTTGAAATATTAGGCTTATTTACGATATTAGGTATGTTTTTTTCTACGATTATTTCAGTTCTATTTTTTATAGAACATTTAATAAAATATAATTATTATATTTATGGAAGATATACAGATCACCTAGTTCCATTTGCAATTTTATTTATTCTAATATACCAAAAAAAATACAACATAGATTCCAAAAAAATTATAAAAGCGATAGGCTTTATGTTAATTTATACTATTGCTATCTTTTTTATAGAAAATAATAAAACAGTAGAGCCTGTTACCATGAATGTTGCAACTTTAATGGCATTTACAAAAGGTTATGTATTTGAAACACCTGAAAAATTTCAAATTGTAATTTTAATTATAGTGAGTTTATCAATATATATTTTATTTACTTTGAAAACAGAGTTAATATTAGGAATAAAGTTTATGATTTTAATATATATAATTTTAAATATAAATTTGGGATATTTAAGGCTCAATTCATCAAAAGAAGTCTTTTCTATTTTAAAGAATAAATTTGAAATATTAGAATTAATAAGAAAAAATTCAGATGGCAGATATGAACTAAATTTTATTAATGAAAAAGGTAGACATCCTTTAAATTATTTAATGTTATTAAATAATTATAATGTTGTTTATGATGAATCTAAAACAAAAGAGAATATTATTAATTCAAAAGAACAGATAGATTTTGTTTCTAATTATAAAGAAACATTAATGTTGAGTAATGATACTTATAAAATTAATACATCTAGTAATGATATTGATGAATATAATTTATATTATAAAGGAAAAAATTTAAATAAAATTTTAGAATCTAAAAAGATAAAAAGTGAAAAATTTGATAACTATATTATTTCTAATGAAAAGATGTTTATTAGTGGTCAAACATTATTAAATAATAACAATATAATTTCAAATAATTCAATATTATATGGACCATATATAGAATTAAGACCAAATAAATATAAGTTGACTATTTCTGGAGAGAATTTTGATAGTGAAAAAATATTATTGAATTTATATGCTAAAAAAAATAATGAAGAAAAATCGAATCTTATAAGTTATTTAATAATATCAAAAAGTGAAAATCTATATGTAGTTGAATTTACTTTAGATTCATTTATGAAAGATTTTGAAGTAGTTATAATAAATAATTCAGGAAAAGATATAAAATTAAACTTAATAAAAATAGATATTTAATAAATTAGGAGGAAAAAAATTGAAAAAGGAAATTATGAAAATAGAAGATTCAAGTATAATTTTACCAGAATATGAATTATATAAAATATCTGAGAAAAAAAATAAATATTTAATATGTATACCTGTATTAAATGAAGGAGAAAGATTTAAAAAACAATTGAAAGAGATGAAAGAAAAAAATATTCAATCAGTTGCAGATATAATTATGTGTGATGGTGGAAGTACAGACGGCAGTTCTGATTTAGAAATGTTAGAAAGTTATGATGTTTCAGCACTTATCATTAGAAAATCAAAAGGTCATATGAGTGATCAATTGATGCTAGGATATTATTATGCTTTAATTAATGGTTACGAAGGGACAATAACTATAGATGGAAATGGAAAAGATGGAATAGAAGGGATTTTTGAATTTGTTAAAGCATTGGATGAAAGCTACGATTTAATACAAGGTTCAAGATATGTAAAAGGAGGAGTTGCTATCAATACTCCTAAATCTCGTGAATTTGCAATTAAGCTAATTCATGTACCTATTGTCAATATGCTTTCAGGATTTAAATATACTGATACAACAAATGGATTTAGAGCTCATAGTATAAAAGTATTTAAAGATAAAAAAATACAACCTTTTAGATATGGTAGTTTTCCAACTTATGCTTTAGTTCATTATTTGACTGTAATTGTACCACAATTAGGATATAAAGTAAAAGAAGTGCCTGTTTTACGACAATATCCATCTACAGGGAAAGTTCCTACTAAAATAAGTCCAATAAAAGGTAATATAGATTTAATTAAAATTTTATGGAACTTATTTAAAAAGAAATATAATCCAAAAGGAGAATAACTTTATGAAAAGTGTATTGATTGGATACGGATATTGGGGGAAAATAATAAAGCGATATATTGAAGGAAATAATTATTTTGAACTCGTAGGAGTGTGTGATCCAGCATTAGAGAACAGTTTGAATTTAGAAGATATATTAAGAAGTAAAGATATAGAATGTGCATTTGTGTGTAGTCCAGTAGATACTCATTATTCAACAGTAAAAAAGTTATTGGAACATAATAAGCATGTATTTTGTGAAAAGCCGTTATGCAAAGATTTTAATGAAACAAAAGAATTGGTAAATTTATCAGAAAAAAAAGAAGTTTGCTTATATACTGATTATATTTACACAGTATCACCAAGTATTAATTTTATAAAAGAAAATATAAATTTAGTTGGAAAAGTTTTATATTGTGAAGCTTCAATAAAACAATTTGGAAATTTTTATCAAAATGATGATGTTTTTGAAGTAATAGGTGTACATATGTTTTCTGCTTTAAGTTATATACTAGATGCTGAAATAGCGATAAAAAATATTTTATTTGAGAAAAAAAATAAAAATAATTTAACGGAAATTGCTTTAATAGAATTTGAAATGTTGAATAATATTAAAGGAATAATTAATTGCAGTTTGTTAAATGAAGTCAAAGAGAGAAAAATAAAATTTATATGTGAAGAAGGAATAATTATTTTTGATATGCTGGGAGAAAATACGGTTTATATTGAAAAGTATAGCATATCAGGAAATGGATATGATAAAGAAATTTTAATTAGTAAAAAATATGATGAAATGAATAATATAGAGAGAGTACTAGAAGATTTTAAAAATCATATAAAAAATAAAAAAGGAAATTATCAAATGATATATACAATTAGCAAAGTATTAAATAGTATTAAAGGAAAAATTTATGAGAATAAGTGATAAAAAATGTAAAATAGTAACATTAATTCTATTTTTATTTGGAGTTTTATTTTATTTCAGTATAGGGAATTATCTAAAAACGATATTTGTTTATGGAGATGAATTAAGATATTTTGGGATTGCTCAAAGTTTAGCATTTGGAAAAGGCATAACAGTTTATAATAATATGTATAATGATCAAAAAATTTTATATGACTTGTTGTTAGCTCCAATTTTTTGGATTCCTTCAAAGTTAGATAGAATAATGTTTTTTTCGTTATTAAATTCTGTTTTAGTCTGTTCTGGAGTTTTCCCATTATATAAATTAGGAAAAATTATATTAAAAAATAATTATTATATAATGTTATGTATAATTTTATACATTTTCTTTCCTGACCTTAATTTCTCTCAAACATTTATGAGTGAAAATTTGTATTTGCCATTATCTTTATGGGGAGTTTTATTGTATTATAAATTATTAATTAAAGATTACAGGTTTAAATATGGAATAGCAATTTTTATAGGAATATTTACATATTTTCTATATATGATAAAAGAAATAGGAATAATATTTATAATATCATTGTTTATAAGTTTGATTTTTGATTACTTTTTTATAAATAAAAGTAAAAAAAAATACAAAAAAATTATTTATCCAGTTATTTTCATTAATTTTCATAAGTATATTTGTAATATCCTATACTTGGTCGTATACTGAAAATTTTGGTGATGAGGTACCTAGAACACATTTAAGATATTTTGGATATTTGTATATTCCAACAATTATGTTATTTTTTAGTATTTTAGATAAAAGAAAAAATACGATTCGATATAATGTAATACTGTTTGTATTCTGTACGATTAGTATAATTTTTTTGAAATTTCCACGAAATGACAGTGGCTTAGACCATACTGTTTTAAATTGGTTACTAATAATTAGTAAGAACTTAGATTCTATAAAAATATTGTTAGTACTTCTAGTAGTTTTATTTATATTTATCCAAACTAAGTATAAAATAAGATTAAATAGTTTGTATTTTTTGATATTTCTAATTCTAGAAATAATGAGTAGTTGTATGAGTATAAAAAGCAACAAAAAAAATAGAGTGGAATTAGAAAGAGTCCAAGAAGTTTTGAAAATAGATAATTATATAAAAGAAAATGAAGATAAGAATTTTTTATTTTTAAACAAAGAGTTCAATGAAAATCAAAGAATACATATGTATATAATAAAAATTTGTATACCATGAACTCAAATACTTATTATAGTATACAAAAAGATAACGGAATAGATTTAGAAAAAATAAAATTGACTTCTATGATTAATGAGAAAAAATATAATGATTTAAAAACGATTAATTATGTCATTTTTCCTAATAAATTAGGAAAAAAATTTAAGGATGAAGACATCGAATATATCAATAATATTACTCTTAAAAATTTTACTTTAATTAAATTAAAAAATACTCGGCATATGCCGCAATTGGTAAATAACTTAATAGATTTACAATCATACAGTAAAGGAGTAATTTACGAAAACGGGACTTTAAATATTCCTTCTAATGAATATTTATATGGACCTTACATAACCTTGCCAAAAGGATATTATAGAATAGATTTTATCTGTAAATTTCAAAAAGACTCAGAAGGAGAATTTATTATAAATTCAGAAAATGGAGAAATAAAAAGAATTAAAAGTAATAAAGATACTACTACAATAGAGTTTAATTTGAAAAATAAAACTAAAAAATAGAATTTGCAATTTACAATAAGAGTAATAAAAATATTATAGTAAAAGATTTAAAATTATTTCCAGAAAATATTTTAAATCAAAATTAACATAAGGAGATTACTAATGAATAAAAAAAATTGTTTGCATTGCGGTTTGTTTATTGTTATATGTTTAATATTATCTGAAATATTTTTTTTCAGAAATATTCTTTTTTCAAATAATCTATTTGGAAATAATGGAGATGGAAAATTAACAACAATAATAGTAGAACATTGGTATAATTTTTTTAAGGGATATGAAAAATTTGGAGAACTTTCTATGTTTTATCCTGTTAAAAATGTTTTAGCATATTCAGATATGTTTTTATTTTTTGGTCTAATTCATAGTTTTTTTAGAATACTAGGAATGGATATGTTTAATGCTTATAAATATACTTTAATTTTAGTACATGTAATCGGAACAATATCAATGTTTATTTTATTAGATAAAAAGTTTAAATTGAGTAAAGAATGGTCCCTGTTTGGTACAGTTGCATTTTCTTTTTCTTCTACATATGCTAAACATGTAGGACATACTCAATTAATGGTTTGTAGTATGTTACCACTTTTTACAATATTTGTAATGAATTTTATTATATTTTTTAATAATAACAAAAAAAGAAGATTATATGGTTTTTTTATAATTAGTTGGTACATATTAATATTATATACAGCTTGGTATATTGCATTTTTTACGACATTATTTATTTTAACTTTTTTAGGAATAATTATTTTTAAATTAATTATAGAAAAAAATAAAGAAAGCTATATATATATAAAAGAAACTTTATGTAAAATATGGAAAGATATTTTATTTTATATGATTTATACAGTGATTTTAATTCTTCCTTTTATAAATTTATATTTACCATTATTGAAAAAAAGTGGAGGATATCCTTATAAAAATCCTGTACTTTTTATGCCTGAAGTTGTTGATTTAATAAATGTAGGTGAAGATAACTTATTATTGGGAAATATAATAATGAGAATGAAATTATCAGAAAGATCATTGCTTGAACAAGATATGGGATTTTCTATTATTTTAATAACGGTATTTGTATTGTTTTTTATTTATGTTTTTTATATTTGTAAGAAAAAAATTTTAATAAAAAATTCTTCGATACTATTTTCTTTTGTATTAGCAATTATAGTAAGTGTATTAATTACAATAAAAATTTCATCAAATGGTGTATCCTTATGGTATTTAATTTATAAATTTTTTCCTGGTGCATCTTCTGTTAGAGCTCCAATAAGATATTTTTTATATCTAACGTTTCCTATGGCTATCGCAACTTCAATAATGGGAAATTATATATTTTCAAATATAAAAAATAAACAGAAAAAGAAACATTTATTTATTTTATTATTTATTTCATTATGGATTTCAAATATAAGAATAAATGGTGTTAATTCAACCTGGAACCGAATAACAGAAAAAAAGTATTTATCAAAAATTAAAAATCCACCAAAAGAATGTAAAGTATTTTATATTGTAAATAGTGAAAGAAAAGAAAAACCTGAATATATTTATCAAAATAATGCTTTTGAAATAGCCAATCATTTTAAAATAAAAACAATTAATGGTAATTCAAGCCAATTTCCTGATAAATGGTTTGGAATATACAATCCTTTAAATGCAAATTACTTTAAAACGATTTATAGTTGGATAAACGATTATAAATTAGAAAATGTTTGTTCTTATGATGAAAGTACTAATAGATGGAAAGAGTGGAATAGTTTTTTAGCAATGCAATATACTCTTAATGGTGCAGTTGTAAATAATGGGAATGTCGAAATGAAAGAAAATAGTGTTTTATACGGACCTTATGTTACATTAACTGCAGGAAAATACAAAGTAGAATTTTTGGTGGATTTTCCAAAAAACTCAACAGGTATGTTTGAAATAACATCTACTGTTAATGAAAAAATAAATAGTTTGAAGAAAATTTCAAGTAATCAAGAAAAAACGGATATAGAATTTGAATTAAGTAGTGAAACTCCTAAAATGGAATTTACTTTAACAAATAATAGTAAAATAAAATTTGTAGTAAAAGACATCAAATTATACAAATTAAATTGATAATTGAAAGGAAAGGTTATCATATGAAATATAACAAAATTATAATAGGAGCAGGAATATATGGTATGTATGCTGCAAAACGAAGTTTAGAAAAAAATCCTAATGAAAAAATATTGATAATAGAAGTAGAAAAAGAGCCATTCAATAGAGGTTCTTATATAAATCAAGCTAGGTTACATAATGGTTATCACTACCCAAGGTCTTTTTCTACAGCATCAAAATCAGCTAAATATTTCAATAGATTTTATAATGACTTTAAAGAAGGTATCAATGATAAATTTGAAAAAGTTTATGCAGTAGCATCTGACTATAGTTGGGCAAATGGAGAACAATTTCAGAAATTTTGTGATAATTTAAATGTAAGATGTGATGAAATTCCTAAAGGTAAATTCTTTAATGAAAACACTATTGATAAGGCATTCTTGACACAGGAATATTCATTTGATGCTAAGATAATTGGGAAAATGCTGTATAAAGAATTAGTAAGATCAGGATGTAATTTTAAATTTGAAACGAAGATAGTAAAAATAAAAAAAGAAGAGAAAGAATATGTGTTTAAAACTTCGAATGGAGAAACATATTCGGCACCGTTTGTTTTAAATGCAACCTATGCGGGAATCAATATAATCCATGATTTATTAGGATTTGAATATTTACCAATAAAATATGAATTTTGTGAAGTAATTTTGTGTGAAGTTTCAGATAATATTAAAAATGTTGGATTGACAGTTATGGATGGACCTTTTTTCTCATTGATGCCATTTGGTTTAACAGGTTATCATTCTATAACAACTGTTTCAAGAACACCACATTTTACAAATTATGAAAATTTACCACCATACGATTGTTGTGGAGATGTAGAAAAGCAAAAACATCCTGAACATTCAAAAGGTTGTATTCATTGCGGAATTTTTCCAGAAACAGCATTTGAAGAAATGGTTCAAATTGCAAAAAAATATCTAAATGAAGATATAGAAATAAAGTATGTTAAATCATTATTTACTATAAAACCTATTTTAGTTGCTTCTGAGATAGATGATTCAAGGCCGACAATTATAAAACAATATTCTCAAAATCCAGATTTTTATACGATATTTTCTGGAAAAATAAATACGATGTACGATTTAGATGAAATTTTATAATATGGAGGAAAAAAATGATAAAAAATTTAGAACAGAATTATATATCAGTTGTTTTAGTCATAAATGAAGAAAATAAAGAGATTATTACTAAGATTCAAAATATAAATGAGATATTAAAAAATAATTTTAAAAACAGTGAGATTGTAATAGTAGATAATACTTCTAAAAATAGTTCTTTAAAATCACTAAATTCTTTAGACTTTAAACATACAGAAATAAAATTGCCAATAAAACATAGAACCCAGCAAGCATTAAATGCTGGAACAGCAATAGCAATAGGTGATTATATTATCGAAATAGAAGATATTTCATTTGATATAGATTATAATAAAATAATAGAAATGTATAAAAAGAGTCAAGAAGGATACGATTTTGTATTTTTAACACCAAAAAAATTAAGAAAATCTTCTAAAATATTTTATAGTATTTTAAATAAATACTTTAAAAATTCATTTAATGAAGATATTAGTTCATCTGTTATGACTTTATCTTCAAGAAGAGGACAAAATAAAGTAGTAGAAGTAGGAAAGAGAATTATAAATAGAAATGTTGCATATGTTCTCTCTGGATTAAAAACTTCTTCTATAGTAGTAGATATGAATTATAAAAATAATAGAGGATTTTCTGAGAATTTAATGTTAATGTTTGACACTTTAATTTATTATACAGATGCTATTATGTTATTTACTCAAAGATTGGCTTTTGTTTTTTTTGCATTATTTGGCATGGGAGTAATTTATAGTTTAGTTACAAGAATTGTGAAGGAAACTGTTGAAGGTTGGGCTTCTTTATTTATAGTTTTAAGTCTAGGATTTTTTGGAATTTTTTTAATTTTAAGCATTATAATAAGATATTTGCATCATATTTTACAAAATTCTTTAAATTCAAAAGATTATATTTATAGATCAGTTAATAAAAAATAAGTTGGTGAAATATGAGTTTAATAAAAAAATTAGCAAATAAAGAAACGTTTTTATATTTATTTTTTGGAGTACTTGCAACAATTTTAAATATATTGTTATTTTATTTATTTGTAAATATATGGAAATTACCAACAGGAGTAGGCAACATATTAGACACTATTATTTGTATATTATTCCAATATTTTACTAATAGAATATGGGTTTTTGAAAGTAAAAATAAGGGGAAATCAATAATAAAAGAATTTATTCAATTTATATTGGCAAGAGGAGTAACAGCTATTATAGATCAAATTTTTGTTGTAGTTGGAGTAGACTTTTTTGTAGTAAAATATATTTCTTATTCACAGCAAGGGATGTTTAGTCTTGGAATTAAAATTATATCTAATATTGTTGTGATTGTCTTGAATTATATCTTTTCTAAATTATTTGTATTTAAGAAATAGAAAATAATTTTAATTCATAGATTGTATAATAATTGCGACAAATATAAAAAATTTCTAAAATTGTCAAAAACTTTGATAGATACAAGGTCATCATTTATCGTAACATAAAAAGAATTAATGGCAAATAATCCTTTGAAAATATTCAGCTGGATACTAATACTAAGACGCTAATAAAGAAAAATGTTCAAAACTGACTCCTGAATTAAAAAATCTGATGGAACATAGTATCTTCAGAACCCAGTCATCTGAACAAATTATAGGCATGGGATTGAAAGGCAGACTATCTTCTGTCTATAACTAGCTATATAGCAATTTTCTAGATGTTTCATGAATGTCTTAAGAATGAAAGAGAAGAAAAGCGAAAATCAATTTAGGAGAAAGCATCTGAGTAATCACAAAGGAAGTTTTTGGACATTGGGAGATAGATTCTGTACATACAATTTTATTTCGAGAATATTTTTCAATACAATTGAAGGATGGTTTCCTTGTTTGTTATTTTAAGCTTAGTTTTTTTGAGTATTTTCAATATTGAGCATAATTGTAAGATATTTACATCATATATTACAAAATTTACTAAATTCAAAAGATTATATTTATAGGTCAATAGATAGAAAATAATTTTGATTTAGCATATTTAAGAAATAAATATGACAAATAGAAGGATAGGAGATATTAAATGAAAATAATAATACCAATGACAGGCTACGGTTCAAGATTTGTAGCAGCTGGATATAAAGATTTAAAACCATTTATAAAAGTTCAAGGAAAGTCAATGATAGAATGGATTGTAAAAGGAATGTATCCAAATGAAAAAGATTTTTTATTTATTTGTCGAAAAGAACATCTAGATAACGATCCAGAAATGAGAAAAAGACTTTTAGAATTAGCACCTGATGGGAAAATTTTTGAAATAGATAGCTGGGTAAAAAAAGGCCCTGTATATGATGTATTACGAGCATCAGAGAAAATAGACGATAACGAACAATGTATAATAAATTATTGTGATTTTTATATGTCTTGGGATTTTGAAAAATTTAAGCAGGAAGTAACAAGTAGAGGAAGTGAAGGTGCAGTTCCTTGCTATACGGGATTTCATCCTAATTTATTGCCTGAAAAGAATTATTATGCATCATGCTTGACAGATGAAAATAATGATTTGATAGAAATCAGAGAAAAATATTCTTTTGAAGAGGATAAGCTGAAAGCTAAACACTCTCCCGGGGTTTATTATTTTAAAACAGGAGAAATATTGAAAAAATATTGTCGAAAACTGATTGAAAATGAGAATCAGGCTATAAATGGAGAATTTTATGCAAGTCTTCCGTATAACTTTATAGTGAAAGATGGTTTAAAAGTTTGGGTTCCTACAAATGTAAAAAAATTTTGTCAATGGGGAACTCCTGAAGACTTAAAAGAATATCTTTTTTGGATTGAAACTGTGAAAGGAATGGTGAAGTAAATGAAAATATTAATCCCAATGGCAGGAGAAGGAAAAAGATTTTCAGATGCAGGATATAAATTAAGTAAACCTGTTATCCCCACAATAGACAGAAGAACTGGGAAAGAATATCCTATGGTTGTTTGTGCTACATTGGATTTGCCTGGATTAGAAACTGATGGAAATAATCTTATATACGTAGATAGGGATTTTCATAAAAAAGATGGTATTGAAGAAAAAATAAAAGAATTTTTCCCTAAAGCGAATTTCATAACAGTAGATAAATTAACAGAAGGACAGGCATGTACCTGCTTATTGGCAAAAGAAAAAATAAATAATAATGAAGAGCTGCTAATTGCTGGCTGTGACAATGGAATGATTATTGATCAGAATAAATTTGAAAAAATGAAAAAAGAATGTGATGCATTGGTTTTTACATATAGAAATAATGAAGCAGTTTTGAAAAATCCAAATGCTTACGGATGGGTTAAAGTAAATGATAAAGATGAAATAACAGGATTGTCAATAAAAAAAGCTATATCAGATACTCCAATGAATGATCATGCAATAGTGGCAACTTTCTGGTTTAAAGAAGGAAGTGTATTTGTGAAAAGTGCAGAAAAAATGATACAAGAAAATGACAGAATAAACAATGAATTTTATGTTGACAGTGTAATTTCACACTTATTAGATTTAGGATATAGTGCAAAAGTTTTTGAAATAAACAGATATATTGGCTGGGGAACTCCAAAAGATTATGAAGAATATCAGGATACAATAAAGTACTGGAAAGAGTTTGTAAAAGAAGATAAAAATTATTTGGGAGGATAAAAAATGAAAAAAACATTTATATGGATTTTTTTCCTTATTATGGGAATTGTGATTCCTGGGATTTCTTATATAATTGGTAATTTAGATAAAAAAGTAGCAACTAATTATTATAACTCAGAAATTACGCAAGAAATTGATAAAAATTCAAAAATAGCTCAGAAAATATATATTCCAGGAAAAATATATCGGTTAGGCTTAAGAATAGAAACCTATTCAAGAATAAATCAGGGACGTATAAAAGTTGTTTTAGAACAAGGAAAATATAAAGATGAGAAAATAATATATGCTTACACATTAAAAAATCGTGAAATCAATAATATAGATTTTAATTTTCATGGATTAAAAGAAGGAGAAGCTACACTAAAAGTAGAAGGAATTGATGGAGAAAAAGGAAATATAGTATCATTATATTATTCAAATGATACTTCACTTGGAAATGTGATTGAAAATAATGTAGCTATAAATAAAGGTCTTGTATTAGAAATGCAATATTATAAATTTGATAGAATTGTTATATTTCAAATATTATTTTTAGGTCTTACAGTACTTTGCTTTTTAAAAATTTTTAAATTATCAAAAGAGGAAAATAAAAATAGTAATAAAATATATATATTTACAAGTTTTATGATTTTCTTTTTAATAAATGTTAAGATTCCGATATTAACATTTAATGCACAGCCTTATTATGAAACATTAAATAATTTTATGATAAGTGCAGTACACAAAAATGTATTGGATAATCTTTTTATTTCAGATGTAGGTTATTGGCCTTTTTTTCAAAGAATAATTACTTTATTTATAGTAAAAATATTTGGTTTTAATTTAAAATTGTCTATATACTTAATGCAAAATATTGGAATTTATATAATTACTTTAATGGGTTCTATTTTTGTGTTGAAAGATTATAAAAAATATGGAAATATACTTTTTAGATTATGTATAGCTGTAATATTAGGTGGTGGTGTAACTTTTACCTCAAGTATTGAAGGCCATTATTTTTTTAATTTTGCTTATTATGGAATTGGAGGAATAGTTTTAATCTCGTTGTTGAATTTTGAAAATCTTTCTAAAAGAAAATACTTAGTTTTTTTACTTTTTACATTTTTTATTTGTATTTCAAAAGCTTATTATGTTACTTTGATTCCAATAGGGATTTTAATTTTAACAATATTTTATAAAAAAATAAAGAAAAGAGAAAAGATTTTTATATTTACTGTAGTTTTGTCTAGTTTTTTAGAATTATTATATATAAAAATAGTATCTAATAATGGAGGTTTCGCACTTAACACAAGTATTTGGCAACTTTTGAAAATAATATTTTACCAATCTACAAAATATATTACTTTTTTATTTTATCCAGAAATTACAAGTTCTAATATTATCAGTTTAAATATTATTTTTTTCCTAATTTGGAGTACATTAATATGCTTTTTCTTATATAAGAGTATTAAATTTAAAAATAAAAACAGTATTATTTCAATAGCACTGATTTTTATAATTTCTGAAGTGATATTACTAAATACATGGTTTTATAAAATTGATATGTCTTCAAATTCTAATTTTGATTGGTTACATAAAGCTGATAATATGGTTATAAGAAGACATTCAATGTTTATAATCATTTTACTTATTATATTAATTGTAATATTTTTGAATAATGTAATGGCTATTTTAGCAAGTAAACTAAAAAAGAAAGGAATATCTTTTAGTGGTTGGCTTTTTATAAAAAATATATTTTATGTTATAATGTTATTCATTTTTATAATACGTTTTTCTGTTTTTGATAATAATGAGATTGGTGAGACTAGTGAAAATTTTTCAATAAAAAGTGCAGAAGTTATGACTGACTGGGGGAAATATTATAAATTTTTCTTAAATACTGATACTTTAATACCAGTTGGTGATGATATTTTTATGATAAGTGGTAATTTAAATTTATATTTTTATGATAACAAATTGCAAAAATTAGATGAAAATTTTGTTAACATCAACCGTTTTTTTATAGTGAGAATAACAAATTTGGATACACCGTTAATTCATGAAATTAATCTTGAAAAAAACTGTAATGTAAAGTATCTATATGCTGATAGAATTAGAGCTTTCAATAGACAAAAATTAAAAATAGTTGGTTATAATGAAAAGGAAGAACCAGTATTAGAAATACAACAATTAAATAATAAAGATCATCAATTTATAGGTTTTAAAAATAATAAAAATGAAGAAATTAGAAAAATTAGATTTTTTACAATAGATAATAAAGAAGCATATGTAAAAACAGGAGTTTATTTAGGAATAAAAGAATAATAAAGTATTTTTTACATAGACTGTATAATAGTAAATTTTTTTGTTCATTCATAAGGAAAAAAATTTGCTTTTAATTAAATGAAAGGAATTTTAAATGAAAGAGATTAATGTTTTAATAAAACTGTCCAAATATGCAGGAATGCGAGAAGATATTATACAAGCAGGTGGAGGAAATACATCTGTAAAAATTGATGATGAAACAATGTTTATAAAATCTTCTGGATATCAGCTTTCCGAAATGGAAGAAAATGTAGGTTACTCTAAAGTAAATTATAAAAAAATTGTAGATTACTTTGAAAGTCATTTTGAAATAAAACGCAGTGATGAAAAGAAATTGTTAGAAGGTACTCTAATTGAAGGGAAAAGAGCCTCAATTGAAACTTTTTTACATGCAATAACAGAGAAATATACTTTACATACTCATCCGGTATTAATTAATATATTTACTTCGAGAGCAAATGGAATGAAGGAGTTAAAATCTATGTTTCCTGATAGTTTGATAATAGACTATCAAACACCTGGAATTTCTTTAGCTAAAGAATTTTTTGATAAATTTTCAAAATTAGATAATCCTCAAAAAGCAAATATAGTTTTTTTGAAAAACCATGGGTTAATAGTTAGTGGTAAAAAGGTTGATGAGGTTATTGAATTACATGAAAATGTTTTAAAGATACTAGAAGATAGACTAAAGATTAATATGCAGGCATACAGAAATTCCACATATTTATACAAAAAATTAGAAAATTTTATAGAAAATAATATTGTATATTTATGTGAAAATAATAGAATTAAAAACTTTATAAAGAATAATAACATAGATAAAGTAAATTATTGTTTTTCACCTGACAGTTTAATTTATTGTAACAAAAAAATATTAGTATTAAATAAAAATGATGATATGTTGAAAGTTACTAAAAGACATGTTTTAGAATATGGTAGTTTTAATGTGATATTTTTTGAAAATGAATTTTACATAATTGCACCAAATATAAAAAAAGCCAAAGAGATTGAAAGTGTATTGAGTTTTAATTTACAGGTACTTGAATTAAATAAAAATGATGAAATGGATTTTTTAACTGAAGAAGAACAAAATTTTCTTTTAAATTGGGATTCTGAAAAATATAGAAAAAATCTTTAAATAAGGAGATAATTGTGAAAAAGATTAAAAAATTTGAGATATTTATTATTGTGGTATTAATTTTAAAAATAATAGCAATGGGATTTTTTTCATCAGATTATCAAAATAATTTATTTATGAAATTTATATACGGTTTCATTAATGAAATTAGAAAAGGAGAATTTGAAAATCCTTATTCTATTTTTAAAAATGAAGTTAATTTGTTTCCTTATCCTCCAACCATGTTTTTAATAGAGCTGGTAGGAGGAACTATGTCAATAGGAGTAAAAAATATTCTCATAAAAAATATTTTATTTAAAATTCCTAGTCTTATATTTGATTTATTAGGGTTGTATTTTTTTGTGAAAATGTTTCCAAATAGAAAAAAATATATAGGAGTGTTATATTTTGCTTCCCCGATTATATTCTATGCTACATATATGCATGGTCAGCTGGATATAATTCCAACGATATTTTTATTAGGTTCTCTATATTTTTTAATAAATAAACGAAATAATACAATTTTTTCTATAATGTTGGCTTTAGCACTGTCTTCAAAACTTCATATATTGGCAATTATTCCATTGCTATATCTGTATATATACAAAAAAGATGGCTTTGTTGAGGCGACAAAATCTATAGGTATGTCTTTTTTATTAACAATATTAATAATTTTACCATTTTTCGATGCAGAGAAAAATTTTATGAAAATGGTTATAATGAATAAAGAACAAAAAGGTGTAACCAGTATATTTTTACAATATCAAAATAATAGAATATATTTATCTATATTAGCAATTATGTGTATTTATTTAAAAGCTTTCAGCTTAAAAAAGATAAATAAAAATTTATTATACAGTTTCTGCGGAGTATTATTTTCCATATTTTTAATATTGGTTCTTCCTATGCCAGGATGGTATGTCTGGATTGTACCTTTTATTACAATATTTTTTGTAAATGTCAGTATGGATAAATATGTAAATATTTATATTTACCTATTTCTGAACATATTATATGGAATATATTTTATATTTGCTCATAAGACAACATATACTGATCTATATTTTATGAATTATAATCTAAGTTTTTTAAAAATATCTAATTTTATGTTTATAAATATAGTTTTTACAATGCTTACAGCAGTATTAACGTATACAAGCTATATGATGTATCGATTGGGAATTGCAGAAAGTTTATTCTATAAAAGAAAAAATAAATCTTTTTCTATTGGTATATCAGGAGATAGCGGAGCAGGTAAAAGTACATTAATTGAAATGATAAAAAATATATTTGGAGAAAGAAATATTCTTTTTCTTGAAGGTGATGGAGATCATAAATGGGAAAGAGGAAATGAAATGTGGAAACAGATAACAGCATTAAATCCAAAAGCCAACTATATTCATAAACAAGCTGAAGATTTAAATAATTTAAGAAGAAGCCAAAATGTATTTAGAGTAGAATATGATCATGATACAGGAAAATTTACTGAAGGTTCTAAAGTAAAGTCCAAACCTTATATTGTATTATGTGGGCTTCATGCTTTATACCTTCCTAAAATGCGAAAAAATCTTGATTTAAAAATATATATGGATGTTGATGAAAAATTAAGAAGATATTGGAAAATCCAAAGAGACACTTATCATAGAGGATACAGTAAGGAAAAGGTTTTGGAGTCTATTGAGCAAAGAATGCCTGATGCAATAAAATATATTTATCCTCAAAAAAAATATGCAGATATATTAATAAAATATTTTGATAGAACATTAACAGATTATACCGTTGAAAATCATAGTGTTAAATTAGATTTAGAAATCACATTAAATGCAGATATAAACCTAGATAACTTTATTTTTGAACTTAGACAACTGAATATAGCTGTTAATCATGACTATAAAGACGATTTAACAAAACAAGTTGTTGTTTTCAGTAGTAAAGATTTAAATAATAAAATAATTAATTTTAGCAACATTGCTGAAAGAATAATCCCAAATTTAGATGAGATTTTAAACAAAGATTTAAGTTATATAAATAATCTTAATGGAATAATCGAAATGATAATATTGATTTCAATAAGCTATAAAATGAGAGAGGAAGGGATTAATTAATGATAAAGGCAGTTATATTTGATTTAGATGATACTCTTTATAGCTACAATGAGTTAAATGAACAAGGGATAAACAAAATATGTGAATACACTTGTCAAAATCTAAAAATAGCAAAAGAACAATTTTATAAAGCGTTTGATAAGGCAAAAAAAGATGTAAAGAGTACATTAGGTAATGTAGCTTCTTCGCATAATAGACTTTTGTATTGTCAGAAAACTCTTGAAAATTTAAATGAAAATCCTTTTTCTATAGCTCTTGAAATGTATGAAATATATTGGCAGCATATTTTAAAAAATATGAAATTGAATGCTAACGTATTGGAAGTTTTAGAATTTTGTAAGCAAAAAAAGATAAAAATAGGTGTGTGTACTGATTTGACAGTTCATATACAGCATAGGAAAATAAGAAAACTAGGTATAGATAAGTATATTGATGCGATAGTTACAAGTGAAGAAGTGGGAGTTGAAAAACCGAATTTTAAAATATATAATAAAATATTAGAAAAATTAGATGTAACTCCTGAAGAGGTTTTATTTGTAGGAGACAGTTTAAAAAAAGATGTATTAGGATCTATGGAATATGGTATGAAATCTTTATGGTATTCTAAAACAGACAATGATAAATGTCAGTCAATACAAAATTTTAATGAATTATTGGAGATATTGAAAAAATGATAAATTTAAATAAATTTGACAAGAAGGAAATTTTAAAATTTCTCGTAGGCGGAGGAACGGCTGTTATTGTAGATTTTTTAACATATAAAATTTTTATGATATTAGGTATAGAAAGAACGATAGCAAAAACATTATCATTTATTTGTGGTTCAATAGTAGGATTTATAATTAATAAATACTGGACATTTAAAAGTCCAAAGTTCCAGATAAAGGAAATTTTAAAATATGCAGTATTGTACATAGTAACAGCTTTTATTAATTCGCAAGTAAATAAATATACACTTTTGTTATTTGGAAGTGAAATGTTTGCATTTTTATGTGCAACAGGAGTTAGTACAATATTAAATTTTTTAGGACAAAAGTTTTTAATTTTCAGATAAAAAAGGAGGAAATATAGAATGAAACTTTCAATAATAGTTCCATGTTACAATGAAGAAAAAAATATACCTCTAATTCTTGAAAAATTTAATAATGTTATTAAAAATGAAGAAATAGAAGTAATTCTTGTAAATAATGGTTCAACAGATAATTCAGCAAAAATATTTGAGGAGCTTTTACCGAAGTTTTCATTTGCAAGAACAGTTTTAGTACCTGTGAATCAAGGATATGGATATGGAATATTACAGGGATTAAAAGAAGCAAAAGGAGATTTTGTAGGATGGACGCATGCAGACATGCAGACGGATCCTAAAGATGTGATAAAATCTTATGAAATTTTAGAAAAAGAAAATTGGAATAAAAATATTTATGTCAAAGGAAATAGAAAAGGAAGACCATTTTTTGATCAATTTTTTACATTTGGAATGTCTGTATTTGAAACAATTTTTATGGGTAAAATTCTGTACGATATAAATGCACAGCCAAATATTTTTTCAAAAGAGTTTTTTTCTAGCTGGGTAAATCCTCCAAAAGATTTTTCTCTTGATTTGTATACATTATATATGGCTAAAAAGAATAAACTAAAAGTTATAAGATTTGATGTTTTATTTCCTGAAAGAATACATGGGCAGTCTACTTGGAATACAGGTTTAGCCTCTAAATGGAAATTTATAAAGAGAACAATGGCATTTAGTTTAGAACTGAAAAAAAGAGGTGTAGAGTAGTGGAATTTATAGCACATAGAATAAATAAATTAGAAGAATTGGAAAAATTACCTAAAAAATATGGTGTTGAGATAGATTTAAGGGATAATGTTGATGGGAAAATCTATATAAATCATGATCCTTTTATTTTAGGAGAAGATTTTGAAGAATACCTAAAACAATATAATCATGGAACAATGATATTAAATATAAAAAGTGAAAGAATAGAATTGAAAATTTTAGAATTACTAAAAAAATATAATATAAAAGATTATTTTTTTCTTGATTCTTCCTTTCCAATGATAAAATTATTATCTGACAGAGGAGAAAAAAATATTGCCCTAAGATATTCTGAATATGAAGGATTGGATACATTAGAAAAGATGCAGGGAAAAGTTGATTGGGTATGGGTAGACTGTTTTAGTAAATTACCTATTGATAATGAAATTTATAGAAAAATAAAAAGTATGGGGTATAAGTTATGTTTAGTATCACCAGAATTACAAGGACAGCCTGAAAAGTTAGAATTATATGCTAAACATATAAAAGATGAAAAAATAGAATTTGATGCAATTTGTACAAAAGAATATAATTTTGATAAATGGACGAATTTATTATAGAGAATGAGAATAGAAGGAAAATGAATCAAAGTAATTTAAATTTTTTAATTTATATAGATTGTATAGTATATTGCAACAAATTTAGAAAATGTAAAAATTCATTATAATTATAGGAATATTACATTTTATTTTGTCAATATTATCTTGTAATTTCATTAAAAAATGGTTTTATTATAGAAAAGTGTATTAAAAAATGTATAAATTTATTAAAAATTAAAGATGAGGAAAATATGGATAAAAAAACAATAGTAATCTCCGCTATTAATTTCAGTGAAGGTGGACCCTTAACAATCTATAAAGAATGTTTAAAATGTCTTGAAGAAAACTTTCTGGAAGAATACAGAATAGTAGCTTTAGTTCATGATAAAAACTTATTTTCAGAATGTGAATCAAAAATAGAATTTATAGAATTTAAAGATTCTAAAAAAAGTTATTTAAAAAGAATGTATTATGAATATATTTATTTTAAAAAGCTGTCGAAAAAATTAAAACCGTATTTGTGGCTTTCATTGCATGATATGACACCGAATGTAACAGCTGATAAAAGAGTTGTGTATTGTCACAATCCGATGATGTTTTATAAGATGACAAAAGAAGAAAGAAAAAAATCGTTTAAATTATTTCTTTTTTCAAAATTTTATAAATACATTTATAAAATAAATATAAAGAAAAATAACTATGTTATCGTTCAGCAGGATTGGATAAGAAAAGAATTTAAGAAAGCTTTTGAACTAGAAAATGTTATTGTTGCACATCCTGAAGTTAATTTGGAAGATTTAAAGATAGAGACAGATATGGAACTTGAGAAAAATAGCTTCATTTATCCCAGCTTTCCAAGAGTCTTTAAAAATTTTGAAGTGATTTGTAAGGCAGCTGAAATTCTGGAGAATAGAAATATTAAGAATTTAAAGGTTTATCTAACAATAGATGGCAGTGAAAATATTTATTCAAAAGAAATAGTTGAAAAATACAATAAACTGGAATGTATCAAATTTATTGGACTGCAGTCAAGAGAAAATTTAATGAAGTACTATAATAAGACAGAAACACTTATATTTCCTTCTAAAATTGAAACATGGGGATTACCAGTTACTGAGGCAAAAAAGTTTAAGAAAAAGCTGATTTTAGCTGATTTGCCTTATGTACATGAAACATTGGGGAACTATGAAAATGTATTTTTCTTTAATCCTGATTCAGCTGAAGAACTGGCTTTGAAAATGAAATCAGTTATCACAGAAAAAGACATTACTTTTAATGGAAATATATGTAAGGATATAGAGCAGCCTTATTGTAATAGCTGGAAAGAACTTTTTGAGATAATTTTAAAAAAATAATATGGAGAAAAATATGGAAAAATGTATGATATATTTTGGATTTAACAATCCCCTGAAATTTAAAAGAGGGGTCGAAAATGTGATTTTATTTCAATCTCAATCCTTAGAAAAAAATATAGAAAAATATTATATTTTTTTTGATGATGAAAATGTTGAATTTAAATGGAACCGAATAAACTGTATTGGGATAAAAAAGGATAAATTCAGATTTATTAATTTGAATAAATTAATAAATAAAAAGTTTAAAAATAACAACTATATCATACATTCTCATAATTATCTTATGAGTTTTTTTCTTTTAAAAAAAACAGATATTTTTACAGTTCATGATGGACTTTATTATCAATCTAATGCAATAAATCATAAATTGCAAAATTTATTTAAATACATTGAGAAGAAAGTTTATAAAAAATCAAGATTAGTACATTTTATTTCAAAATTTGCAAAAGAAAAATCTCTCTATGAAGGAGATAATTTTAAAATTATATATAATACAACTCCTTTTGAAAATATTAATTCAAAATATACATCTAAAGATAATTGGGAAACAGATAAAATCAAAATTTTTACTGTTCGGAGCATTGAAGAAAGAGCAAATATTGATTTATTAATAGAATTAGCAAAAAGAAAAAGAAAAAGAAATTATGATATTAAAATAGCTGGTAAAGGACCTTTATTAGAAAAATATAGAGAAGAAATAAGACAGAATCAATTGGAAAATATTGAACTGTTGGGATATATCCCAGATGAAGAAGTTGGAAAATTTTATGAAAGCACTAATTTAGTAACTGTTTTGGCAAAATATGGTGAAGGATTTGGATTACCAATAATAGAGGGATATCTTTATAATAAACCAGTTTTTGCTTCAGATATTTGTGCTATGCCGGAAATCATAATAGATAAGAAATTTTTAGTAAAAAATGACGTTGAAGATTTAGAAAGTAAAATAGAAAAGTATTATGAAGAAATATCAGCTTATAATTTTAAAAAGTACTATGAAGAAAATTTTTCTTATGATAAAATATTAGAAAAATATAGACAAATATATGATAAGTTTTTTTAAAATTTAAAAAGAAAGTTGGAAAATAAATGAAAAAAATATCATTAGAAGTCCAATGGGCTGTCGGAAAAAAAACAGGAGTAGGATGGTATATTTTTAACATTGTAAAAGGATTAGTTCAAAATAATAGAAATGACTATACAGCTGAATTTATAAATTTTATGAATAGACATAATGTAAAAGAGCAAATAAATTATGATGTTAAAATAAAACAAAATAAATTTATTCCATACAAAGTTTATGATATTTTAACTCAAAAGTTAAAAATAAGTCATAATTTTTTGTTGGGAACAAAGTCAGATATATATCATTTTTTTAATTTTACTATTCCAAAAAATATAAAAGGTAAGGTAATAATTACAATTTATGATACTGTATTTTTTTCAGCTCCAGAAACTATGGGTAATATGAAAGCTATTAGTGAATATAAATATGCTGCTGAGAGATCAGATTTAATTATAACTATTTCAGAAAGTGCAAAATCAGACATTATTAAACACTTTAATGTAGATGAGAAAAAAATACAGATTGTAACACCAGGGATTGACTTACAGAAATATTCATATAATTATACTGATACAGAACTTGAAAATGTTAGAAAAAAATACGATTTACCTCAAAATTACATTTTATATTTAGGAACAATTGAACCACGAAAAAATATCGAAAGAATTGTTAAAGCTTTTAAAAACTATAAAAAAGAAGTTAAAGATGATTTAAAACTTGTAATTGTAGGAAACAAAGGATGGAAATATGATAATATCATGAAATTAATAGACTCAATGGGGACAGATATTATAATTACAGGATATATTGATGAAGAGGATAAAATCCCTATTTATAAACTTGCACAGTTTTTTGCATTTCCTTCATTGTATGAAGGGTTTGGAATGCCAGTTCTGGAAGCTATGGCGGCAGGAGTGCCAGTGGTCACTTCCAATGTGTCGTCTTTACCTGAAGTTGCAGGAGATGCCGCAATTTTAGTTAATCCTTTAAGTGAAGATGAAATTTTTGAAGCATATAAAAAAATTTTGTCGGATAAAAAATTACAAAGAGAGATGATAAAAAAAGGATTAGAACAAGCAAAAAAATTTCAATGGAAAAAATCTGTAGAAGTTCTTGAAAAAGTTTATGAAAAAATGTAACAAACATAGATATAGAAAGGTAAAACATGGAAAAATCATTTTATGAGTTGTGGAAATTGGGAATTAATTTGATTAAAACAAAGATATTTTTTCCAAAAGCCAGATTAATTCGTTTTCCGTTTGATATAAGAGGGAAAAAATATATAAAATATGGAAGAAATTTTACTACGGGTGTCGGATGCCGAATAGAGGCTTATAATTTTAATAATGGGATTTCAAGTGGGAAAAATCCTCAATTAATTATTGGAAATAATGTTCAAATTAATGACTACGTTCATTTATCCTGTGCAGAGTCAGTTATTATTGAAGATAATGTATTGATTGCCAGTAAGGTTTATATTTCGGATTTAAATCATGGAAATTATTCGTCTTTAAAGGATTTAGAACATTCATATCCAAATGAGATTGTGAAAGAGAGAAAGATTTTTACAAAACCAGTGAAAATTTGTAGGAATGTATGGCTGGGAGAAAATGTTGCAGTTTTGCCAGGTACAGTTATTGGAAAAAATTCTATAATTGGCGCAAATGCTGTTGTTTCTAAAGATATCCCAGAAAACAGCATTGCCGTTGGAAATCCTGCAAAAGTAATAAAAAAATATAACTCTAAAACGAAAAAATGGGAAAAAATATAAAAATTTTTTGAAATATTTAACTTGTTTAATTAAACTTAAGATGTTATAATCTTACCAAGTAAAAAAGAGTGGAGGATTTTGTATGTACGACTTTACGGCTTGCATAGTGACTTATAATACTGACCAAAAGGAATTAGCTCAAATCATAGGTTGTTTTCAAAAAACAAAATTGAAATTTAAATTATGGATATCAGATAATTCTGAAGAGGATACTTTGAGAAATTTTATAAAAAATCTTTCAGATGATAGAATAGAATATATCTTTAATAACTCAAATAATGGATTTGGATCAGGGCATAATGTTATATTAAAAAAATTGATGGATAATAGCTGTAACGAAAAAGCAGAGTTTCATATAATATTGAATGCTGATATAATTTTTGAAGAAAATACTATTGAAAAAATGGTTGATTACATGAGAAAAAATCCTGAAATTGGTCAGATAGGACCAAAAATATATGAATCCAATGGAGAAATAAACAAATCCTGTAGATTATTACCTACACCATTAAATTTAATATTCAGAAGATTTTTTCCAATAAAACCTATTGTAGATAAAATGAATTATAATTATGAGATGAGATGGTGTGATTATAATTCAATAATGGAAGTTCCAATTCTATCTGGATGTCTTATGTTTATAAAAACAGATATTTTGAAAAATGTCGGAATATTTGATACTAGATATTTCATGTATATGGAAGATTATGACTTATGTAGAAGAATTGGACAAAAATATAAAGTGATATTTTATCCTGAGGTAAAGATAATTCATGAACATGGAAAAGCATCCTATAAAACACGAAAAATGATGATGGCACATATAAACTCAGCTATAAAATATTTTAATAAATGGGGCTGGTTTCTTGATAAGGAAAGAAAAACAAGAAATAAGGAATGTATAAAAAAATATAAAAAATAATTTAGTTTAGTAAATATTCGATTAGGAGAATAAATGAAACAAAAGGTTTTAGTAACAGGAGCTAATGGCTATATAGGAAAAAATGTTATAAATTATTTATTAAATAATAATATTGAAATAATAGCTGCTGATATTTCTTTAAATAAAATAAATGATAAAGTAAAGAAAATAGAAACTAATATATTTGAAAATACAGACTATCTTTTTTCTAATTTGAAAAATGTGGGTACTTGTATCCATTTAGCGTGGCGTAATGGATTTGTACACAATTCTATTACTCATCTTGAGGATATCTCATTACATTATAAATTTTTAAAGAAAATATATGAATTTGGCATAAAGAATATAAATGTTATAGGAACTATGCATGAAATTGGATACTGGGAAGGAGAAGTTGACAATGATACTACAACTAACCCTATTTCATTTTACGGTATAGCAAAAAATAGTTTGAGACAGTCTTTGAAAATATTAGATGATAGTGATAAGAAATTGTTTATAAAATGGCTTAGAGTATTTTATATACAGGGTGAGGATAGAAATAATAATTCTATTTTTTCAAAAATATTACAAAAAGAAAAAGAAGGTGTTAAAACTTTTCCATTCACTATGGGAAAAAATAAATATGATTTCATTAATATTGGAACATTGGCTGAAATGATTTCAAAAGCATCTTTACAAACAGAAATAACTGGGATTATAAATTGTTGTTCTGGTAAACCTGTAAGTTTAAAAGAAAAAGTTGAATCATTCTTAAAAGAAAATAACTTAAAAATAAAATTAGAATATGGTGCATTTCCAGAACGAAATTATGATTCTCCTGCTATGTGGGGAAATAATAATATAATATCAAAAATAATGAAAAAAGCACTTATATAAAGTAAAGAAGACTGCTAAAAATCTTTCAGCGGTCTTTTTAAATTCAAAATTATTGAAAACTTAAAGCTAAAATTTTACTTAAATTTAATACTATTCCCCGTTTAAAAAGCGAAAATTATATTAAAATATTAGGCTTTTATCCATTACTAAAAAAGTTTATAATAAGTTCGTTATTTAAATGGGGTTTAGTATAAGTTTTTGACTACTCCAAAAATCTAAATCTAAACTTTTATACAACCTTAAACTCCAACGAAGCAAACTTCACTTCATCTCCATCTCCCTTGCTAATCAATGAAATTTTGCCTCTTCTGTCTATTCGTAAAAACTTGTATTCTTTTTCTAAAAACTTTCCATTTTGTTTTATAATAATTTTTTTATCTTTCAAATAACTATTTTCATTTATAACATTTAATATATTTTCCCATTTTCTATTCAAGCTGTAAAATTGTTCTTCAAAATTTGATACAATTTCTTCAATAATTTTTTGAACAGGATGGGCTTTTCCTGTAATTTCTAGAAGTGAAATTGCTTTTTCCCGATATATTCCAAAATCAGTGTTGTTTATATTTATCCCGATACCGATTATTATGTAATTTCGCACTTTTTCACACAAAATTCCACATATTTTTTTATTTTCATAGTAAATATCATTCGGCCATTTAAATGTCAATTTTTCTTTAAATTTTACATATTTTTTTAATACCTCATAAACTATATATCCTGAAAAAATTGTTATTTTTTCATCTAGTTCCGTATTATCGCTAACAGCAAAAGAAAAGAGGGCGGCACCCTCATTTGAAATCCACGCACTCTCCCTTTTACCTTTTCCATCTGTTTGTTTTTTTGCTACAATGACTTCAAACTCTTCTATTCTCAGTTGTCTTCTTAAATATGTATTAGTTGAATTTATTTCGTCAAAAAATTTAAATTTCAAAGGTTTACCTCTTTCCGTTTTTATTTATTAAATTATGTTATATTAACTTAATCTTGGAAATATGAATACTCCGTACACAGGACCCGTATGAGCTCCAATTACTGCTCCAATTTCCCTATTTAATATCAATGAGCTTACTTTTGGATTATTTTCCACTTCAGAGTAAATCTTTACTACATTTTCAAGTTCAGTTGGAGTTCCTCCCCAACCACTCATTAATACCAGGCTTTGTTTCTTGCTTTCACGCTCTACGTATTTTTCGATGTATTTTTGTGCATTGCGTTCACCTAAAACTTTTTTCTCGACTGTAACTTCTCCTTGATTTACAGTTAAGATAGGTTTCATGTTTAATGCTCCAGCTATCGTTGAACTTGCTTTTCCAATTCTTCCGCCTTTTTCAAGATATTTCAAGTTAGGAATAATCATAAGTAATTTTCCTTTATTTCTAAAATTGTTTACCCAGTTGATAATATCTGTGAAGCTTTCACCCCGTACTGATTTTCCAGCCGCTCCTAATACTAAAAATCCTTGTAATAATGAAGCTCCCAGACTGTCAACTAATTCAATATCATTTTCTCTGTTTGTTAAACTTCTTCCAACTTTAGCTGCCTGTATTGTTCCACTTAACTTTGATGATGGATGAATTGAAATTATTTTTTTATACCCTTTTTCAAATAATTTATTGTAAGCATTCAGAAAATCCTGCGGTGATGGCTGGGATGTCTTTATTCTTGCATCTTTGTCAAGCATTTCATGCCAAAATTCAGATTTCGTGATTTCTACTCCATCTTTATAAAGTTCTCCATTTATATCAATTTTTAGAGGTACAATTTTTATTGGTAATCCATCAATATCCTCATCTGTCAAGTCTGAAACAGAATCAGTAAGAATTGCTATTTCAGGCATATTCGGATCTTTATTTTCAATGTATAGATAATAGTAATAATTTTTCTGGTTACCATTAATAATCGTTGTTTTTATTCCACTTAGTTTTTCTTCAATATTTTTCTGTGAAATTTCATCTTTCTCATTTCCGCTTACAACAATAGTAGTTATTGTGTTTTTACCTATCAAATTATTCAATATTGCATCTGTAATTTCTTTTAATGATTTTTTTGCATATTTTATTTTTCCATTTACAAGTCCAATGAAATCATCTTTTTCAATTGTTAGATTTTCTACTTTTGTATCCCTTACAGCTTTTGTAATTTCCACTGAAAAGTTTCTTGAAGCGGCCTCTTTCACGTTATCTATGTCATTTTCCTTATTTTTCAGGAAATAATAACCATCGAGCATTGTTTTTGTACTTAACACAACAACTGTTTTTTTACATTTTTCAGCTGCCATTTTTGCAGTTGTAATAACATTTTTATTATTTGGAAGAACATATACTGTTTCCTTTTTTGTTTTATTAATTGCATTCAGAATTTCCTGCACACTTGGATTTTTGCTTTGTCCTCCAAGAATTACTACATCCGCACCAAGTTTTAAAAATTCATCCTTTAAATTTTCTGAATCTGCTAAAATTACAAAAGCAGCTTTTGTTTTGTCAATTTTTGTATTTGCAAAAATTTTAGCTTCATCCTTTTCACTAAAAATTTGTAAATTATCATGCTGCAGTTTCATATTTTCTACTTTCATTTTCTCAAGCGGCCCATATTCCAATGCGATTTCCATCGCTTTTCCAGGATGATTTGTGTGAATATGTGTCTTAAATTTTTTGGAAGTTTGTGCGAATACAGCAGAATCTCCTAATTCCAGTACACGCTTTTTATATTCATCTGTATCAAAGTCTCCATTCAAAATAATGTACTCTGTACAATATTGGAAACGGATACTTTCAGGGTCATGATCAATATTTGCAATTGTCTTGTCAAATTCATTCTCTTTTACCTGAGCTTTCTGAAGTTCAGCCAGTAAATTTAATTCTGTCGTAACTTTGTAAAATCCTTCAAAAAAGAAAAACAATCCTTTTCCACCGGCATCTACTACTCCTGCTTCCTTTAATTTTGGCAGCATTTCAGGAGTTTCTTCCACAGCTTTTTCTCCAGCATCCACAATTTCCTTTAAAAATTCCACTAAATCCTCAAATTTATCTGCACATTCAGTCGCCTTTTCCGAAATTTTTCTAATTACAGTAAGCATTGTTCCTTCAATTGGTTCACTTACCGCGTTGTAAGCAGTTTCTTTGGCACTTACAAGAGCCTTTGCTACATCGACTGGTAATAATTTTACTTTTCCCCCAATCCCTTTTAAAAATCCTGTAATTACTTGCGACAAAATTGTTCCCGAATTTCCTCTAGCTCCCATTAATACAGCTTCTTCAACAACTTCTATCAGCTCGGGCATTTTTATTTTGTCATCCATTTTTTCCAAAGCATTTATCATTGAATTTAATGTCATTGACATGTTGCTTCCCGTGTCACCATCAGGTACAGGATAAACATTTAATTCATTCAATAAGTCTTCGTGCTTTGTAACCCATTTTCCGCCACCAGTAAATACTAATTTTAATCTTTTGGCATCCAAATATTTTATTGCCATTATTCCTCCTAAAAATAAGTTTTTATATTTTTTATTTTAATTTTAAATCTTTTTAGCCATTTTGAGAACATTATTCAACATTATCCAAAAATTCTTGAAATAAATTTTCCTTTTTTAAAATAGTTTCTATAAATTCCCGCACTGCCCCATCTCCGCCATTTTTGGTGGAAATAAAGTCAGCAAACTTCTTTAATTCATTTGCTCCGTCCAAAGGAGTCCCGCAGAATCCTGCCATTTTCATAATTTTTATATCATTCAGGTCATCACCCATATAGGCAATTTCTTCTTTCTTTAAATTTAAATTTTTCATTATTTCTTTTAGAACAAGAGTTTTTTCAGAAATTTCCTGATACAGATACTTGATTTTTAATTTTTTGGCACGATTTTTTAAAAGTTCAGATTCAGCGCCTGTAATAATTCCAAATTCTATGCCCACTTTTTGTGCATTTACAATGGCATAACCATCCTTTACATTAAACTTTTTCAGTTCTTCACCACTATTTCCGAGATAAATCCCACCATTGGTAAGTGTTCCATCTACATCCAGTAAAATTAATTTTATCATTTTTTCTCCAATTTTATTAACAGCTTATCATTATTATATCATAACATATGCTTATTATTCAAATTTATTTTATGAAATCCTAGCTCTAAATTTTTAAAAATTAAATTTTATTTAATAGCTATCTCATTTTTAAACTTTTTGCTAAATTATTATTTTTGTATTTCGTTTATAAATTTGGTATAATTTATGAAGAAAAATAATAAAGAAGGAGAAAAAACTTTAATGAAATTAATAGTTGGGCTGGGAAATCCAGGAGAACAATATAAATTAACTAGACATAATATTGGATTTATATTTATTGATGAATATCTGAAGGAAAAAAATATAACAGATATGAGAGAAAAGTTTAAATCACTTTTCATACAGACTAATTATAACAATAATAAGGTATTTTACCAAAAACCTGTTACTTTTATGAACCTAAGCGGAGAAGCTGTTGGAGAAGCAGTCAGATTTTTTAAAATTGACCCTAAAACAGAGCTTTTTGTGATTTATGACGATATGGATATGCCATTTGGAAAATTAAAAATCAGGCAAAATGGAAGTGCTGGCGGACATAACGGAATAAAGTCTATTATTTCTCATGTAGGAAATGAATTTATCAGAATAAAGTTTGGAATTGGAAAACCTAAGACAAAAGAAGAAACAATTGGATTCGTGCTGGGAAAACTTTCACCTGAAGAAAAAGAAATTGTAAAAGATTCAAGAGAAAAAATTTTTAATCTGATAGACGACATAAAGGACAATATGACAACTTCAAAATTAATGAATAAATATAACATGAAATAAAAAAATTAATATAAATAGCTAGATAAATACTGAAAGCATCAAAATAATTTATGAATAGTGTTAGAACACTCGTGACCCTATCTGTGAGATGAATAACATTATCATAGAAAATACTTCTAAAACTTTTAAATTTACAAATTTTAGAGTACAATATATTCAAGAACTATGATATAATAACTCTGTGCATAAAAAGAAGATCAACTATGATTAAGGCATTTAATGAAACGATGAAATATATCGAAGATACCTTGACTGATAGAATTGACGAGAGAAAGAATTGCATTGCTTTCTGGATATTCATATCCGCTGTTTAGTAGAATGTTCTCAATTATGGTGGATTATCCGTTAAGTGAGTATATTCGCTTTAAAAAGTTAAGCTGTGCTGCGATAGATTTACGTGAAACTGAGAAAAAGATAATAGAAATAGCCTTTAAATACGGCTATGAATCTCAAGATTCATTTTCTTTGGCATTCAAAAAATTTCATGGACATACGCCAAAGGAAGTCAGGAAAGGAAGTGCATTTCAAATTTTTTCTCCTATAAGATTATCTTTAAGTGTTGAAGGAGGAAAAAACATGGACATCAAAATTATGAAAAAATCGGCTTTTAAAGTTGCAGGCGTGGCAGAAAGAGTTGAAGAAGGCGGTGATTTTCCTAATGTCTGGGACAAACTTTTTAAGAAAGTATCTGAGGAAAAATTGGAAAGTTTAGGAAATGGACAAAGTTATGGAGCATGCTATGAAATCGAGAAAAATGAAAAAGAAAATCCTGAAAGCAAGCATACAGTAAGCTATATGGCTGGATATGATGCTCAAAATACTGACAAGGCAAAAGATTTAGGACTGAGTATTCTTGAAGTCCCTGAATCTGAATATGCTGTAGTGAAATTGAAAGGGAGTGTTCCAAATTGTATTCACGAAGGCTGGAAATATGTGATAGGGACATTTTTTCCACAACAAGGTTATAGACAACACGCTGGAACACCTGATTTTGAAGTTTAATATGTACAATCCAAATTATGAAATGGAACTTTGGGTTCCGGTAGTAAAGGATAAAAATTAAATTGTAAATATGTTTGAATTTTTATTAATTTTATTCTCTCAATTTTAAGAATTTTGTAAAATATCAAAAAAGTTAAAAATCACACTTTTCACATTTACATTGTTCTTAATGCTATTTTTCAAATTTATCAATTTTTTCAATTCATACGCTTCCACAGAATGCTTAACATTTATAATGATTTTTGAAAGAAAACTTATCAGAAATTCCTTTTCCTTTTTTAGTTCATTTTCAATTTCATTTATAAAAAAATACACATTTTCAATATCCCATAAACGTATTCGACGTGCCAGCAATTCAACACTTTTATTATATTTTATCGTTAAATCCAGATTATTTTTTATAACAAGTTCCCCAATTGTATAATTTTTCATCTCAAAAATAATTTGCAAAATATCTTCCACAGTATTAATTTTAAATTCAATATCATCAAGTGAGAGATTTTGCCTCTTAAATTCCAAAATATCATTTTCATTTCCGTCAAAAAAATAATAAATTTCTTTGCTGACTCCCAGTTCATCATTGTTCATTCCAGAAAGGTGAAATTTGATTGTACGGGATTTTATTGTGGAAATGATATTTAATGTTCTTGATAGAAGTATGAAGTATACGTTTTGCGGAGGTTCTTCCAAAATTTTTAAAAGTGCGTTTGAAGATTCTTTTCGCAAATTTTCGATTCCGCACAGGATAAATATTTTTTTTGGTGAATTGAAGGAAGATTCTATTGATGAATAGATAATTTCCCGCACTTCATCAATTTTTATATTTTCGTTGTTTTTATTTATTATTTCAATGTCAGGATGCTGGAAATTGTCAATAAGTCGTCCTATTTTTTCTTTTTCAGAGTCATTCAGCACATCCTTTGTCATAATTATTTTTGAAAACATTAGTGCATAAGAAAACAAGTCAACTCTCTTATCGCCGTAAAAGAGGTAACTTGCACTTATTTTATCCTGATTTATTTCATTTTTAAATTTTTCAGTTATTTCCTGTAATTTCATTTTGTCTCATTTTCTCTTTTTTTAAATTAACAACAAATATTAATTTTCTTTCATTTGAAGAGTTCTTAATAATTTCTTGTTGTCAAATGCGGCTCCTCCACCTAAAACTACTGAATCCAATGGATTTGGAGATAAGAACACTTTGATTCCAACTTCTTTTTCCATCATATCAATAAAGTTTTTGATTAGTGAACCTCCACCAGTCATTACAATTCCGTTGTCCAAAATGTCTGCCGCCAGTTCAGGTGGACATTTTTCAAGAACTTCTTTTGTAGAGTTTACAATTTGAAATAAAGAATCTTCAATTGCTTCATAAATTTCATTTGCATTTACTTCAACAGTATTAGGGATTCCAGTTTCCAAATCTCTTCCTTTAATTTCCATAATGTCAGGTGATTGATATTTTAAGGCTGAACCTAATTCTTTCTTAATTTTTTCCGCAGTTCTGTCACCGATTAACAAATTGTATTTTCTCTTAACATATTTTACAATATCTTCATCAAATTTATTTCCAGCAATTCTTATCGATTTACTTGCTATAATTTCATCAAGCGATAAAATAGCGATGTCTGTAGAACCTCCACCTATATCAATTACCATGCTTCCTTCTGGTTGTGAAATATCCACTCCTGAACCGATAATAGCCGCTCTTCCTTCTTCAATAATGTATGTTTTTTTCGCACCTTTTACTGCATCAAACAAGGCTTTTCTTTCCACACTTGTAACTTCAATTGGTACACAAATCATTACTTCAGGTTTAAATAATGAATTTCCATAAATTTTATGAATAAAGTATGTAATCATTTCCTTTGTTGAGTCAATGTCCGCAATAACTCCGTCTTGCAAAGGTTTGATAGCTTGAATGCTATCGGGAGTTTTACCTAACATTTCTCTGGCTTCTCTTCCAACTGCGATTAATTTTCCAGTTTTTCTATCTCTTGCAACCACAGATGGCTCATTTAATACTATTTTTTTTCTTTGTTTATCATAAATTAGTATATTCGCAGTTCCCAAATCTATTGAGATACTTTTATTTACTCTAAATATTTTTACAAAATCAAATGCTCCCATTTTTCCTCCTATTTAAAATTAACTTCCTTAATTATATCATATTTTTTGATAAAAATTTATTCTTTTTTGCAATTTTTTTAAATTTTTTATTATAAATTAAAAATCTTTTGAATTTAGCCATTTTAAAATTTCATCATAAATCTCGTGTTTATTTGTTTCATTAAGGGATTCGTGCCTCCCATTTTTGTTTTCAAGAATATTTATTCTTCTTTTTTTCTTTCGCAAGGAATTAAAAATTTTGTTAATATACTCAATATCAATTACTTTGTCATCCGTTCCATAAATTGTCAATATTTTTGTATATTCGTCTAATCTTTTATAATTTTTGTTAATAAATCTCATTGTAGAAAAAATTCCAGAAAAGAATTTTGGTGTAACAGGATAGCCACACAGTTCATTATTTTCGTATTCTTTATTTTCAGTTTCATTTCGTGTTAGCCAATCAAATTTTGTTTTATTTGGTTCAAAATTTTCATTCCATTTGCTAAAAACTTTGTTAAATATAGAAATTTTTTTGAAAATCATCCTTTCCAAAAGAGCCACAATATTTCCACCTGTAACTTCTAATTGTTTTTTCAAAGGGAATCCTGATAAAATAAAATATTTATAATTATTCTTAATTCCCCATTTTATTCCAATCAAAGAACCCATACTATGTCCAAAAATTGTAGTATTATTGGGATTTGTTCCAATTTGGCTCAAAATTTTTGAAAAAAAGATGTCAATATCTTTAAAAACAGATTTTATCCCACCTTTTCCAAAATCACCAATATTATCTTTTTTCAACTCCCCATGTCCACGAATTTCCATAACAAATACGTTATATCCATTAGAAGCTAAAAAATTTCCAAACTCAACATATCTGTCAACTGGCTCTATCATTCCATGAAATATCACAACATTATTTTTATATTTCTTCTTTTTTGATTCAAAAAATAAATAAGGAATTTTTTTATTATCAAAACTTTCAAAATATCGTTTTTCCATTATTTTCCTTTCTGAAAATTGTTAATCAAAATTTCAGTTTTTTTACTAATTTTCGAGAATTACATATGTTTATTATAATATAATATGACATTTTTTGCAATTACAAATTTTCTATTGATGGAGTAAAATATTTAGGGGCAGTTATTAATACTATTCCCCGTTTAAAAAGCGAAAATTATATTAAAATATTAGGCTTTTATCCATTACTAAAAAAGTTTATAATAAGTTCGTTATTCAAATGGGGTTTAGTATAAACAATACAACAAAACTTTTTTTGACTGCTTTTTTTAGATGGAATAAAGTTTTTGGGAACAAATAAAAAACTTCTATCATGGGTATCTCAAAAAAAATTAATTTTAAATAGATTTTTTTATCAAAAACTTAAAATTTATTTGTTTGAAAAATTCATAAAAAAAACTACCTCTAAAATTTTTACTCTGTCGCTTTTTTTAAAATACTTTGTTATTTTTAGGAAAATTTGGTATAATTGACTTAAATAACAAATAAATTGGGTGATGAACTTGGGAAGAAAAAGGAAAATTGAAAAAAATTTACGATAATATTGTGAAAATTGGTATGGTATTTGGGAAAAAAGATATAGAAGTGGAAATTTAAAGAAAAATAAATAATTAAAAATTTATTTTGGGAAAGGAAATTTTGTGAAAAAAATACAAGAATATTATGATAGGTTTAAAATTATGAATCCTCAATATTCAGAAATAAAATTTGGGATTATTATTACAATTATTATTTATTTTGTTGCAAAAATTTTTTTTGTTGTGGAAATTTCAAGTAGTATGATAATTTCACTTGCTGTGTTTGTGGTGTCAATGACATTTCACGAAGTGGCACACGGATATGTAGCCTATAAATTTGGCGATGATACTGCAAAAAGAGCTGGAAGGATTACATTAAATCCTTTAAAGCATTTGGATTTGACAGGAATAATTTTGCCGATTTTAATACTTTTAAGCGGATTTAAATTTCTAGTGGGATGGGCAAAGCCTGTTCCAGTAAATTTTGATAATTTGAAACCCTCTAGAAGTGGGCTGTTTTGTGTTGCGATTGCGGGAATAGTTGTAAATTTTATTATTTCTGCAATTTCACTTGTTTTATTAAAAGTTATGGGAAAATATTTGGATACTGAAGATGTATTTATGACAATTCTTCTATATACCTATTTAATAAATTTATTACTTGGATTGTTTAATTTGATACCGATAACACCGTTGGATGGAGGAAGAATAATTTATTCTTTTTCTGGAAAAAAAGTTATGGAATTTTATAATAAAATTGAAAAATACGGGATTTTAATTATATTTGTGATTGTTTATCTAGGAAGTACGGTTTTGGCACAGGGATTTTTAACGATTGCAGATTTTTTTCTTAAATTAGCTGGAATAAACATTGTTTTGACTTTTTAAGAATTACAGCCATTTTGTTTAAATTTTGATTTGTTTAATTTTTATCAGTTGAATTTAAAAAAATTTGGAAATATTTTAAAATAATTAGAAATATTAATAAAAAGGTTTTTAAAAATCAAAAATATGGGATATAATATAGTGTTAAATCAAATTTGATATTGCATCGCAGAAAATGCTTTTACAAAATTTTAAGGATGTGGTAAAGATGAAAAGATTGTTTTTGATTTTAGGAATATTTTTAATGATAAATTTTGAAATATCCGCATTTACGCAAAAAGAAAAAATTCAGCAAACGTTGTCAAAACTTGGAGTAAAACAGGAATTAATAGATGAAACAATAGCACTTAATTATGAAATTCGAGATACCCGATATTTTGAAGATGACGAAAAAGTTATTCGAGAGAGAGTAAAAAAGCTAGAAAGATTACTTCAGAAAGATGAAAGAAATTATATAGTTTCACAAGCTTTAGTTACAATTTTTGAAACTAAAATAAGTGGAAATTATAAAAAATATTTAGATTTATTTGAAAAATATACGCCGTATGAATATGAAAAAACATTTTCAAAGATGATGTATGCTTTGGATAATAATGATATTGGAACTTTTGAGAAATATATGAATGAAATTTCAAAAAAATATAAAGATCCAATTATAATAACGTTATCAAAACTTTTTGTTACAAAAGATTTAAATGAAAAGCAATTACTCACAGGAAAAATTCTGGAATTATTAAAAAATGAAAATGATAGAAAAAGAGTGGGAGTTTCTGACGAAGAATATTATTTTATGAAGCTGACTTATTATTTGAACAAAATACACGCTTACTTTAATAAGGGAGAAATAAAACAGGCCGTTACAGAATATTTGAATAACATTACGGATGATAGTGTAAGTGAGGAAGTCAGAAATTACAATCTTCGAGCTGAAGTGGTGCTGTATTATAATGTTGTAATAATGAATGAACAAATTTCTGAAGAATTTTTGAAAATATCAAATGGGGTAAAATTAGAAGATAGCTGGATTGGGAAAAAAATTCAAAGTGAAATTGAAAAAGATAAGGATTTTTTGTCAAAAATGTTAAATTAAAAAGTGTAGTTTATATTTATTGTAGGAGGAACTATGAAAAAAATTTTTATATCGTTGTCATTGCCATTCTTTTTAACTTTAAGTTACGAATTATCAGCGTATACACGAGCAGAATTAACTCAGGATAAACTTTCAAAAATTGGAATAAAACAGGAAGTTATTGATGAAACAATAAAATTTCAATATGATATGAAAGATGGAAAGGATTTTTATACTGAAGATGGAGAAGAAAATGAAAATTTTACAAGATTAAAGGAAATTTTTCAGAAAGACGAAAGAAATGATACATTGGGGACAATTATTGCTTCTGCATACATGGTAGGAGAAAAAAAAGATTTTAAAAAAGCAAGGGAATATATGGATAAAATTACGCCATATTGGTCAAAATTTGATAAATTGTCAAATGAATGGACTTATTACAAGCTAAAAGGCGATGAGAAAAGCAAAAAAAAATATTATAATTTATTGAAAAAAAATTATAAGGGAACGGTCATTTTTGATTTAATCAATATTGTAGACAATAATCTAGATATAATTCTGTTTATAGATACATTGGGAAAATTTTTGATTGATGAAGGCTCTGACACTGATAATAATAACCATGCAAATGATTTGCCAAATGGATTTTCTTATGATGACAAAAAAGGGATTATTAAAAATGAAAAAAGTGATAAAGATGATTTGGTAGAGGAAGAAGAAAACGAGAGTGAAATGCAAAAGTATTCAGAAAGTGTAAAAGAAATTCTGAATAACGGAAAAGACATGTTAAAGGAGCAAAAGGATGAAATTGATAAATATCAACGAATAATTGATTATTTTAAAGTAGGTAAAAATCAGAAAGAATTTGGAATATCTGATGATTATGTGAGAGGGTATCAATTAAAAATTGCTGAAGCAAAAATAACAAAAAATATGATGAATTATGGTGTTGAAAGTGCAGTAAAATATTATCTGGAAAACGTTTCAACAAAAGATGTAACTTATGAAGACGTATATTTTAATGAAGAAGCAGAACTTGAAATTTATTTATCAATTGCTCAAATGATGGCAGTTGCAGATGAAAATATTGTAAATAAGTATAGAAAAGATTTTGAAAACACAAGAGTAATTAAGTTGTTGGATGAAATTTTCGAAAATAGAAAGAAACAGGAAAAAGAAAAAAATGAGAAATCTCAAAAAGAAAGTCAAAATCATATAAAAAGTTAATTTTTGCTGTGTAAAATATCAAAACTAAAAGTGAAACGTAAAGTTTAAGAAAAATAAAAGGATATTCAATAACAAAATTTAGAATTTTGAGTTATTATAAAACAGCAAAATATTAAAATGAAAAGGAGAATTGGTAAAAATGAAAAAAAGTAGAAAATTAATTGGAGCTGTATTACTTTTAATGAGCATAAGCTATATTGGAAATGCAAAAACAACGAATAAAATTGGGAAAAATCAAAATGTGAAAAAAACAGATACTATAAAAAGGAATACAAAAGAATTAAATAGTCAGGAATATGCACAAGTTTTGAGTAATTTTAGGAAAAAAGCTGAAGGATATTTAGAAACAGGAAACAAAATCAGACTTGTTGATGATTATATAAATGATATTGAAAATATAAAAGTTTCCGAAAAAGCGTTGGAAGATAATAAAAAAGATGATATAGAAGTATTTGGCACAGTTGAAGCAGCAATATTTATGAAAAATATGTTTTCGGATGGAGCAGAAGCTAAAAAGTTGACAGATGTAGATTATGAGAGAATTCAAAAGAAATTCGCAAATACAAATAAATTTAAACAATTGAAAGGACATGTACAGATACAGCCAATAACTCAATAAAAATTATAGAAACTCAGATGAGCTTAATTGAAAAATAAGTTGTCTGAGTTTTGTTTTTATGATAACATGGTAATATCTTTTAAATTTATAAAAAGCAGTTTAATAAAAAGAAAGGAGGAATAATTTGAAAACTGTACAAAAGGAAACAATAATTGAATTTGAAGAAAAAAAATCGAAGTTTATTGGGTATATTAAGCCAGTTTCGACAGTAAATGAAGCAGAAAAGTTTATTGATTCAATAAAAAAGATACATCCAAATGCAACTCACAATGTGCCGCTTTACAGGGTTATGGAAAATGGACAGGAATATTTTAAATATAATGATGATGGAGAGCCAAGCAATACAGCGGGAAAACCGATGGCGGAAATACTTAATATTCTGGATGTGTATAATGTGGCAATAGTTGCAACGAGATATTTTGGTGGGATAAAACTAGGTGCAGGGGGGCTTATAAGAAATTATGCCAAGACTGCAAAATTAGCTGTTAATGAGGCAGAAATTGTAGAATATGTGGAAAAATCCATTTTCATTCTGGATTATGATTATGAATATACTTCAGAAATAGAAACTTTTTTAAATGCAAATACACAAAAATTTGGAATAGAAATATTTGAAAAGAATTATTCAAATAGAGTTACTATGAAAATATTGGCAAATGACGAAATTGAACATGAATTGAATGGATTGCAGAAAATAATAGTAATAAAAATGTAAAAAATAATAAATTTTAAAGAAACTCAAAATTTTTTTATAAAAGTTGTTGACAAACAAAATTAAATATGATATTATATTTCTTGTCTGTGAGTAATAGGAAAACAGATAAG